>CADAPH010000038.1 GCA_902789745.1 Oscillospiraceae bacterium | reverse complement strand
TCCGTCGCGCCGCAGACCGTGCAGGTGCTTCTCTCTTCGCCGGTGGAGTAGCAGGTGGGCTCCATGGTCACGACCCATTCGCCGAACTTGTGGGCGGCGGGGATGACCTCGGTCTCCTTTTCCTTGCAGACGGTGCAGGTATGCTCCTTCTCGCCGGTGGAGTAGCAGCCGGGCTCCACGGTCACGACCCATTCGCCCCACTTGTGGGCGGCGGGGATGACCTCGGTCTCCTTCACGCCGCAGACCGTGCAGGTGTGCTCCTGCTCACCGTCGACGGTGCAGGTGGCGGCTTTGGTCACCGTAAACGCGCCCCACTTGTGGCCGGGGGCGGGGATCACAACGGTCTCCTTCTCGCCGCAGACCTCGCACACGCGCTCCTTGCTGCCGTCCTCGGTGCAGGTCGGCTCCTTGGTCACGGTGAAATCACCCCAGCGGTGGCCCTTCGCGGGGATCACGGGGTACTCGCCGTCGATCGCGCCGCAGTCGGCGCACTGGCGGTAGGCCTCCCAGCCGTCGTTCACGCAGGTGGCCTCCTGGCGCTCATAGCTGACCCAGTTGTGCCCCTCGCCGCCGACGGTGAAGGTATACTTCGCGTCGATCTCTTTGACCGCGTCCTCGGCGATCTTCTGCCACTCGGCGTCGGTGTGCTGCTCGCCGCTGCTCTTGCGCTGGTTGAGCTCCTCATACAGCTTTTCGAGCGCTTCGGTGTGCGCTTCCTCCGCCGCCGCGCCGCAGACCGTGCCGTTTTCATCCACGAAATTGACGCAGGACTTCCAATAGAGGGCGGGCTTGACGCAGAGGTTGTCGCTGCCCTCAATCAGATAGTCGTCGTTCACGATGGACTCAAAATGGTGCTCGCCGGTGGGCGGAATCGTACTTATGATTTCCCCGCCGTTGCCGCAGACGGGGCAGATCATCTGCACATAGCCGTTCGTCCCGCAGGTCGGCGGGATCGTGGTCGGCTCAAAGGTGCAGACATGCCCCTCGTCCGCGCGCGCGGCCAGCGGCAGCAGCGACAGACACATCAGTACGACCAGCACCAATGCAAAGGCTCTCACAAATTTCTTGCTCATGGGGTGAAACCTCGCTATCTGAAGTATTTTTGTCAACTATCGTAACTTTTTTGACTATTTCACAAGTTTCATTATAACATAGTAAATCCCGGTACGCAAGGTTTTTGTTGACAATAATTAATAATTTATGTAAACTGAGGGCGCAAACAAGGAAAGGAGAATCGCCATGAAAAAACTGACCGCTTTGTTTCTCGCGCTGGTGATGGCTCTCGGCTGCGTGTGCGGCGGGGCCGCCTTCGCGGACGAGGCCGTTGCCTCCCCTGCACCCGCCTTCCCCGTGCCCTCCGATACGCCCTCCGTCCAGATCCCCGAGGGCGCGGACGAGCAGATCCGGCTCATCTTCTCCCAATTTGACAGCCTCAAACAGCCCGACGATACCTCCCGCTGGTCCTACACGGTCACCGACCTCGACCACGACGGCCGGCTTGAATTCCTGGCCGCCTCCATCCAGGGCGACGGCCGCTACACCACCGCCAGGGCCTGGCGCGTGAAGGCCGACAAAACAGGGCTCGAGGAGCTCACCGTCAAGGTGCCGCAGGGCGCGTCCTTCCCCGACATCATCACCGACGCCGCCGACACCTTCCACGACAAGGACACCGGCTACTGGTACTATATGTTCAACGACCAGGTCACCGTCTCCACAAAGGAGGTCTACGCCAACAAGTCCGCCATCGCCCTCGTCGATACCGAGCTGCAGTACTTCACCTACGCCTACCAGCATAACGAGTGGATCAACGAGCGCATGGTCACCACCTTCACCGACCGCAGCGGACAGATCATCACGCCCGAGGACTACAACAGCGTGGGCAGCGCCATCTTCGGCCACATGGACAGCAGCAGCACCTACTTCGACTGGTTCCTCGCCGCCGCCGCCGCCAACGCCGGCCGCTTCGCCGACAGCTACGCCGTCTTCATCGGCCTCAAGCAGCCGCCCAAGCCCGAACCGACAGACGTCAAGACCCCGAAGCCCGATACCTACAGCACCTTCCTGCTGATCACCAAGAACCCCACCGACGAATACCATACCGAGGGCGAGACCGCCTGGTTCGTGGCCAACGCCGAGAACTGGAGCACCGCGACCTGGACCTTCGTCGACCCCTACGGCAACGAGTGCTCGTGGCAGAGCTTCAACAACCGCTTCCCGAACTCTTCGGTCTCCGGCGGAGACAGCCCGAACATCAGCGTCTCCAACACCCAGGTGAGCATGAGCGGCTGGGGCGCTTACTGCACCTTCTACGGCAACGGCCAGACCGCCCGCTCCACCACCGCCTACTTCAACATCAGCCCTAGGCAGCCCGCCTACGGCCAGATGGACGGCGTCGTCACCGACGCGATGATGAGCACCGTCACCATCGCCCTGGATAACGGCGACACTGTGCAGCTTCTGAAGGATATCTGCACCGTGACCGGCGGCAGCCTCCAGACCGGCTGCGCCGCCACGGTCTACTACCGCGACTACCCCAGCCGCGACAACATCTACGCCTGCAGCATCCAGGGCAGCTCCGGGCCCGACTACGGCCAGATGGGCGGCTACGTCTCGGACTACCTGATGAGCACTGTCACCATCGCCCTGGATAACGGCGACAGCGTGCAGCTTCTGAAGGATATCTGCCAGATCGACGGCAATCTCGACTACGGCTGCGCCGCCACGGTCTACTACCGCGACTATCCCAGCCGCGACAACATCTATTCCTGCTACATCCAGGGCAGCTACGATCCCCCTGATCCCGGCTACGGCCAGATCGGCGCGACCTTCGTCGGCGCGACCATGAGCGGCAGCGGCTTGTCACCGTCCCGTTCTCCCTCGTCTCCAGCTACGGCAACGTCACCTACGGCGACTCCGCCACCGTCTACTACAGCGGCGGCTACCCCAGCGCCGACACCATCTACCACGTCGATGTCTACGGCACCGCCGGCGATCAGGATGAGCCGGATGAGCCGGATGAACCCGACGATCCCGACGGCCCCTGGATCGATCCCGTCCTGCCGCCGGATCCCGACAATCCCTGGGTCGGGCCCCTCTTCGGCCCCGACTTTGACGGCGGCTGGGCCGGTATGAACAACCAGGACATCGGCTGACGGCCGTCGCATATCCGCATACTGACAACGGGCTCCCCCCCTTGACACGGAGGGGAGCCTGTGTTATCCTGTAACTGTACTAATTGAGTTAATACAGTTAACACGCAAAAGGAGGCGGCGGCTTGATCCAGATCAACTATCACGATTCCCGCCCGATCTACGAGAAGGTGAAGGACTCGCTGCGGCAGCTCATATTGAGCGGCGCGCTGCCCGAGGGGGACAGGCTCCCCTCGGTGCGGGAGCTGGCGGTGAGTCTGACCATCAACCCCAACACGATCCAGCGCGCCTATCGGGAGCTGGAGCAGGAGGGCTATATCGTCTCGGTGCCGGGCAAGGGCAGCTTCGTCGCCCGCGGCGGCGGGGCGAGGGCCGCGCGGATGGCGGAGCTGAAGGAAAAGCTCTCCGCCCTGGCGGCGGAGTTTGAGGCCGTCGGCGTCTCCCGGTCGGAGATGGCCGACATGCTGAAGGAGGAAGAACCATGATCGAGGTGAAGGAGCTTCAAAAGAGCTTTGACGGCTTTGAAGCGCTGAGAGGGCTGAATATCCATGTACCGAAGGGCGCGGTCTACGGCCTCGTCGGGCCGAACGGCGCGGGCAAGTCCACGGTGATCCGCCATCTCGCGGGCATCTACCGCCAGGACGGCGGCGAGGTGCTGATCGGCGGGCAGCCGGTGTACGAGAATCCGGCGGTGAAGGAGAAAATCGCCTACATCCCGGACGATATTTTCTATTACGGCACCGCGACGGTGCGCGATATGAAGAATCTCTGCCGCTCCATGATCCCCGCGTTCTCGGACGGGCGCTGGGAGAAGCTGCGCGAGGCGTTTCCGCTGCAGGAGAAGCAGGGCATGCACCGCCTGTCGAAGGGCATGCAGAAGCAGGCGGCCTTCTGGATCGCGCTGAGCTGCTGCCCGGAGGTGATTTTGCTGGACGAGCCGGTGGACGGTCTCGACCCCGTGATGCGCCGCCAGGTGTGGAGCCTTCTGCTGCAGGATGTGGCCGAGCGCGGCACGACGGTGCTGGTCTCGTCCCACAACCTGCGGGAGCTGGAGGACGTGTGCGATCACGTCGGCATCATGGATAAGGGGAAAATGCTGCTGGAGCGCCCGCTTGCTGCCCTGCAGGAGAACACCGTGAAGATCCAGCTCGCCCTGCCTGACGGGAAAGAGCTGCCGGACGGCCTCGACATCCTGCACGAATCCCGCACCGGGCGGCTGCGCCAGCTCATCCTGCGCGGCAGCGCCGGGGAGCTGACGGCGAAATTAGCGGCCTGTGAGCCGTTCTTCATGGACGTGCTGCCGCTGAGCCTGGAGGAGATTTTCATTTACGAGCTGGGAGGGGAAGATCATGAGATCAAGAACATCCTTCTTTAACCGGGCCTTTTCCCGTCATCTGCTGCGGCGCTTCTGGCCCGTGTGGGCGCTGTGGCTGATCCTGCTGCTGCTCGTCGGCTTCGCCGCCCCGGCGGGCAACCCGCCCGAGAGCTACGCAAGCCGCGCCGATTACCTGCGGGAGCTCAACCGCGTGCTGCTGGACACCGGCGTGGCGCTGGTGTACTGCGCGGCGGCGGCGGGGCCTGTCGTCGCCATGTGCATGCTCGGCTACCTCTACCATCCGCGGGCCTGCGGCATGGTCAACGCCCTGCCGATGAAAAGGGAGGAGGCGTATTTCACGGCGGCGCTCACCGGGCTTGTGCCGATGCTGCTGAGCGACGTGCTGGTGTGGCTGCTGATTTTTCTCCGCTTCGGCGGGATCGAGGGCGTGATCGCCGGGCACATCCACCTCTGGCTCGGCCTCGTCGTGATGGCGAACATCGCCTTCTACGGCATGGCCTGCTTCTGCGGGGTGCTCACCGGCAATACCGTGGTGCTGCCGCTGGTGTATGCTGTGCTCGGCTTCGCCGCCGTCGTGTTCGAGAGCACGGCGCGGGGCCTGCTGGGCGTGCTGGTCTACGGCTACACCTGGGGCGGGCTCAGCTTCGACTGGCTCGCGCCGCTGGAGGCCTGCTTCGCGCGGCTCCGGGTCGTCGGGGAAGCTTCGCCTACCGCCCCCGACGCCGCCTCGTTCGTGCAGAGCGTCAGCTACCGCGTCGAGGGTATCCCCTATCTCGCGGGGATCTGCGCGGCGGGGCTGGTCCTGCTGCCGCTCGCGGCGCTGATCCTCAAAAAGCGGCACATGGAGACCGCGGGCGAGATCGTGGCCGTGCCGGTGCTGCGCCCGCTCTTCCGGGTCTGCATGGCGGTCGGCACGGGCCTCATCCTCTCCGCCGCGTTCTGCGACGGCTACTTCCGCCAGTTCCTGGGCGGCCGGGCCCTCGCCGCCGTCGCCTTCCTGCTGCTGGTCCTCGGCGCGGCGCTGGGCTATTTCGTCGCGGAGATGCTGATGAAAAGGACGCTGCGCGTCTTTGACCACGGCTGGAAGCAGCTCGGCGTGATCTGCGTCTGCCTGGTCCTGCCGTTCCTGCTCGCGGAGCTGGATGTGACGGGCTATGAGAAGCGCGTGCCCGCCCCTGACGAGGTGGAGGCGGTGCGCATGGGCTACGCCAACGACCGGCTGACCGAGCCGGAGACCATCGCGGCCTGCTGCGGCTTCCACCGCGGCGTGATCGGGCACAAGGCGGAAAACGACGGGCCCCGGAGCGGGTACAACACCGTTGTGACACTGCGCTACGAGCTCAAAAACGGCAAGGCTCTCGAACGCGTCTACCACCTCCCGACCGACGAGCGCGCGAAGGCCGACCCCGCTTCCGACCTCGCCGGGTATCAGGCGTTTCTCAACCTGCCCGAGCCCCTTCTCAGGCGCGCCGGAGCTGACCGGGTGATCGACGCGGAAACCATCCGCTATGCCGCGCTCGACATTTCGCGTTTCGACCCGATCCGGGAGCGCGGCTGGACAGGCGAGAGCATACGCCTCACGCCGGAGCAGGTCACGAGCCTCTGGGCCGAGGGCATCCTCCCCGACGCGCGCGAGGGGAATATCGCGCGCTGGTACGCCTGGGACGGCGAGGAATGCCGCACGGAGCAGACCAACGTGACGGTGAATCTGGAGCTCTTCCCCGCGGAGGGCGGCGCCGCTTCCTATGATTACCGCGCTTACGACCCCCGCGACCATTTCGACATCACCGTGCTGACACGCTCGGCCCACACGCTCCGGTGGCTGAAAGACAATCTCGGCCTCGAGCCGACCCCGGGGCTGTGGTGAGCGGTTGCCGACGCCATCCGCCATGGCCTCGCGGGCGTCTCCCCGATCGTTTATAAAATCTTGCCGCTTTGTTCATGACAGGGTCATAAATTCCGGGTATAGTAACGGCGTAAAATCAAGCACCGATCTTTTATCGAATCCTATCAGCAAGAAGGCATAGAAAACCATGTTCGATCCGGAAGAGGGAGTCGGGCCGGTGAAGGAAAAGCAGACCGACCGCGCAGACGGCGAATATCGCTTCGGCAACGGCTATACCCAGCGCATCTACTCCGACGCGCACTATGTCCGCGCGGATGAGAGCACCACGCCGCCGCGCTACTATACGCCGCCCGAGAGGACACAGCGCGCCTCCCATACAGCGAGAAACAAAAAGGGCGCGAGTCTCGGCGCGGTGATCGCCTCCTGCCTGATCTGCGCAATGCTCGGCGGTCTCGGCGGCGCTGCGCTGGTCGAACGCAGAATGGATCAGCGGATCGCCGCGGTGGAACAGAGTGTCGCCGCCCTTGACGAGCACGTCAAAGAGCTTCCCGTCCTTAAGCAGAGCAGCGTCGCCGGCAGCGCCGGCAATATCGCCGCCACCGCCTACTCAGGCACAATGGGCGCGGGGGATCTCTACGACATGGCCTGCGAGCAGGTCGTCGGCGTGACGAGCGAGGTCACCTATACCAACTTTTTCGGCATGCGCTCCTCCGCCGCCGTCAGCGGCTCGGGCTTTATCATCACGCCCGACGGCTATATTCTCACCAACTACCACGTCATCGAGGACGCCTATAAGGCGGGGCTCGATGTGAACGTGATCGTGCATGACGGCACGCGCTATCCCGCCCAGATCGTGGGCGTGGAGGCCGACAACGACGTGGCCGTCCTCAAGATCGACGCCGACGGTCTCAACGCCGTCACCCTCGGCGACAGCGACAGCATGCGCGTGGGCGACACGGTCTACGCCGTGGGCAACCCGCTGGGCGAGCTGGAGTTTTCCATGACCACCGGGCATGTCAGCGCCAAGGATCGCCGCATCGTCACCGAATCCAACGGCGACTCCATTTCCATGTTCCAGATCGACGCCGCCGTCAATACCGGCAACTCCGGCGGCCCCGTGTACAACGCCCGGGGCGAGGTGGTCGGCATCGTCACCGCCAAGTACAGGAGCTCCGGCGTGGAGGGGATCGGCTTTGCCATCCCCATCAAGGACGCCGCCTCCATCGCGCAGGAGCTGGTGACCATCGGCTACGTCACCGGCAAGGCGCATCTCGGCGTGTCGGTCAACTCCAAGTACAATGAGATGTACGCCCGCTACTACGGCTGGCCCGTCGGGGCGTATATCGACAGCGTGGACGCGGGTAGCAGCGCCGATCAGGCCGGGATCCAGGCCGGCGATATCATCACGAAGATCGACGGCGAGGCGATCCGCAGCTTTGACGATCTGCGCGCCGCCATCAAGCGCCACAGCGCCGGCGAGACCGTGGATATCGAGGTCTACCGCGCCGATGAGATCCGCAGCGTCCCCGTCGTCTTCGACGAGGAGCGGCCCATGCAGGCCGAACGATAAAATTGATTCCTTTCTTTCTCCTATAAATCCTCTCTTTTCTCCCAAAACGAAGGCCCGTGCGGTTCGCCGCACGGGTCTTTGTTGTCGCGGAACCTATCGTGTACCGCCGGGAGGGGCAGGCCCCTCCCCTATGGTATCCTCGTACCTTGTCGGAAACGGCGCGCCTCTTTACTCCAGCTCGAACGCGCCGGTGTAGAGCTGGTAGTAGGTGCCCTTTTCGGCGATGAGCTTGTCGTGGCTGCCGCGCTCGATGATGCGGCCGTGGTCGAGCACCATGATGACGTCGGAGTTCTTGACCGTGGAGAGGCGGTGCGCGATGACGAAGACCGTGCGCCCCTCCATGAGCTTGTCCATGCCGCGCTGGACGATGGCCTCGGTGCGGGTGTCGATGGAGGAGGTGGCCTCGTCCAGGATCATGACCGGGGGATCGGCGACCGCCGCGCGGGCGATGGCGATGAGCTGGCGCTGGCCCTGGGAGAGGTTCGCGCCGTTGTTGGTCAGCCTGGTGTTGTAGCCCTCGGGGAGCCTCGTGATGAAGTCGTCCGCGCCCACGAGCCGGGCGGCCCGGATGCACGCCTCGTCGGCGGCGTCCAGCCTGCCGTAGCGGATGTTGTCCAGCACCGTGCCGGTGAAGAGGTTGGTCTCCTGCAGCACGATCCCAAGGGAGCGGCGCAGGTCGGCCTTTTTGATCTTGTTGATGTTGATGCCGTCGTAGCGGATCTTGCCGTCGGCGATGTCGTAGAAGCGGTTGATGAGGTTTGTGATCGTGGTCTTGCCCGCGCCGGTCGCGCCGACAAAGGCCACCTTCTGCCCCGGCTCGGCGTAGACCGTGACGTCGTGCAGCACGTCCTTGCCCTCCTCGTAGGCAAAGTCCACGTCGAACAGGCGCACGTCGCCCTGAAGCGGGGTATAGGTCAGCGTCCCGTCCCCGTGGGGATGGCGCCAGGCCCATTTGCCGGTGCGCTCGCTTGTCTCGGTGAGCGTGCCGTCCGGGTTTTCCTTGACGTTTACCAGCGTCACATAGCCCTCGTCCGTCTCCGGCTCCTCGTCCATGAGGGCGAAGATGCGCCCCGCGCCCGCGGAGGCCATGACGATGTTGTTGATCTGCTGGGCCAGGGTGTTGACGTTGCCGGTGAACTGCTTGGCCATGCCGAGGAAGGGGATCAGCACGCTGATGGAAAAGGGCATGCCGGACAGGGACACGTTTTTCACGCCCGCCAGCAGGAAGACGCCCCCTGCCAGGGCCATGAGCACATAGAGGATGTTGCCGATGTTGTTCATGACGGGGCCGAGGATGTTGGCGTAGGCGTTGGCCCTGCGGCTGTCCTCGCGCAGGGCGTTGTTGAGCTTTTGGAAGGCCTCGATGCTCTTCTGCTCGTGGCAGAAGACCTTGACGACCTTCTGGCCGTTCATCATCTCCTGGATGATGCCCTCGGTATCGGCGAGGGCCTTCTGCTGCTTGACAAAGTAGCGGGCCGAGCCGCCGCCCACCACCTTGGTCACAAAGAACATGGCCACCACGCCCGCCACCAGCACCAGCGTCATCCAGAGGCTGAAATACAGCATGATTATAAACACGACCAGCACGATGGTGCCGGACTGGATAAAGGTGGGCAGGGACTGGCTGATGAGCATGCGCAGGGTGTCGATATCGTTGGTGTAGGTGCTCATGATCTCGCCGTGCTGATGGGTGTCGAAGTAGCGGACGGGGAGATCCTGCATGTGGCCGAAGACCTCCTGCCGCAGCTTGTTGAGAAAGCCCTGGGTCATGACCGCCATGAGCTGGGTATAGCCCGCCGAGCTCAGAAGCGCCAGCACATAGAGGATGGCCAGCACCGTCACATAGCGGTAGACCTCCGGCCTTGCGGCGGCCCAGTCGCCGGACTTGTACCACTGCTCGATGACGGCGATGACGTTCTGGGTAAAGAGCGAGGGGATCGCCGACACGGTCGAGGAGAAGAGGATGCAGAGCATGGTCAGCGGGGCGAGGCGCGGATAGTAGGCGAAGAAGCGCTTCAATGCGCGGCCGAGGGCGCTGAAATCGGCCTTCGGCTTGCCGCCCTGTGCGGGTACGGCTGCGCCGCCGCGGTGTCCTCCGGGCATCTTAGGCATCGTCCTCACCTCCGTTCGTCTGCTGCTCATAGATCTCGCGGTAGATCTCCGAGCTCTTCAGAAGCTCCTCATGCGTGCCGCGGGCGACGATATGGCCGTTGTCCATGATGAGGATCATGTCCGCGTCCATGACCGAGGCGACGCGCTGGGCGATGATGATCTTGGTGGTCTCGGGAATGTATGTTTTGAAGCCCGCGCGGATGAGGGCGTCGGTCCTCGTGTCCACCGCGCTGGTGGAGTCGTCGAGGATCAGGATCTTCGGCTTTTTGAGCAGGGCGCGCGCGATGCAGAGCCGCTGCTTCTGCCCGCCGGAGACGTTGGTGCCCCCCTGCTCGATATGGGTGTCGTAGCCGTCGGGGAAGGCGCGGATAAACTCGTCCGCCTGGGCGAGCCTGCAGGCCTCCGCCAGTTCCTCGTCGGTGGCGTTCTCGTTGCCCCAGCGCAGGTTCTCGGCAATCGTCCCGGAGAAGAGCTGGTTTTTCTGCAGCACCATCGAAACCGCGTTTCGCAGCGCGTCCAGGTCGTACGCGCGCACGTCCACGCCGCCGACCTTCACGCTGCCCTCCGTCACGTCATAGAGGCGGGGGATGAGCTGCACCAGCGTCGTCTTGCTCGAGCCCGTGCCGCCCAGGATGCCGACCGTCGCGCCCGAGGGGATGACGAGGTCGATGTCGTAGAGGGCGTAGTTTTCGGCGCTGGGGGAGTACTTGAAGGCCACGTCCGTGAATTCGACGCCGCCGTCTTTGACCTCGGTCACGGGATGCGGGGGACTCACGAGCGAGGGCTTTTCCGCCAGCACCTCGCTGATGCGCTTGGCGGACTCGGCGGAGATGGTGAGCATGACATAGATCATGGACAGCATCATGAGGCTCATGAGCACCTGCACGCCGTAGTTCATCATGGCGGAGATCTGGCCCACGTCGATGACCGTGCCGCGCGTGGAGACGATGATGCGCGCGCCCACCGTGAGGATGAAGAGCATGTTGAAGTACATGCACAGCTGCATGAGCGGGGAGTTGAGGGCGACGATGCGCTCGGCCTTCGTGAAGTCCACGCAGATGCTGTCCGCCGCCGCGCCGAACTTCTGCCTCTCATAGTCCTCGCGGGCGAAGCCCTTGACCACGCGCATGCCGCGCACGTTCTCTTCGATGGACTCGTTGAGCTTGTCGTACTTGCGGAAGACGGAGCGGAACGCGGGCATGGCGTGTTTGGCGATCAGCATCAGCCCGGCCACGAGCACCGGCACCACCACCACGAAGGTGAGGGCCAGCTTGCCGCCCATGAGGAAGGCCATGGTGATGGCGAAGAGGAACATCAGCGGGGCGCGCACGGCGACGCGGATGAGCATCATGAAGGCCATCTGGACATTGGTCACGTCGGTGGTCATGCGCGTCACCAGCGAGGCGGAGGAAAAGCGGTCGATGTTCTCGAAGGCAAAGCCCTGCACGCGGGTGAACATATCCTCCCGCAGATTGCGGGCAAAGCCGGTGGAGGCGTCGGCGCAGGTCTTGGCCGCGGCCGCCCCGCAAAGAAGTGAGGCCACCGCCATCAGCACGAGCTTTCCGCCCAGCGCCGTCACCTCGCCCAGCGGCGCGCCCGCCTTGATCATGTTGACCATGTCGGCGGTGTAAAACGGGATGAGCACTTCAAAGAAGACCTCCCCGATGATAAAGAGCAGCGTGAGCAGCGTGGAGCTCCTGTTCTCCCGCAGGCTCCCGGCAAGGGTTTTGATCACGGCTGCGATCACATCCTTTCTCTGGGTAAAAGCAGAAAATTTTCCATTTATTTTATCACGCCCGCGCCGCAAATCAAGCCGCAGATTGTGAATAATTTGGGACACAGGCGGAGAGATGCTGTGACCCCGTTCCCGCTCTCCGAATAGAATAAAGCGGCGGCGGGTTTGCCCGCCGCTGTTGATTTTGATTTGGAGGAGTGCACATGCTGATTGTGCAGAAATACGGCGGCAGCTCGCTGAAGGATGCGGAGCGGCTCAGACACGTGGCGGGCCTTGTCCGCGACCGGCGCAAAGAGGCGGAGCTTGTTGTGGTGGTCTCGGCCATGGGCGGGACGACCGACCGCCTCACCGGGCAGGCGCGGGAGATGAGCCCCGAGCCCTCCGCCCGGGAGCTGGACGCCCTCGTCACCACCGGGGAGCAGCAGTCCGCCGCCCTGCTCGTGATGACGATGGAACAGCTGGGACTTCCCGCCGTGTCGCTGACCGGCTGGCAGGCGGGGATCATGACGGATAGAAACTACGGCGACGGGGACATCCGCCTCATCTCCCCGGGCCGCATCAAGGCGGAGCTCAGCCGCGGGCGCGTGCCGGTGGTGACGGGCTTTCAGGGCATCTGCGCCGCGGGGGACGTGACGAGCCTCGGCCGCGGCGGCTCGGACACCACGGCGGTCGCGCTGGCTGCGGCGCTGGAGGCGGACGGCTGTGAGATCTACACCGACGTGGACGGGATCTGCACCGCCGACCCCCGACGCGTATCGGACGCGCGGCTTCTCTCAGTGATTGATACGAGGGATATGCTGGCCCTGTCGAAGGCGGGCTCCAAGGTGCTGCACGCGAAATCCGTGGAGCTGGCGCTTGCGAACAATGTGCCGCTGCGCCTGCTGTCCTCCTTTGAGGCGGGGCCCGGCACCGAGGTAAAGCTCCTGCCCGAAAGCGCACGGCCGAAGCTCGCGGGGCTCACCGGAAAGGCAGAGAGCGGGCGCGTCACCCTCGCGGGCCGCGGCGCGGACGCCGGGGCGCTTTCGGACGCGGTGCTCACGCTTGCAAATGCGGGGATCGCGGTGAAGGACGGGGCGCTCACGGAAAACGCGTTCAGCGTCTATGTCGCGCCGGAGGATCACCGGAAGGCGATGCAGGTTTTACATGACGAGATGGTTCTGACGCAGTACGAATAACACGGAAAGGGGCTGTGAAAAAAGTCCAACAACATCGTAGGGGCCGATGCCCTCATCGGCCCGTGCGGCACAAGCCCAAATAAACCAACTCCCCCGGCGAAAACGTACACAATGTACGAATTCGCTGGGGGTACGTGCATATTTGGGGCTTTTCACTGCCGGGTCGATCTGGGGATCGACCCCTACGACGCGTCAGTCTTTGCGGGGACTTTTTTCACAGCCCCTTTGTTTACAGCTCAAACAGGTTGATCTGGTTGCTCTCGGGCATTTCGCCGAGGGCGCCGAGGGCCTTCAGCTGCTCGATATGCGCCTGGGAGACCTTGGGGCATACGGCGCTCAGCTCCTGCACGGAGATAAACTTCTGCCCGCTCTCGCCGGCGCGCATGAGATCCCAGGCCGCCGTCTCGCCGAGGCCGGAAATCGCCACGAACGGAGGCCGGAGCTTTCCGTCGTCGGTAATCAAAAACTTGATCGCGTGGGATTTGTAGAGGTCGATGGGCGCGAAATTGAGCCCGCGCATGTTCATCTCGTATACGGCCTCCATGGTGACCAGCAGATCCTCCTCGTTGGCGGTGAGGTTCGGGCGGCGGTGCATCTCGTTGATCCTTCTGCGCACATCGTCCGCGCCGCCGCACATCATGCCGGCGTCGAAGCCGCCCTTCTGGCTGCGGCGATAGAAGTAGGCCGCATAGAAGGCCAGGGGCTCATGCACCTTGAACCAGGCGATGCGGAAGGCCATCATGACGTAGGCCACCGCGTGGGCCTTGGGGAAGAGATAGGCGATCTTGCGCGCGGATTCGATGTACCACTCGGGCACGCCCCTGTCGCGCATCTGCTGCTCGGCGTCGCCGGGGAACTCGCCCGACTTTTTGACCTTGCCCTTTCGCACGGCCTCCATGGTTTTGAAGGCCAGCGAGGGCTCGATGCCGACAGAGATGAGGTAGAGCATGATATCGTCGCGGCAGCCGATGGTCTCGTTGACGCTGGCCACGCCGTTGACGATGAGATCGTGGATGTTGCCCGCCCACACGTCGGTGCCATGGGAGAAGCCGGAGAGGCGGATCAGCGTGTCGAACTGCTTCGGCTGGGTGTCCACCAACATCTGACGGGTGAAGGGGGTGCCGAACTCCGGCACGCCGATGGAGCCGGTCTTGCCGATGATGGGGTCGTCGTCGGGCAGACCCAGGGCCGCGGGCGAGGTGTAGATCGACATGGTCTCGGGGTCGGAGAGACTGATCTCCTTTGCGTCCACGCCGGTCATGTCCTCCATCATGCGGATCATGGTCGGGTCATCGTGGCCCAGCTCGTCAAGCTTGAGCAGATTCGACTCCATGCAGTGGTATTCAAAATGCGTGGTGATGATGTCGGAGTTGGGATCGTCCGCCGGGTGCTGTACGGGGCAGAAGTCCGTCACGTCCTTGTCCTGGGGGATGACGACAAGGCCGCCGGGGTGCTGGCCCGTGGTGCGCTTGATGCCCACGAGGCCGAGGGCGAGGCGGTTTTCCTCCGCCTTGGTGGCCTGAATCCCGCGCTCCTCCAGGTACTTCTTCACATAGCCGTAGGCGGTCTTCTCGGCCAGGGTGCCGATGGTGCCCGCGCGGAAGACGTGGTCGGAGCCGAAGAGCGTCTCGGTGTATTTGTGCGCCTTGGCCTGGTACTCGCCGGAGAAGTTGAGGTCGATATCGGGGGTCTTCTCGTTGCCGGGGTAGCCCAGAAAGGTCTCGAAGGGGATGTCGAAGCCGTCGCGCCGCATGCGTGTCCCGCAGTCGGGGCAGTCCTTCTCGGGCATGTCCGCGCCGCAGCCGTAGCTGCCGTCGGTGATGAATTCCGAGTGCTTGCATTTGGGGCAGACGTAGTGCGGCGGCAGGGAGTTGACCTCCGTGATGCCGGACATGTACGCCACGATCGACGAGCCGACGCTGCCTCTTGAGCCGACGAGATAGCCGTTTTCGAGACTGTTCTGCACCAGCTTCTGCGCCGACATATAGATCACGTCGTACTGGTGATCCAGGATGGTGTTGAGCTCGATGTCCACGCGCTTCTGGACAAGCTCCGGCGCGGGGTCGCCGTAGATGCGGTGCATCTTCTCATAGACGAGGCGTTTCAAATCCTCGGCGGAATTTTCGATCTTCGGCGCGAAGAGATCCTTGGGCAAAAGCTCGATCTCTTCCACCTGGTCGGCGATGGCGCGGGTGTTGGTGATGACGACCTCCTTCGCCGTCTCCTCGCCGAGATACTGAAACTCCGCCAGCATCTCCTCCGTGTTGCGGAAGAAGATGGGGCAGTCGCGGTCGGCGTCGGAGAACTTCTTGGCGGCCTGGAGGATCTTGCGGTACTGCTCGTCCTCGGCGTCGAGGAAGTGTACGTCCGAGGCGGCGATCACAGGCTTATTCAGCGCGCGCCCGAGGTTCAGAATGGTGCGGTTATAGTCCTGGAGAACGGAGACGTCGCTGACCCTGCCGTTGTCGATCAGAAAGCCGTTGTTGCAGATGGGCTGGATCTCCAGATAGTCGTAGAGGGAGGCGATCTTCTTGAGCTCGTCCTCGCTCGCCCCGGTCATGACCGCGCCGTAGAGCTCTCCCATGCCGCAGGCGGAGCCGACCAGGATGCCCTCCCGGTGCTGCAGAAGCAGGCTCTTCGGGATGGTGGGGACGCGGTGGAAGTATTTCAGATACGACTGGGAGATCATCTCGTAGAGATTCTTTAATCCCACCTTGTTCTTGACCAGCAGGATCATGTGGTAGGTCTTCGCCACGTCCGTGCGGCGGAGGGTGTGGTAGACGCTCTCGATATCGTCGACCGTGCGCGCGCCCTGCTGCTTGAGCATGGGCAGAAACTTCCCCATCATGCGGGCCACGACCAGTGCGTCGTCCGAGGCGCGGTGGTGGTTGAACTGGGGCAGCCCCAGATGGTTCGAGACAATGTCCAGCTTAAAGCGCTTGAGCTCGGGACAGAGCGCCTGGCTCAGCGCCAGGGTGTCGAGAAAGACCGGAGAAAAGCGCAGGCCGTTCCGCCTGGCGGCCGCGGTCATGAAGCCCACGTCAAAGTGGGCGTTGTGGGCGATGATGGGCCGGTCCCCCACGAAGTCCATGAACATCTGCATGGCCTCCTTCTCCAGCGGCGCGCCCTGCACGTCGCTGTCGCGGATGCCGGTGAGGTTCGTGATGTCCGCCGGGATATGGCGCTGGGGATCGACGAAGGTATTGAAGGTTTTGAGGATTTCGGAGCCGGAGAAGAGGATCGCGCCGATCTCGGTCATGCGGTCGGTCTGGGCGTTGAGGCCGGTGGTCTCGATATCGAAGGCCACAAACTCGGTATCCAGCGGAAGGCTCGACTTGCCGATGACGGCGCTGTTGCCGTCCATGTCGTTGGTATAGTAGGCCTCCATGCCGTAGATGATCTTGACGCCCTCCTTTTTGCCGGCCTTCCACATGTCCGGGAAGGCCTGGGCCACGCCGTGATCCGTGACGGCGATGGCGGGCATGCCCCAGTAGGCCGCGCGCTTGACCGCGGCGGCGGGGTCGGTGAGGGCGTCGAGCGTCGAAAAGCGGGTGTGCAGATGCAGCTCCACGCGCTTTTCCGGGGCGTTGTCCGGGCGGATGACGCGTTTTCCCTTCATAATGGCCCGCGGGTCGAGCACCATGTCGTCGTCGTACTTGGAGTAGATGATCTCCCCCTGGACGATCAGATGGTCGCCGGGCTTGACGGCGTCGATGATGCTCTTGTCGTCGTCCGATCTGAGAAAGCGCGAGACGCGCACGGAATTGGTGCGGTCGGTCATGTCGAAGCACAAAACCGCCCCGCCGCTCTTCTGGATCGTGCGGCTGGTGACCGCGACGACGTCGCCCTCCACCACGACCCTGCCGGATTCCAGCGTCAGGGTGTTCATGGGCACGGGCTTGGTCTTGATCGGTTTTCCCATGAGCGGCGCGCCCGCGGGCTTCGAGGGGTTGGAGGACGCGCGGGTATCCACCGCCGGGGCGCTGGCTTTTACGCGCGGATAGTCCGGGACGATCCCGACGCCCGTGAGGCCGTAGTCTGCGCGCAGGCACTCCGACAGCCGCTGGATGTCCACCGGCGAGGGCATGGACGCGAAATACGCCGCGATGGTCAGGGTCTTCTGCCCCAGATCCACCTGCACGTCGGTGACATAGGCCTTGTCCAGTCCCCCCGCGGCGGCGGACAGGCTCTCGCAGCCGGGGAAGATGGTGAGAAAGGGAGTATGGTCAGCCATGCTGTTCTCCGTCGCTCTCGATCAGGGCGATCAGCCGGTCGCAGAGCTCCTCATAGGGGTATGTACCCAGCACGACGCCCTTCTTGAACAGGATGCCCTTGCCCCTGCCGCCCGCGATGCCGTAGTCGGCCTCCCGCGCCTCGCCGGGGCCGTTGACCACGCAGCCCATGACGGCCACCGTGATGTCGCGCTTCATGCCGCGCACGCGCGCCTCCACCTCGGAGGCGAGAGAAATCAGGTCGATTTCCGTTCTGCCGCAGGTGGGGCAGGAGACGAACTTCACCCCGCCGGGACGCAGCCCCGCGGCCTTCAGGATCGCAATGCCGACCGAGACCTCGCGCACGGGGTCGGCGGTCAGGGAGACGCGGATCGTGTCGCCGATGCCCTCGGAGAGCAGCGTTCCGATCCCGACGGCGGACTGGATGGTGCCGTTCCATTCGGTGCCCGTCTCGGTCACGCCCAGATGCAGGGGGTAGGGAAAGACCTCGGCGGCGAGGCGGTAGCTCTGAATCGTCAGCGGCACGGAGGAGGTTTTCAGCGACAGGCAGATATCGTCAAAGTCGAATTTGTTCAAGAGCGCGATGTGATCCCGCGCGCTCTCCACCAGGGCCTCGGCGCAGGGGTGGCCGTACTTTTCGATGAGCCGCTTTTCAAGCGAGCCCGCGTTGACCCCGATGCGGATCGGGATGTGCCGCGCTTTGCAGGCTTCCGCCACGGCCCTCACGTTCTCTTCCCCCCCAATGTTGCCGGGGTTGATGCGGATCTTGTCGATGCCCCGCGCCGCCGCCTCGAGGGCGAGGCGGTAGTCGAAGTGGATATCGGCCACCAGCGGGATCGTGATCTGCTCCTTGATGGCGGAGACGGCCTTCGCCGATTCCATATCGGGGATCGCGATGCGCACGATGTCCGCCCCCGCGGCCTGCATGGCGCGGATCTGCTTTACCGTTGCCTCCACGTCCCAGGTGTGGGTGCTGCACATGGTCTGCACGCTCACCGGCGCGCCGCCGCCGAGGGGCAGCGTGCCGAGATGAATCTGTCTGGTCTGGGTTCTGTCTTTCATGATCTGTCCTCCGCGCGCCCCAAGCGGGCGCGGTGATTGATTGATGATGGAACTTTCGTTTTAAAACACTGTAGGGGACGACGCCCTCGGCGTCCCGGCGGGGAAGCCTGCGTTTCTGCGGATTCGCCCCGGCGAATGCGCACGACGAACCGTATACCGCGCGGGAGGGGCAAGCCCCTCCCCTACGATGAAACCGCGATTTTACTTCGTAAAAATCCGCCAGAAGTCGTGGAACATGATGAAGACCATCAGCGACAGCAGCAGCACCATGCCCGCCGCATGGATATAGCCCTCATACTTGGGGTTGAGCTTTTTCCCCGTCACGCCCTCGATGACCCAGGTGACCAGCAGCAGGAAGACCCTGCCGCCGTCCAGCGCGGGCAGCGGGAGCATGTTCATGATCGCGAGGTTTACCGCGATGAAGGCGGTGAGATAGAAGATGTTGTACAGCGCGTCGCCGGTGGTCTCGGCGGCCTCGCCGGTCTCGGCCATGAGGTCGACAATGCCGACCGGGCCGCTCATGTCGTTGACGCTGACCCTGCCGTGGATCAGCTCCTCCAGGCCCAGCTTGACCCAGCGCCCGAACTCCATACAGGTGTTCCAGGCGTTCTTCACCACGTTCGCGGGCGTGGCGTCCTCATAGCCGAAGTAGAAGCCGTACATCTTCTGGGTCTGTCCCTCGTAGAGGATGCGCTCCATGGGGAAGCTTTTCAATTCGACCTTCTTCCCGTCGCGGAGCATCACAAGATCATAGACCCCGTTCCCCTGATCAAGGAATTCGCCCACGTTCATCTGCATGTAGATGCGCCTGCCGTCGATCTTGTAGAACTCGTCGCCCTTGTGAAGCCCGTCAGCCCTCTCGTAGGGGCAGCCGGGCATGAAGTCCTCGATCACGCTGGTGCGGAAGCCGTAGGCGCCGGAGTAGAGGATAATGACGATCACAAGGCCGAGCAGGAAGTTCATCGCCGCCCCGGCCACAAGGATCAAAATCCGCTTCCAGTGGGGCTGACTGGTGAAGGCGCGGGGATCGTCGGACGCCTCGTTCTCGCCCATCATGGCGCAGTAGCCCCCGAAGGGGACCAGGCGCAGGGAATAGAGCGTCTCCTTCCCCTGCTTCTGCCAGAGGGCCGGGCCCATGCCCAGGGAAAACTCCAGTACCTTCACGCCGCAGAGCTTGGCGACGGCAAAATGGCCGAACTCATGCACGCCGATGAGCACGCCGAATATCAAAATCCCTAAAAT
>CADAPH010000037.1 GCA_902789745.1 Oscillospiraceae bacterium | reverse complement strand
GGCGATGGAGGCGATGGCCCCGGCGGTGTAGTCCCCGATCCCGGGGAGCGTTTTGAGCTTTGCCGCCTCGCGCGGGAGCTCCCCGCCGAAGTCCGCCATGACGCGTTTTGCCGCCTTTTGCAGATTCCGCGCCCTGCTGTAGTAGCCGAGCCCTTCCCAGAGCTTCAGCAATTTATCTTCCTCCACGGCGGCAAGGGACGGGATATCCGGCAGAGCGTCCAGAAAGCGCGCGTAATAGGGGATCACGGCCTCAATGCGGGTCTGCTGCAGCATGATCTCCGACACCCAGACATGGTAGGGCGTGGGCGAGAGCCGCCACGGCAGCGGTCTGCGCACGGCGGCGCACCAG
Organism: Oscillospiraceae bacterium; assembly: GCA_902789745.1. Lineage (GTDB taxonomy): Bacteria > Bacillota > Clostridia > Oscillospirales > Oscillospiraceae > Limivicinus. The sequence continues at coordinate 34,514 of CADAPH010000037.1, read as the reverse complement.
TCGATCAGGCGGGCCGCGGTCTCCTGTACAAGTTGGGCGTCGTTCGTCATTGGTTCCTCCAAAAGAAACGAGGGCGGCAGCCGCCGCCCTCGTAATCCTGTTCAGCTCAGCTTCTCAAAGCCGCCCGCGTCGATCTCCGGGCCTTCTTCCTTCTTCTCCTGCACCGGCGCGAGGTTGCGCACCAGGATCCACACGTACAGCAGCAGCATACCGGCAGAGGCGAGGAAAATGAGCTGCATGCCCATGTAGCGCTCGTCCGCCAGGGCCATGATGCAGGCAGTCGTACCCAGCATCGCAAAAAACAGCGCCTCATAACCCTTTTCCACATGGAAGGCAAAGCTTGAAACACGGAAGAAACCGATCATCGCGCAGATGATCGCAAACATCTCCACGGCGTAAGACCAGGGGACGCTGTTGAGCTGGTTGCGTACATAGCTCAGCACCAGCCACAGGGCGTACATCAGCACCGGCAGGGTCATGCCGAAGCGCACAAGCCCCTGATGACCGAAGCTGTCATAGTTCGCCTGGCCCAGAACCAGCGGGAAGGCGAGACCCGAGGCGGCGGCAAGGGCGCAGAGGATGCGGATCATCCCGGCGTAAGGGTCGGCCTCCGAGCTCATCATCAGCAGCACCGCGCCCGCGATCATCACGACGCCGGCAAGCCAGCGCAGGATGGTAAAGAGCTTGCCGGGGTTATACAGTGCGCGGCAGAAATCCTCCGGCGGTGCGATATGCCGTTTTTTCATTCCCTGAATGAAGCTGCGGAACAGCAGCACCGCAGCGATCACCAGCGCCGGTACGAGGATCATCGAAGGCAAGCTGATCCTGCAGCCAGCGGAAAAACACGCCGAAGGCGCCCGCGCCGGCCACATAGCAGCAGATTTCCAAAGGTTTTTTATACATATGCCGATTCTCGATTCTATAGTATTTTGGAGCACATACGAAACGTATGGGAACTTTATAAGTTTAATCCTTTCGCCCTTTTCTGTCAAGTAATACTATTCCTTAATAAGATGAGCAAATGGATTTCTATTAAGGAATAGTATAAACGATGCGCGCATTTGCGTCACATGCACAAGATCGAGATACGGTAAAAACTGGCGGTAGATCGACGCCCCGCCGATCACCAGCGTGCGCGGGTACTTCGCGGCGAGGGAGAGCGCCTCTTCCGTGCTGTGCGCGACTTCTGCGCCCTCGATTGCGATATCCTGCCGGGTGACGACGATGTTGCTGCGCCCCTTCAGCGGCTTGCCGCCCGGAAAATCCGCGAGCGTGCGGCGCCCGACGATAACGGCGGCGTCCTTTGTCAGCTCCCGGAAGTGGGCGCGGTCTGCCTTCAAAACGACCTGCTGCGTCCCCTCGCTGCCGATGCCCCAGTCGGAGAAGACGGCGACAATGGCTTCCATCGCGCCGTACCTCAAAGCGCCACCGGGATCTTCCCGGCAAAGTCGGCGTATTCGTAGTTCTCCATTTTGAAGCTGTCGCGGGTGAATTTATAGAAATCGTCCACCGCCGGGTCGATCACGAACTTCGGCGCGGGCTTGGGCTCATGCTGAATAATCTCCTTCACGGCCTCGACATGGCGGTCGTAAATGTGCGCGTCGGCGATGACGTGGACAAATTCGCCCGGCTTGAAGCCCGAGACCTGCGCCATCATCAGCGTCAGCACCGCGTACTGCACGACGTTCCAGTTGTTCGCGGTCAGCATGTCCTGGCTGCGCTGGTTGAGGATCGCGTTGAGCCGGTCGCCCGTGACGTTGAAGGTCATGGAGTAGGCGCAGGGATAGAGCGCCATTTCGGACAGATCGGCGAAGTTGTAGAGATTGGTCATGATGCGCCTTGAGGCGGGGTTGTGCTTTAAGTCCCACAGCACCTTGTCCACCTGATCCATGTCCCCCTCGGGGTAGTGGTGCTTCACGCCGAGCTGGTAGCCGTAGGCCTTGCCGATGGAGCCGTTTTCGTCGGCCCAGGCGTCCCAGACGCGGGTGCGCAGCTCTCGGACGTTGTTGCTCTTCGCCTGCCAGATCCACAGCAGCTCGTCGATGGCAGACTTCCAGTAGATGCGGCGGATCGTAAGGATGGGAAATTCCTCCGCCAGATTGTAGCGGTTGACGATGCAGAACTTTTTGATGGTGTGGGCGGGCGTCCCGTCCTCCCAGCGGGTGCGGACGGCGCGGTCGGTGTCCCAGATGCCGTTTTCCAGGATGTCTTTGCAGTTTTGAATAAAGATCTCGTCAGCTCTGCTCATGTCGCGGCCCTCCCTTATTCCGGTTTCCCGCCCTTTTTGGGCAGGGGGTGCTTTTTGCCGTCCGGCGTCACAATATAGGTGTTTTCCAGCTGCGCGATGGTATTGCGGCGGATATCCGCAAGGTACTCCTTCCGCAGTGCGTCGCGCTCGGCAAGCTCTTCCGCGGTCAACGCTCTTTCTTTTGCTGTATGGGCCAGCTCGTTGATCCGATCAATTTTTGCTTTTTCCATATCTTCACTTTCCACTTTTCAATTTAATCTTCTATGGTTCCCAGCTCGTCCAGCGTCAGCTCGAAAGCGGGGATAAAGTACAGCAGGAAGTAGTCGACCTCCGGCAGGTGGTAGTCCTCCAGCGCCTGGCGGGTCTGGCGCTCGGCGGAGAGGAAGTCGCTGTTGCCGGCCTTGCGCTCCTCGATGCACTTGATATAGGCCGAGAGCTTGTCCGCCGCCTTCACCAGATCATGGCAGCGCTCCGCCGTCTCGCCGTTGAGAACCGGGGCGAAGGCGCCGCGCAGCTCGTCCGGCAGGGTGTTCAGGAGCTTTTCGCAGGCCAGGCGCTCGACCTCGCGGTAGGCGCCCTTGATCTTCGCGCTGTGGTACTTGATGGGCGTGGGCAGGTCGCCGGTCAGGATCTCGGAGCAGTCGTGGTAGAGGGCCACCGCGGCGTATTCCTCGGGATCGCAGGGCACCCCCATCACGTCCCGCCGGATGACGCCCAGCGCGTGGGCGATGACCGCCACCATATGGCTGTGCTCCTGGATGTTCTCGGGCAGGGCGTTGCGCATGAGGCTCCAGCGCTCGATATAGCGCATGCGCGAGAGATAGGCGAAAAAGTTGTAGCTCATGGTAATTTCTCCGTTGAATTGAATTGCGCGGGCACAGTATAGCATGGGAGGCACGCGATTGCAATGGGCGGCAGGAGCGGATGCTGCGCAGGGAAGTCCTGCCCCTTCAGGCTGCTCAATGTGTAGACAAACCCTATAGTCTGTCATTCCGAGCCAGTGCGCACACTGGCGTGGGAATCCGTCTCTCCCAGTGGCCAGCCTTGATATTGGCATATCTCAAGGATTTCGTGCCACACAAAGAAAACGGATTGCCACACCAGTGACATCGGTCACTGGTTCGCAATGACAAAAACGGACTTCGTCTACAGTCTGAGACGGCTATTGCCGTCAAAATCGGGTTTCCGGTTCATTGCGCAAATGTCAGGCATTTAATTCCTGAAAGTTCTTTGCGTTGGACTTGTAGAGTTTTTTGAACACGCTGTAGTTGCGCTCATATACGCCTCTGTTTGCGGGATCGCGGATATAGACATGATCGACTTTGACAAGGCGGCGTGAAAGCTCCAGCACGTCGTCCCCCTTGAGGCCCGCCGCCACGACAAGGGCGGTTCCGACCGCGCCTACCTCCTGTGTGTTGTTCACCGTCTCGATCTTTCGCCCGGTGATGTCCGCCAGCATCTGGCAGGTAAGCGGCGACAGAGCGCCCCCGCCGACAAAGCGAATGGGATCGGAGGTTTTCACCTTTCTCGCTTCATTTTCCAGCAGCCAGCGCAGATGATAGCATATCCCCTCAAGAACGGCGCGGATCATATCCCTCTTGCCGTTTTCGATTCTGATATTGAAGAACATCCCGCCCGCCCTGGCATCCTCAAACGGGCATCGGTTCCCGTGGAGCCAGGGGGTAAAAATCACGCCGTTTGCACCTGCGGGGACTTTTTCAACCTCTTCCGAGAGGTAATCATAGAGGCTCCGGTACTTGCTCTCCAGATCCGTGATTTTGGTCTGCTCCAGATACATGCCGATCTCGTCCAGCGCCAGATGATCCATGACCCATTCAAAGCACTTTCCGGCGGTTTCCAGCTCCGCGTAATAATTGAAATACCCGTGCTTTGCCGACAGAACGCCGGTGATCATCGCGTTGATGTCAACCGTCTGATAATCCAGGTAAGTCGATACCCAGCCCGATGTCCCGACGTAAATATGGGTATCGCCCGGCCTTGTGCATCCGGCGCCGATATTGACAAAAGTCGTGTCGCCGCCTCCGCCGAAAACCGGGATGCCCTTTACCAGGCCAAGCTCCTGCGCCGCCTTCTCCGTAAGACCCCCGACCAGATCCGTGCAGTCGATGATCTCCGGCATGTGGGCAGGATTCACCTGATACATCTTCAGAAGACCCTTGTTCCAGCCTTCCTTTCCCTTGCGCGTGTCATAGAGGAAGGTCGCGAAGGCTGAATCGGCAGTTCTTATGATCCTCCCTGTGCAGCGCGATACGAGATAGTCGCCGATATCCAGCCATTTATACGTTTTTTTGAAAACGTCAGGCTCGTTGTTCTCCACCCATTTGTATTTCCAGACCGGATCCTTGGCGCTGGTTGAGCCGGCGTAATTCACAATCAGGTTCCGCGCAAGCTTATACAGACTGCAGCCGGAAACCTTGATCAATCCCGTACCCATGCAGGCCTTGTATTCTTTGACGCCCTTCTGATCCAGATAATTCATCGGCCGTCTCAGGGCGGTTCCGTTTTCATCGACAAAAACAGAGCCCTGCATCTGTGAGCAGAAGGCCATTCCCTCGATTTCTTCCGGCTTCACCGTCGACTTTTTAAACAGCTCGCGCGTGGTCGAACACAGCGCCGCCCACCATTCCTCCGTGTCCTGTTCGGCGCCCCCATCGTCAGAAATATAGAGGCCATAACCGGCGGTGGAGCTTGCCGCAAGACGTACATCCGAATCAATTTCAAACAGGCAGGTTTTCACGCTGCTGGTTCCGAAGTCATATATAATGATATACATTTGCGCGTCCTCTTTCAGAGCGTATTGAAAAACCGTATAATTCCCCCATTTCCGACACGATGGGAATGGGGGAATGGCATAGGTTGTTTTTCATTATAATATTTCTCTTTTTTATCGTCAAGGGAGTGTTTCGGAGCGGGGGATATCTTGAGGATCGCGCTCGCCCGTCACCGATTTTAGTTGACAGTTTCCGTCTCTTGACATATAAATAGTGTATTATGTTTTGATGCTTGAAGGGAGTACATCATGTCCAAGATCTATACCTCCGTCGACCAGCTGATCGGCGGGACGCCCCTTTTGGAGCTTTGCAATCTGGAAAAGCGGCTCGGCCTCAAGGCAAAGGTGCTGGCAAAGCTGGAATACCTCAACCCCGCGGGCTCGGCCAAGGACCGCATCGGCCTTGCCATGATCAACGCCGCCGAGCGCGAGGGCAGGCTCCGCCCCGGCTCTGTGATCATCGAGCCAACCTCCGGCAACACCGGGATCGGCCTCGCCTGCGTCGCGGCGGCGCGGGGCTACCGCGTCATCATCGTCATGCCCGAGACCATGTCCGTCGAGCGCCGCATCCTCATGAAGGCCTACGGGGCCGAGCTGGTGCTCACCGAGGGCGCGAAGGGCATGACCGGCGCCATCGAGAAGGCCGAGGAGCTGGCTGCCTCCATCCCCGGCAGCTTCATTCCCGGGCAGTTTGTCAATCCCGTCAACGCCGAGGCGCACTATCAGACCACCGGCCCCGAAATCTGGCGTGACACCGACGGCAAGGTCGATCTCTTCGTCGCCGGCGTCGGCACCGGCGGCACCATCACCGGCACGGGGCACTATCTGAAGGAGCAGAACCCCGCCGTCAGGGTTGTGGCGGTGGAGCCGAAGACCTCGGCCGTCCTCTCCGGCGGCAAGGCGGGCCCCCACGGCCTGCAGGGCATCGGCGCGGGCTTTGTGCCGGAGGTGCTGGACACGGGCATTTATGATGAGATCATCCCGGTGGAGAACGAAGAGGCTTATGCCGCGGGCCGCCTGCTCGGGAAATGCGAGGGCGTGGTCGTCGGTATTTCCTCGGGCGCTGCGCTGCACGCGGCGATCGAGCTTGCCAAACGGGAAGAGAACGCGGGAAAGACCATCGTCGTCCTGCTGCCCGACACGGGCGACCGCTATCTCTCCACCCCGCTTTTTGAGGGCTGAGCATGGACAGATTATTGGAACAGCTCATCACCGAGGCCGCGCGCGGCCTCGAAGAGGCCGAGGGCTTCGGCACCGCGGAGCAGATGGACTTCACCGGCTTTCGCGGCCGGGTGGAGCGCATGGACGATCTGCTGATCGCGGCGCTCTTCCCCCAGCACGCGGGCCAGCTCAAGAGCCTGGACATCCCCGCCCGCCTCGCCAGGGAGCAGTACCTGCATGAGGCCGTGGGCCATCTCAAGCGCTGCCTCGAGGCCGTGCTGCCGGAGAATGAGGCCGAGCAGGAGCGCATCGTGCATGTCATGCTCGCCTCCCTTCCGGAGATCCGCCGCAAGCTCGGCACCGATCTCGTCGCCGCCTATCAGGGAGACCCCGCCGCCAAGAGCGCGGACGAGGTCATTCTCTGCTATCCGGCCTTTATCGCCATCTCCACCTACCGTCTGGCGCATGTGCTGTATACGGAGAAGGTGCCGCTCATCCCGCGCGTCATGACCGAGTATGCCCACCGTCTGACCGGTATCGACATCCATCCCGGCGCGACCATCGGCGACTACTTCTTCATCGACCACGGCACCGGCGTCGTCATCGGCGAGACCACCACCATCGGCGAACACGTCAAGCTCTACCAGCATGTGACGCTGGGCGCGAAGAGCTTCGCCGTCGAGGAGGACGGCACGCTCGTCAAGGGCATCAAGCGCCATCCCGACATCGGGGACAACGTGGTTATCTACTCCGGCGCCACCGTGCTCGGCGGCAAGACCCATATCGGCAACGGCAGCGTCATCGGCGGCAGCGTATGGCTCACGCATTCGGTGGAGGCGGGGAAAATGGTGCTCGCCCGCGCGGCGGTGTCCGGGGATCTCCTGCTGCGCGACAATCTGCCGGATTCGCTGGCCGAGGACGCCACGCAGCTTTCCCAGTTGGCAGCAATGCTTTAACAGGAGACAGAGAGAATGGATTTGATATCAAAGACCGTCGGGAAATTCGTCCAGCGGGCGATCGACCGGCAAATGGGCGCGGGACTCATGCAGGAGGAAAACACCGCCGCGGGCGAGCGCTGGCACGCCGCGGGCTTTCCGGAGCTGATCCGGCAGGCCGGGGCGGAGGCCTGCGTCCTGCTGAAAAACGACGGGACGCTGCCGCTTAAGAAGGACGAAGAACTCGCGGTCTTCGGCCGCTGTCAGCTCGACTGGTTCTATGTGGGCTACGGCAGCGGGGGAGACGTACACCCGGCCTGGCGCGTCAATCTCATGCAGGGCCTTCGGAATGCGGGTCAGAAGCTCAACGAGCCGCTTGCCGACCGCTATGCCTCCTGGTGCGCGGATAATCCCCCAGACTCCGGCTGGTGGGGGCATTGGCCGTTTTATTACCCGGAGATGGAGCTTCCGGAGCATGAGGTTCTGGAGGCGTCCAAGACCTCGAAGACCGCCCTTGTGGTCATCGGCCGCGCCGCGGGCGAGGATCGGGAGAACAAGCTGGAGCAGGGCAGCTACTACCTCACGGAGGAAGAGCGCGACATGCTCGACCGGGTGACGGAGGCCTTTTCCCGCGTGGTGGTGCTGATGAATATCGGCAGCATCATGGATATGGCCTGGACCGAGGATTACGGCGACCGCATTTCCGCCGTGCTGATCGCCTGGCAGGGCGGCATGGAGAGCGGGAACGCCGCAGCGGATATCCTCTGCGGCACGCGCAGCCCCAGCGGCAGGCTCAGCGATACCATCGCCCGTTACCATGTGGACTATCCCAGCAGCAAAAACTTCGGCGGCAAGGAGTACAACAACTACGCCGAGGGGATCTTCGTCGGCTATCGGCACTTTGAGCGGTTCGGGCCCAAGTGCGTTCTCTTCCCCTTCGGCTTCGGCCTGAGCTATACGAGCTTTGAGACCGTGGGCGAGGACTTCGCCCACATGAACGGGGAGCTGACCGTCACCGCGCGCGTCACGAACACCGGCGCCATGCCCGGCAAGGAGGTCGTGCAGCTCTGGTGCGCAGCGCCCGTTGGGGCTTTGGAAAAACCGAAGCGCGTGCTGTGCGCCTTCGCCAAGACCCGCGAGCTCTACCCCGGTGAGAGCGACGTCGTCACACTGAAATGCACGGACAAGGAGTTTGCCTCCTTTGACGAGTCGCGCCACGCCTTCGTCCTTGAAAACGGACAGTACCGTTTTCTGATCGGCGCGTGTGAGATCGGCAGCTTCCGCCTCTCTTCGGAGAAGATCGTGGAGACCTGCCGCCCCCTGAAGCTGACGAGCGATAAGCTGCGCCAGGTGATCCTCACGGAGATGCCGCAGGCGATCGCCGCTGCGGCCGAGAGCGGGACGCTTGACGACGTGAAGGCGGGACGGATCTCCCTCGACGGCTTTATCGCGTCCCTCAGCCCGGAGGAGCTCGAAGCCCTCACAAGGGGTGAGGGGATGATGAACGTCCCCGCGGGCACCCCCGGCAACGCGGGCGGCTTCGGCGGCGTGACCGACAGTCTGCGCAAAAAGGGCGTGCCCGAGCTCATCACCGCCGACGGCCCCGCGGGGCTCCGGCTGCAGAAGTTTTCCTCCCTCATGCCCATCGGCACGGCCCTGGCCTGCACCTGGAATACCGAGCTTGTGGAGGCCCTGCACGAAAAGCTTGGCGAAGAGATGACGCATTACGGCATCGACGTTCACCTCGGCCCCGGCATGAACATCCACCGCAATCCCCTCTGCGGGCGAAACTTCGAGTATTATTCCGAGGATCCGCTGCTGACCGGCAAGATCGCGGCGGCCGCGGTGCGCGGGGTGCAGAGCACGGGCCACGCCTCCTGCCCCAAGCACTTCGCCTGCAACAATCAGGAGTACAAGCGCAACACCAATGATTCCCGCGTCTCCGAGCGGGCGCTGCGCGAGATCTACCTGCGCGGCTTTGAGATCTGCGTCCGGGAGGCTGCTCCCCTCACGCTCATGACCTCCTACAACAAGGTTAACGGCGTCTGGTCGCACTACAACTACATGCTTGCCACATCTGTCCTGCGGGGCGACTGGGGCTGGGACGGCGTCATCCTTACCGACTGGTGGATGCAGAGCGCATACAGTCCGGAGTTTCCCACCCTGCGCGACAACGCCTACCGCGTGCGCGCCGGGGTGGATGTGCTCATGCCCGGCGATCCCACGAGAAAGGCAAAGTGCTACCGCTCGGACGGGACGCTGCTCGAGACCCTGGGCAGGTACGAGGGCATCACCCTCGCCGAGCTCCAGCGCACCGCCCGCCGCGTGCTGAAGCTGGCAGTGAAGCTGCGGAAGTGAACGGCAAATAATAACACAAATATCCCCGCAGAATACGGAAACCGCTCCGGATTCTGCGGGGATATTTGTGCGTCCGTATGGAATTTTCCGGCGTCAGAACTTCCCGCTGCTGTGGGAACCGCCGTGGCTGCCGCTGATGCTTGTGCCGCCGTAGTGTCCGCCGGAGCGGTGCTGCGTCTCGCGGGGGATCACCCTGGTGGTGACCGTGCGGTTGACGAAATGATCGTTCTTCACCCGAAGCTCCACGCCGCCCTGTGGGACATAGCCGGAGGCGCGCGTCTGCGCGACGGCGGTCTTCAACTGCTTTTTAAAGCCCGAGACCGAGCCGCCCGCGATGAGAAGGGCGACCCCAAAGCTGATGAGGATATTCATGGGGTCAAAGCGCGGACCCGCGGCCTGATCCGGGATCCAGATATCCACAGGCTCGCCGTTTCTGGCGCTGCGCATCAGGTTCCCGCAGTTTTCAAGATAAGCCCGCAGGCCGCTCACCCAGTCGTTCTGCTGAAAACTGTAGCGGAAGCTGTCGGCCAGCTGCCGCTTGCCGTAATCGGTGAAGGCGGCGTTGCCGAAGTTGCCGTGGGCATAAATATCGTAGTCGCGGTCGTCCATGCTCAGGCCGAGGATGACGCCGTTCTCCGATGCGCCGTAGCCGAGGTCGTAGCTGTGGAAAACCTCCTCGGTGAAGTTTTCGATATTGCCCCGGACATAGCTGCTGTAATCCTTGACGATGACAACATACACGCCGCAGTCATACTGCCTGGAGATTTCCGCCGCCTTGTCGTTGAGCGTCTGCCGCTGGTCGTCCGAGAGGATGCCCGCATAGTCGTTGACATAGTCGAGCCGCGCCTCCGCGTGGGCACATACGCCGAGCGACAGCAGCAGCGCGAGGGTCAGCAGCAGGGAGCACAAAAGCCTTTTTTTCATGCCGCCTCCCTCCTTAAAACAGGTACAGGATCGCCGAGAAGAGCGCCGTGAGCCCGCAGGTGAGCCCGCAGAACCACGCCGCCGCGCGGCCGTTTGAGACGGGCAGGTCGCCGACAAGCTTGCCTGTCTGCCCGTTCATGGCGAAGAGATAGTTCTCCCCCGCCCAGCGGGTGGACAGCATCCACACCGGCAGCAGGGCATAGCGGGGCTTGCCCCGGCGCACGCTCACGCGCCTGCTGGTGGGAATGACGGTGTTGTAGCCGGTGACGGTCTGGGCCATCAGATCCGCGGCCGTGTTTTCGGCGCGCGTCTCCGCGCGTTCCGAACAGGCCTCGGGCCCGATATCGTATTTATCCGCCAGAAAGCCGGGCAGATAGGCCGTGGAGAAGGGCTTGAGCTCGCTGTAATCGAACGGCTCGATGGCGTCCATATGGGCGTCGGGCATCTTGCTGGACGCGTCCACGGGAATCTTCTCAAAGTGCACCAGACCCGCACGCTGGACGTTGTAGTACTCGGTGGTCGTGGTGACGGTGTTGCCGGTGGTCACGCTCATGGAGCGGGTGGCCTGAAAGCCCATCTCCGCATCCGCCGTCCCGTCGTAGAGCCAGAAGGGGACGTAGACGCCCTGGATCTCCTCGATGTGGTTTTCTCTCGTAAAGGGCTTCGGCAGGAGAACCTTGCCGCGGTAAAAGTTTTTCAGCGCGGCGATCGCGTCCTCCTTGCTGAGCCGGAAGGGGATCACGTAGTCCGGCTTGAGCATCTCGCTGAGCTGCCCCGGTATGATGGAGGGGTTGCCGCAGTACGGGCAGGAGGTTGCGGCGGTGTTTGCGTCACAGATAAGCTCGGCCCCGCAGCTCGGGCAGTTGTACGCCCGCAGGCCCTGCGCCCAGCCCGCCGCGCCGTCGTCCTCCTTCTCCTTTGCCTGGGCGGAGGCGGCAGCCGCCTTTTCGTCCTTTTCCTTGTACAGCGCCTCGATCTCCTGTACGCTGAAGCTGGAGCCGCAGTAGTCGCACAGGAGCTTTCCCAGCTTCCCGTCATAGTGCAGGGGGCCGGTACAGGCCGGGCACTGATAATTGCTGATCTGATCTGCCATTGGACTTCACCTCAATTTCAGTCGATTGAAAACAATGTTTTCAAAAGGGCTTTTGCCGCGAGGAAACAGCGGCAAAAACGAATTGAAGTCACTTTACGGCGTCTTCGGTGTTGAAGGGATCGCCGCACTCGGGGCAGAACTTCGGCGGATTGGTCGGATCCTCCGGCACCCAGCCGCACTTGCTGCACTTGTATACGGCCGCGCCGTCGGGCTTCTTCGCGCCGCACTCGTCGCAGAACTTGCCCTGGTTCACCTTGCCGCAGCTCGGGCAGGTCCAGCCGGTCTCGGGCTTCTTTGTGCCGCATTCAGTGCAGAACTTGCCGAAGGCCTGCTTGCCGCAGCCGGGGCAGACCCACGCGTCGCCCTTCGGGGCCGCGGCCTGCTGCACCTGGGGCTGACCGCCCATGGCGTAGAGGCTTGCCGCGTTCACGCCGCCCGCCTGGGCCGCCATGTTCATGCCCATGAAGCCCATCGCCGCGCCGTTTGCGTTGTTCGCCGCGCCCTGCATGGCCGCCGCCTGCGCGCCGACGAGGTGCGCTGCCGCCATGTTGGGATCGCGGAAGGCCGCGTTGCGCTGCAGTTCCTTGATCATCTGCTCGTCGTCCTCGTTGGCCTTCACGCTGGACACGCCGAAGGCGACGATCTCAAGACCTCTCAGGTCGCGCCACTTGGCGGACAGAACGTCATTGAGGGCGTCGGCGATCTCGGTGGTGTGGCCGGGCAGGCTGGAATAGCGGATGCCCTGGTCGGAGATCTTCGCGAAGGCGGGCTGGAGCGCTGTCAGCAGCTCGGTCTTGAGCTGGTTGTCCAGCTTGTCGCGGGTATAAGGCTCGGTCACGTTGCCGCAGACGTTGGTGTAGAAGAGAATGGGGTTGCAGATACGGTAGGAATACTCACCGAAGCAGCGGATGCCGATGTCGATGTCGATGCCGGCGCGGGGATCCACCACACGGAAGGGCACGGGGGACGGGGTGCCGTACTTGTTGCCCACGATCTCCTTGGTGTTGAAGTAGTAAACGCGCTGATCCTTGGGGATCTCGCCGCCGAAGGTGAAGCGCTTGCCGATCTGCTGGAAGATCATGCTGACGCCCTCGCCCAGGCTGCCGGTGAAGATGGAGGGCTCGGTGGACGCGTCGTAGACAAACTCACCCGGCTCGGCACAGAGCTCGGCGATCTTGCCCTGGTCGACGATAATCATGCACTGGCCGTCAGCCACCGCGATGACGGAGCCGCTGGTGATGATGTTGTCGCTGCCTTTGTTGGAGCCGCGGCTGCTTGTCCGCTTCTGGCCGCGTACGACCAGCGTGTCGCTGTTCAGCGCGTCACAATAGAAATACTCCTTCCACTGGTCGGCAAGAACGCCGCCGGCGGAACCCAACGCTGCTTTGATAAGACCCATGTTTATGTCTCCTTTCCATATCGGCCGGACAGAGTCCGGCTTATCGCTGTGCAAAAATATCCTTATACAGTATAACAGGACATGTACAAAAAATCTACTGAAAGTTTATGAACGAGGATGCGGAACAAATACGCGCCGAAAACGTCGGATAGAGCGTTGAACGGTTTGCAAAATGTTAACGATTTGCCGGCAGATTGCTGTTGAAATCGTAAGCGGGGCGTACTATAATAACCAAGTTGCTGAAAAAACAACTGTACTTACAGTTGCGGAAGGAGAATAACATATGAAAAAACTAATCGCGGCGGTATTGCTGCTTGTCATGGCGCTTTCGCTCTGCGGCTGCGGAAAGAAGGCCGAGGCCATCCCCGCCTCCGTACGGATGGCGGCCGCCGAAAAGGCCGCGGCCGAAGCGGAGAAAGCCGCCCCCGCGGAGCTGAGCGCAAAGGAGGAGGAAGCGAAGCCTGCCGCCATCCCGATGACCGGCTCCGTCGTGCCGCAGAGCTCTGCCGCGGCGCAGGAGGCCGAGGCGCTCTTCGACAGCGGCGATTACAAGGCCGCCTTTGAAAAGGCGAGCGCCGCAGACGCAAGCGATCCCGCTGTCGCCGCGCTGCTCGGCAAGGCGTACTATCTGGGGCTCGGCACCGACGTGAACCAGGCGAAAGCCATGAGCTATCTGGAGACCGCCGCAAAGGGCGGGTATCCCAGCTGCGCTTATCTGCTGGCCGACGCCACCGATTACGGCAAGGGCACGCGCATGGATAAGGACGAAGCCGCCCGCCGCTATATCAAATTCGTTGCCATCGCGGACGAGGTGGATCCCGCCTCCTCCGATTACGGCATGAGCATGTGCTATCTCAGCGAGTGCTTTGCCAAAGGCCACGGCGTGGAGAAGAAGCATGAGCTGGCCCTCGACGCGGCAAACAAGGCTGCCGCCGCCGCGAATCTCACGCCCTTTGAGCTGATGAGCCTGGCCGCCTTCTACGACGGTCCTGCGCCCAACCATGTGAGCAACGCCGCCGACGCCACCGGCGAGTACGCGGTGGAAACCGCCCGCAAGGTGGATGCCGCGAAGGCGGAAGAGCTCTATAAGCGCGCGGTGCCGGGGCTCCAGAAGCTCGCCGACGCGGGCAACCTCGCCGCCGTGAAGCTCATGGGCGACCTGTATCTCGACGGCAAGGGCGGCCTGCCGCAGGACTACGCCAAGGCGATGGAGACCTACATGATCGCCGCCGATGAGGATTACGCCGACGCGCAGGCGCAGATCGGCTACATGTACCAGAACGCGCTGGGCGTGCCCGCCGACTATGCCAAGGCCATGGAGTGGAACAACCGCGCCGCCCAGCAGGGCAACGCCCAGGGACAGGCCCAGATCGGCTATCTGTACCAGAACGGTCTCGGCGTGACGCAGAATCTGGACGAGGCCGGCCGCTGGTATACCCGCGCCAAGGAGGGCGGCAGCGATTGGGCCGCCGCCATGCTCGAACAGACCGAGGCAACGAATCCCCACGCGTCGTTCGAGGCACACGCCTGAGCCTCTTTTGCGTGCTGAGGATAACACGCTTTCAGCCGAAAGAGAACGTCGGGTGAATATCGGTTGACGCTGCCGGCGGCCTGTGATAAAATCAAAGTATCCCAATCGGAAAAAATACCATATAGGAGGATATCATGGATTTCAGAAGCCTGACCGTCAAGGATTGCTTTGCCAATCCCCAGTGCGTGGAAATCATCAAGAAGTACGCGCCCCAGATCATGAAATACCCCATCAAGCTGTTCAACAAGAAAAGCTGCGGCGAGATCTTCGACCTCGTCGTCAGCAAGAAGATCGTCCCCGAGGATGTGGCCAAGACCATCGAGGCCGAGATCAACAAGATCCTCTGAGAAAAGAACGCCGCCCCGATCTCATTTTGGAGACCGGGGCGATTTTTTGAAAATAGCCATTGCCGCCCGGATTTGCCTGCATGAAAAACAAACCGGCGCTCTTCCGCCGTTATGGGGTCTCCCTCCTGCTTGCCATGGTGGGCGGCTTCCTGGAGGCCTATACCTATGTCACGCGCGACGGGGTGTTTGCCAACGCCCAGACCGGCAACATCGCCCGCATGGGCATCAATCTCGCCCAGGGAAACCTCCTGCTGACCCTGCGGTATTTCGTGCCGGTTGCGGCGTTTATGGCGGGCGTGACGCTCTCGCTCCAGCTCCGGCGAATCCGGAAGGACTGGGAACGACTGATTCTGTATATGGAGATCGTGCTGCTGTTTCTGGTGGGCCTCATCCCGCCGGATCGTCTCAGCATCCTCGCCACGGTGACGGTCTCCTTCGTCTGCGCCCTGCAGGTGGAGAGCTTTCGCAAGTTCGGCGAAAACTCCTTCGCCTCCACCATGTGCACCGGCAATCTCCGCATCGCGACCGAGCACCTGAACAAGTATTTTTCCACCAAAGACCCCGTCGCCCTGCGGACGAGCCTGCAGTATTACGGGATCGACCTGGTGTTCGCCTGTTCGGTGCTGGTGGGCTACTGGATGACGCATGCCTTCGGAACGAAAGCGGTCTGGTGCGTGCTGGTGATCCCGGCGGCCCTGCTGGTGCTGCGGCTTTATGAGGTAAGGGGGGAGAAATATGCTGCCGAATGACCCGATGATCCTGCTGAGCTATCTGAACACCCGCCTGCGAGACGATTACGCCAGCCTCGACGCGCTGTGTGAGGATCTCGATCTCTCCCGCGAAGAGCTGGAGAAGAAGCTGGAAGCCGTCGGCTTTGCCTATGACGCGGAGCAGAACCGCTTTCGGTAAGATTATTTATAAGGGCTGTAGCGAAATAGCAGAAACAGCCGCAACAAAGTAAAAATACCCGTTTCACCGTAGGGGCCGACGCTTATCACGCGGCCCGGCGGTATCATGCAGATGTTTGTGATGACAATGGGCGAATACGCACATTTTTCTGCGCGTATTCGCCCGTAATTGTTCACTATTTGTATTTCCGCGTGCGGGCCGCCGAGGGCGTCGGTCCCTACATGGGATGCTGCTTGGAAGAGAATAATCCTATTATGCTGCAGTCCCTTTTCCGTCATTCTCGGTACAGCACTTCTAAGCACCCAAACCGCTCCACCTGAAATCCTGCCTGCTCAAAGCGTTCTGTCGGGGCGCCGTTCCAGAGCACATAGACGCCCGCCGGATCGAAGGGCGGCGCGGAATCCTCGCAGTACACAAAGCGGCCGAAGCGCAGAGGGCTCAGGTACTGCGCGGGATAGCGCTCGTATTCGACCGTGTCGTTGAACGCCTGCGGGCTCATCTCCGCCGCCAGCAGGAGCTTGGGGTAGTGCAGCGCCCCGGTGACGTAGACCGTACCCTCATGTGCGAGCGCCGCGTCCAGCGCCTGCTCCCAGCCGTCGGTGAACTCTCCGCGCAGCGAATCGGTGTAGTCGGTGAAGTAATAGCGCGCGAAACAGCCAAAAAACACCAGCAGCACCGTGAGCAGCAGCGCGGCACAGACCCGGGCGTATTTCCCCGCCAGCCGCAGCAGCGTCTCCGCGCCCAGGGCGACGGTGAGCGCAATGGGCATGAGCAGGAAGTTCATGCGGTTGACGTTCACGGAAATGAGTGCGGAGAGCAGCGCCCCGCAGACAAGCCAGATCAGCAGCAGGATTGCCGCGTCGAAACGCTTTTCGCGCAGCGATATGACCAGACGCCGCACGAGCGCCCCGAGCCCCAGCAGACCCAGGGGCAGGGCAAAGGGATAGAACAGCCCGAAACGCCCGGGACTGTTCCACTTGAGCCCGTCGGACTGAAACAGGAGAATTTTCCCCATATTGCGCAGATTCTCCGGGATGTTGGATAGCGAGATTTCCCCCGCCCGCATCTCCACCAGCTTCGGCACCGAGAAGGGGCCGATGGAAAACTCTCCGATCAGCCCGTAGTTGACCGCGAGAAAGCCCACCAGCGGCAGGGCCAGCGCCGCGAGGATCAGCCCCGCGGTCAGCAGCCATTTGTCGACCCGCGGCCGGGCATACAGGAGCATGAGCCCCAGCAGCAGCGGCATCACCGGCCAGATGGCGGAGTAGGCGTAGAGCGCGAGACCGTAAGCCAGCGCCGACAGCGGCAGAAAGCGTCCGTCCTCCAGTCCCTTGAGGAAGAAGCACAGGCCGATCAGCAGCAGATTCGGCGCCATGTTGGATTCCAGCGCCCAGCGGCTGAGCAGGATGTGCCAGGGGCAGAGCGCCAGTATCGCCAGCGCACAGAGACCGCCGCGCGTCCCCGCCATGCGCCGCCCCACGGAATACGCCGCGGGCAGGGCACAGAGGGCAAGCAGGAGCTGCGGCAGGCGGATCACCCAGGGTTTCACGCCGAAGAGGGCGAGGAAGGGGATCATCAGATAGCTCTCCAGCGCGTTCATGCCGCTGCCCCAGGCGGTGAGATACACGGGCCAGGGGTGCAGGGAGCTGTCCGTCCCAAAGTGCAGCAGCGCCCAGGCGTCGTAGGCGGCGAAGGCCTCGTCCTGGTTCAGTCCCGGCGGCGCGCTGCCAAAGCGGTAAAGCCGCACGCAGGCCCCGAGGAAGAAAAGAAGGAACAGTATGGCTTTTTCGGTTTTCGTCAGCTTCATATCTCCACTTTTCAATTTTCACTTTCCAATCTTTTCAAGACCGCTTCCGCGCATCTCAGTCCGTCCACGGCGGCGGAGGTGATGCCCCCCGCATAGCCCGCGCCCTCGCCGCAGGGGTAGAGGCCGCGCAGACTGCTTTGCAGCGTCTCATCCCGCAGGATGCGCACCGGGGAGGAAGAGCGGGTTTCCGGCCCGGTCAGCACCGCGTCCGGATCGTCGAAGCCCCGGAGCTTTTGCCCGAGCGCCGGGATCGCGTTCTGCAGCACGTTGGCGATCCTTGCGGGCAAAACCCGCCGGAGATCGCCCCAGACCACGCCGGGGGCATAGCTGGGCGTGACCGATCCCGGCCCCGCGCTGGGCTGGTTTCGGAGAAAATCACCCACAAGCTGCGCCGGGGCGCGGTAGGAATCGGTATAGCGGTACGCCGCGTGCTCGATCTCCCGCTGCCATTTCATGCCCGCAAGCACGCCCTCGCCGGGGAAATCCTCCGTGTGCAGGGTGACGAGCAGGGCGGCGTTGGCGTTCTCGCCGTCGCGCCGGGAATAGCTCATGCCGTTGGTGACCACGCCGCCCTCCTCCGAGGCCGCGGCGAAGACCTGCCCGCCGGGGCACATGCAGAAGGTGTAGGCGCTTGTCCCGTCCGGGAGGTGGACGTTGAGACTGTAGTCCGCCGGGGGCAGCGTCCCGCGCGGCCGCCCGTACTGGGCGCGGTCGATCGTTTCCTGCCTGTGCTCGATGCGCACGCCCATGGAGAAGGGCTTGCGCTCCATCGCAATATTCATCTCATGCAGCCACGCGAAGCTGTCGCGGGCGGAGTGCCCGATGGCGAGGATCAGATGGCGGCAGGGCAGCGTCTCGCTTATTCCCGCGTGGGTGATCTTTGCCCCGGTCAACGCGCCGTTTCCTGTGACAAGCCCGTCCAGCCGGGTCTCGAAGCGCAGCTCTCCGCCGAGGGCGATGATGTCCCTTCGGATGTTCTGTACCACGCCGATGAGCACGTCGGTGCCGATATGGGGCTTTGCGTCATAGACAACGGATTCCGGCGCCCCGTGGGCGGCAAACTGCTCCAGTACCCAGAACATGCGCCGGTCGTGGGTGCCGGTGTTGAGCTTGCCGTCGGAGAAGGTGCCGGCCCCGCCCTCGCCGAACTGAACGTTGGATTCCGGGTTCAGCGCCCCGCCCGCGCGGAAGGCCTCGACCGCGGCGGCGCGCTTTTCGGCCTCCTGTCCGCGCTCAAGGACGATCGGCCTTGCCCCGGCCTTCGCCAGCAGCAGGGCCGCGAACATGCCCGCCGGGCCGAAGCCGACGACGACGGGGCGCTCGTCCGTTTTGACCGCCGGAATTTCATAGATCGGCGGCGTCCAGGGTGCGGCGTCCTTCCCGGCGTTTTTCAGCGCCCGTTCTTCTCCGTGCCGGAGCGACACGGCGGCGGAGCAGGTATAGTGAATGTCGTTTTTCTTCCGCGCGTCGAGGGAGCGCTTGACCGGGCGGCAGTCCGTGATCTCGATCTCCGGTACGCGGAGCTTTTTTGCCGCCTTTTGCCGGAGCTTGTCCAGCTCCTCGTCCGGTTCGAGCCGGAGATTTCTGAGCAGGATCATGTTCCCAGCCTCCCCGCGAGGCGGCCGCTGGCCCAGGCCCATTGCAGATTATAGCCGCCGCAGTCGCCGTCGATGTCCAGCACCTCCCCGCAGGCGAAGAGGCCGGGGACAAACCAGCTCTCCAGCGTTTCGGGGCTGAAGCCGGAGGTCTTCACGCCGCCTGCCGTGACCTGCGCCTTGTCAAAGCCCTCCGTCCCGCGCACCTCAAGCCGGAAATCCTTGCACGCTTTCACAAGGCGGCGCAGCGCGTCATCCGCCAGCGCACGCAGGGGAGCGTTCGCGTCCAGCCCTGCGTACTTGACCAGCATGCGTCCGAGACGGTTGTGGACGATCCCGGTCAGCATATCCCCGGTTGAAAGCGCAGGCAGATTCGCGCGGCGGGATTTTAATAAATTGAGGACGGCGTCTTCGTTATAATCTCTCAGAAAATCCGCCGCGAGGACGAGTCCCTTTCCGCCCGTGGATACGACGCGGGAGAGGTCGAAGACCGCCGGGCCGGACACGCCCGTCTCGGTAAACTGCAACTCCCCGGCGCTCTCGGTGAGAGTTTCCTTGCCCGCGCACAGCTTCAGGGCGCAGTCGGCCCGCACGCCCTTGAGGGCGCGGGGATAGTCCGGCGCGGTCAGAAGCTGGACGAGAGAGGGATAGAGCGCCGTGCGCTTGTGGCCCAGGGCCTTCAAAAGCTCGTAGCCGTCCATGACGCCGCCGAGCTTTTCGCCCGCCGCGCCCCCGCAGGCGACGATGAGCTTGTCCGCGCGGAGCGTTTCGGTATCGGTGACGACAGTGAAGCCCTGCTTCTCCCGCCGGATCTCCCGCGCGGGACAGGCGGCTTTCAGCTCCACGCCTCTCGCCTCGAGGGCGAAGCGCAGCACGTCCACCACGCTGTTGGCGGAGTCGGACAGGGGATAGACCCGCCCGCCGTGCTCCTCGACCGTCACGAGACCGAGGGAGCGGAAGAAGCTCAGCACCGCCTCGGGCGGGAAGGCCGCGAGGGCGGGCGCGGCAAAATCCCGCTCCGCCCCGTGGTAGTTTTCGATTGTCGCGCCGGTGTTGGTGAGGTTGCAGCGCCCGTTTCCGGTGGCGAGCAGCTTGCGCCCGACGCGCTGCTGCCGCTCGAGCAGCACGACGCGCCGCCCCGGCGTTTCCGCTGCGGTCAGCGCGGCCATCATGCCGGACGCCCCCGCGCCGATGATGATTACGTTATACATAGTGGTATCCTTTACTCTTTTTTAGTGTGGAGAGTGAAGAGTGGAGTGTGGAGTTATGGTGTGCCTTCGGCACATTTTATATTTGTCCGCAAAGCGGACTCCTTAACTCCACTCTTCACTCTCCACTCTCCACACTGTTTTACGGCCTTCGCAGCAGATCGTGCGCGATGGGGGTATAGAAGAGCTGCGCGACCTGACGCGGCTCCTTCGTCTGGCCGAGGATCCACATCATCTTGGCGTAAAGCGCCTCGCTGGTCATGTCGTAGCCCTCCAGCACCAGCGGGTTCTGCTTGAGACTGTGGCCCACCGAGTAGACCGAGAGATCCGAGCCTTCGTTCTGCACCTGGGTGGTGACGACGATGAATTTGCCCGCCGCGGTGTGCTTTTCCACAAGGCGCAGGATGCGGTCGTCCTCATAGGCGGGGAGCCCCCCGACGCCGAAGCACTCGATGATCAGCGCGTCGTTTCGTGAAAGCATATAGTCCAGCACGCCGGGGTCGAGGCCCGGCACCATTTTCACAAGCCCCACCTTTTCATCGAGAATATCGTAAAACAGCGGCCGGGACAGACTCAGCGGCGGAATATAGCGCACCAGACGGTGATCCAGCAGAATGCCCACGTCGGGGTAATTGATGCTGGAAAAGGCCGCGAAGCTCTTCGAGCAGGTCTTGCGCGCGTGGGTGCCGAGGATCACGCGGCCGCTGAAAACGATGTTCACGCCCGCAAGCTCTCCGGAGGCGGCGCAGACAAAGGCGTCGGTCAGGTTGAGCTTGGAGTCGGTGGAGTCGTAATTGATGGGCTTCTGCGCGCCGGTGAGCATGATGGCCTTGTCGGCGCTCTGCACCAGATAGCTCAGCGCCGCGGCGGTATAGGCCATGGTGTCGGTGCCGTGGCTGATGACGAAGCCGTCATAGTCGGCATAATGTTCACGGATGGCCCGGGCGGTCTGCAGCCAGTGCGCGGGCGTGATGTTGGTGGAATCAAGGCTGAACAGGTTCAGGCAGTCCACCCGGCAGATGTCCCGGATCGCGGGCACATAGCGCAGAAGCTGCGAAGGCGTAAGCTCCGGCGTCAGCCCCTCGGGCGACATCTCCGAGGCGATGGTTCCGCCGGTGCCGATCATGAGGATGTTTTTCATATTCGCGCCCTCTCGAAAGAGAAATTGGGGTTGTTTTCCTTATTATAGCGTTTCTCCTTCTGTTGCACAAGTATTCTGTTTGACAGTTCGCGGCATTCGGCGCTATAATACATTCAATATTGCTTTTTCGGAGGTTCCCATGCGCAAAGGCAAACGCTTTCTTCTCATTCTTTTGGCTGTGCTGCTCTCCTGCGGCGGTTCAGCCCCGGCCATGGCCGCCGTGCCAAAGGCTTCCCCGCTGCAGGGAGAGCTGCGCATCACGGAGCTGATGGAAAAAAACCGCACCACCCTCCGCGACGAGGACGGGGACTTCCCCGACTGGATCGAGCTTGCGAATCTCTCGGATGAGGCCGTTTCCCTCAAGGGCTTCCGCATTGCCGACCGCGAAGGGCGCAAAGGCTGGATGCTGCCGGAAAAGCAGCTCGCGCCGGGGGAGCGCGTGATCCTCTTTGCCTCCAAGAAAAACCGCAGCGATCCGGCCCTGCATACGGATTTTGCCCTGTCGGAAAAAGACTGCGTCTATCTCTATGACGCCGCCGGTCTGCCGGTGGACAGCGTGGCCTGCCAGGGCTGCGATTCCGATGTGAGCTGGGCCCTGAACGAAAAGGACGAGTGGAGCGCGAGTCTCTATCCTACGCCGGGCTTTGAAAATACCGCGGACGGCTATGAGGCATACCAACAGACGCTGACCGCCGCAGGCCCTCTCGTCATCAGCGAGGCGCAGGTCAAAAACCTCGGCCTCAATGTGGCGGGAACGTCAAATGAGTGCGACTGGGTGGAGATCAAGAACATCTCCGACGCGCCGGTGGAGCTTTCCGACTACTATCTGTCCGACAAGGATCAGAGCCCCTTCCTGTGGCGGCTCCCGGTTAAAACCCTGCAGCCGGGCGGTCTCGCGGTCTTCGTGTGCGAGGAGCCGGGCACGGATTTCTACGGCAGTACCCCCTGCACGGGCTTCTCGCTCAACGCGACAAAGGATCAGCTCTATCTGACCAGCACCGCGGGCGGGCTCATCGACCGCGCCGATCTGCGCGACATCCCGGTCGGATGCAGCTACGGGCGCATGGACGGCGAGGGAGGCTTCTTCTATTTTGCCGAACCGACGCCCGGCGCGGACAATCACGGCGGGAAGCGCCGTGTCAGCGCCATGCCGGTCTGCCTGACGCGGGACGGCGTTTTTGAGGACACGGAGAGCGTGAAGGTGGAGCTTGCCGGCGCGGGCGAGCTGCACTATACGATCAATGCCTCCGCCCCCACGGAGGAGAGCGAGCGGTACACCGGCCCCTTTGAAGTCGATAAAACCTGCGTGGTCAGCGTCCGGAGCTTTGAGCCCGACGCCCTGCCGAGCCGCGTCCTGGCCCTGAGCTATATCATCAACGAGGGCCACAGCCTGCCGGTCGTAAGCTTTGTGGCCGAGGACTTCCGGGAATTCGACGACATCTATGACGCAGGCAGCAAGCTCTATGAGCTGCCCGGCTCTCTCGCCATGTACCGGGACGGGGACAGCTTCCGCATCAACTGCGGCGTCACCCTCAACGGCGAGACGAGTCTTGTCATGACCAAGAAAAACATGGCCGTCCACATCAACGGCGCCTATGGGGAAGCACCGCTGGTGCACGACATCTTCGGCGGCGGCGCGACGTCCTTTACCGCGCTCTTGCTGCGCGCCGGGCAGGATCAGTATCAGGCCGTCATCCGCAACGAGCTTGCGCAGAGTCTCGCCGAAAAGGCGAATACCGCCGTCATCAACCAGCGCAGCATTTTCTGCGTTCTCTATCTCAACGGTGAATATACGGGGCTCTATACCGTCAAGGAGCGCCCCAACGCCTCGCTCTACGCGAGTGTCGCCGGGGTAGATAAGGACAGCGTGGAGTGCTTTGAGGCCCCCGCCGCCTACAACACCGAGTTTTATATGTCCACAGTGGACTTTGTCAACAAAAACGACATACAAGACCCGGAAAATTATGAACGCTTCTGTCAGGCGGTGGATATTGACAGCCTGATTGACTGGCTGATTCTGGAGGGCTTCTGCGCCAATACCGACGTCACCAGCGGCAACCTCCGCTATGCCCGATCCGCACTTGCCGACAATAAATGGCATCTGCTGTTTTATGATCTGGATGCGGCCTTCCGCAGCCCCAGCAGCGTGCAGTGCAATCTGCTCAACGATTACGGGGCCTCCGTCATTCAAGTCGCCGCTTTTTCGGTGCCGCTCATGCAGAACGAGAGCTTCCGCGATCAGTTCCTGACCCGCGCCGCCGCGCTGCTGCGCGATCCGCTGTCCAATGAGGCGGTTCTCGCGGAGATCGACCGCATGGCCGATGAGATCCGGCCCGAGATCGAGCGGGACTTCAAACGCGTGGGCTACAGCGTCAAATCCTGGGAAAACGCGATGGAGGAGCTGCGCTACATGATCCGCGACAAGGACTGGCGGCAGCTCAACATCGACGGGATCTGTCAGGCCTTCGAGCTGGACGGCGACGCGCGCGAGAAATACTTCGGCGATATCGACGGCAGGCCAAAGACGAAGGACTGAGAAAGGAGCTTTCCATGCCCAACCAACGCGAAAAGCTGTCTCGCCTCTGTCTGGTGTTCTGCGGGGTGCTGACGCTTGCGCTCTGTTACCGCTGGCAGCGGATCTTCTACCTGATGTGCGCCGACTATATTCTCTCCGACATGCCGGCCCATATCCGCCTGGCGCTGGGACACAACGATTACAGCCTCGCGTCCCTGATCGTGCGCGGACTCTGGGGGCTCCTGGGGGAGAGCCGCGGACAGACGGCCCTGTCCCTGGTGCTGACGGCAAACCAACTGCTCGGCGTCTTCACGCTCTGGCTTCTGCTGCGGCGCATGTTCCCGGCGCTGGAAAAGAGCTTTGTCCTGCTGGCCGCGCTGCTGGCCCATCTCTGCGGGCCCTGGATCTTTCCGGGACAGACGCAGATGTATCTCGGCGTCTACAACGGCAATCTCTATCACAACATGACCCTGCTTTTCAGCCGCACCCCGATCCCGCTGGTGCTGCTGTGCTTCTTCCGCCTCTGGGACGCGCGGGAAGAGAAGCTCCCGCTGCACGACTGGCTGGGGCTCTGCCTTTGGCTGCTGCTGTCGACGCTGTTTAAGCCCAGTTTTCTCGGCGCCTTTGCCCCGGCGGTCTTCGTGATGCTGGTCTGGGATTTCGTCCGTACCCGATGCCGGGGATTCAAAAATGAGTTTCTGATCGGCCTTGCGGTGGTGCCTTCGCTTGTCGTGCTCTGGTGGAGCTCGTCGGTGCTCTATGCCGAGGATTTCGCGGGCACGCAGTCGGGTATGGCGCTGCGGGCGCTCACACTGCCGCTGCTCGGAAGCCTGCTGGTCATGTATCTGCGCTCGCTGCTCCTGCCGCTCTGGAGCCATTTCACGCAGGGCGTGAAGGAGAGCGCGCAGCGCAGCCATCTGCGCATCGTCTGGGGCGTTCTCGGCACTGCAATCCTGGAGGCGCTCACGCTCACGGAGACGGGCTTTCGCGCCAACGACGGCAACTTCGAGTGGGGCAGTCTCGCGCTCTATCCCGTGGTCTTCGGCGTCTCGATCGCCCTGCTCTGGCGGCTGTTGGAGCGGACGGACATGAAACGCCGCCCGGATGTGGTGCGCGCACTCATCGGCGTCGTGCTGCTGCTGGGCCATCTGATCGTCGGTGTTTACTGCCTCAGCCGCCCCGGACACGCGGGGTATGACTGGTTCTACTTCTGAAAACAAGGAATAAACGTGTCATCCTTAGCGCAGCGAAGGATCTTTCCCGTTCTATAATGCGGGAACAAAAGATCCTTCGCTGCGCTCAGGATGACATGCTCTTTTATTATCTCCTTATCTCCCGTAGATCAGCAAACAGATCCCCATCAAAACCGGCTGGTGCAGCATGTAGATCCAAATGGTTTTTCTTCCGATAGCCGAGAGAATCGGGATTTTTACCCGCGCGATGCGCTGCCAGCTCTCATGCCGCCTGAACAGCTTCCCCAGGAACCAGCCGCAGAGGAAGAGAAAATACCAGGGCAGCAGGGGGAAATAATCGCCGGAGCGAAACAGGGGATCCGGAAACCCCAGCGGCGCGAGGACGCGGAAGCGATACAGGCTTTCCGGCAGCTTCCACACCCACGGCCCGACGCCGACAGAGCCTCCGGGTACATTGCGCAGAAGCAGAAACACCAGAAAGCTCACGACCAGCCCTGCCTCCGGGCGCAGCCTCTGCAGAGCGTTCTCCAGCGGGATCGTCAGCAGAATGGCGCAGCCCATGAAGTTCAGAATGCCGAACCGGACGGCTTCCGACGGGGCGGCGATGAGCGTGACGGCGGTGATCAGCAGACCGCAGGCATTGAGGAAAAGCCCCCGGCGCAGATTGTGCCGCCGCCCCAGGTGAAAGGAGAAGCCCGCAATCAGGATAAACGACCAGCAGATCGCCTGCTGCCAAATCCGGACGTCGGGGCGGAGGTACCAGGACGGCGCCTTCCCGAAGATGACATTTACATCAAACAGAAAGTGATAGGCCACCATGTTCAGCAGCGCAAGCCCCCGCAGCGCGTCGATCAGGCGGTATCGTCTGTTTTCAGCCATATCCGTCCTCCTTCCTTTGATGTCAAGGCTACTATACCGCGCCCGCTTCGGAATTGCAACGGGAAGCAATGCCGTGCGGCGCGCATAAAATAATGGCGGATCACTGTGAAAACAGGGTGACAAGCCCGGCCGGGTCTGGTATAATAACGTCCGATTCCGGAAGGAAGCAGGGAGAGAGGAAAATAATGATGATATACAGCAATATCCTTGAGGCCATGGGCCATACGCCGATGGTGCGCCTTAACAGGCTTCCCGCCCCCGGCAGTGCCGAGATTCTTGTCAAGATGGAGGCCCTGAATGTGGGCGGCTCCATCAAAAGCCGCACCGCGCTCAATATGATCGAGGAGGCGGAAAAGGCCGGACTCCTGAACAGAGATTCGGTTATTGTCGAGCCCACCAGCGGCAACCAGGGCATCGGCCTCGCGCTGGTCGGGGCGATCAAGGGCTACCGCACGGTCATTGTCATGCCCGACTCCGTGAGCGTGGAGCGGCGCAAGCTGGTACGCCATTACGGGGCGGAGGTGCGTCTCGTCCACGATGCGGGCGATATCGGCAAATGCATCGAGGAGTGCCTGCAGACGGCCCTGCGCATGCGCGAGGAAGACCCGCATGTTTTTATTCCCCAGCAGTTTGCCAATCCCGACAATAAATTTGCGCATATCCGCTTCACGGCACAGGAGATTCTGGAGCAGGTCGACGGGCCGATCCACGGCTTTTGCAGCGGCATCGGCACCGGCGGCACCATCTCCGGCATTGGGGAAATCCTGAAGGAGCACAATCCCGATATCGAGATCTGGGCGGTGGAGCCGGAAAACGCCGCCATCCTCGCCGGGGGCGCTATCGGCACCCATATTCAGATGGGCATCGGCGACGGCATTATCCCCGAAATACTCAATCGTTCCGTTTACAGCGATATCTGCGTCATCTCCGATGAAGAGGCGCTGGAGACCGCCAGGCGTCTGGCCCGTGAGGAGGGCCTGATGGTCGGCATTTCCAGCGGTACAAATGTCGCCGCCGCCCTGCGCCTTGCGAAAAAGCTGGGGCCGGGCAAAACGGTGGTCACCGTCCTGCCGGACACGGCGGAGCGCTATTTCTCCACGCCGCTGTTTGAGGGTGAATGAAATACGAAACGGAGGCAAGCATGGACAACAATCATCTTGAAAACAAGGACACGGCGGCACTCCTTCGGGAGATTGCCGCGGCGCAGCGCCAAAACGCGCGTATCACCAGAATCGCCGCCGCCGCGATCATTGTTCTGGCTGCTGTGCTGCTGGTGAGTCTTGTGCTGATCGTGCCGAAGCTCACGGGCACGCTGAATCAGGCGCACGCCGCACTGAACGGGACACAGCAGACGATTCAGCGCATCAACGCCTCGCTTGACACGCTGGACGGTCTCGGCGAGAATCTGAAGAGCTTCAGCGATGAGGGCGCGGAAACGCTGAATAAGCTGCTCGACACGCTCAACACCGTCGATCTGGACGCCCTGACCCGCTCGATTCAAAGCTTCAACTCCGTTCTCGAGGGGCTTTCCAATTTCCGGCTGTTTGGATAAAATGATTCCCGGTGCAATACGCATCGGGAATCTTTTTTAAGCAGATTTACTTCGCGTAGTCGACAGCCTTGGTCTCGCGCAGGAGATGAACCTTGATCTGACCGGGGTAAGTCAGTTCCTCTTCGATCTTCTTGGCGATGTCGCGGGCCAGCAGAACCATCTGATCCTCGCTGACCTCCTCGGGCTTGACCATAATGCGGATCTCGCGTCCGGCCTGGATAGCGTAGGAGCTTGCAATGCCGGGGAAGCTCTTGGAAACCTCCTCCAGCTTTTCCAGACGCTTGACGTAGTTTTCAATGTTCTCGCGCCGCGCGCCGGGACGGGCGGCCGAAATCGCGTCCGCCGCCTGGACAAGGCAGGCCTCGATGGTGTGGGGCTCCACGTCGTTGTGGTGGGCCTCGATGCAATGGATGACAGCCTCGGATTCCTTGTACTTTCTGGCGATGTCGACGCCGATGGTGACATGGCTGCCCTCGACCTCGTGGTCAATGGATTTGCCGAGGTCGTGCAGCAAACCCGCGCGCTTGGCGATGTTCACGTCCGCGCCCAGCTCCGCCGCCATCAGGCCCGCCACATGGGAGACCTCGATGGAGTGGTTGAGCACGTTCTGACCGTAGCTGGTGCGGTACTTCATGCGGCCGAGCAGTTTGATGATCTCGGGGTGCAGGCCGTGGATGTTGGTCTCGAACACGGCGCGCTCGCCCTCGGCCTTGATGGTGGCGTTGACCTCCTTCTGGGCCTTGGCGACCATCTCTTCGATTCTCGCGGGGTGGATGCGGCCGTCCTGAATGAGCTTCTCGAGGGCGAGTCTCGCAACCTCGCGCCGGACGGGATCAAAGCTGGAGACCGTGATGGCCTCGGGGGTGTCGTCGATAATCAGATCGCAGCCTGTCAGGGTTTCGATGCTGCGGATGTTGCGGCCTTCGCGGCCGATGATGCGTCCCTTCATCTCGTCGTTGGGGAGGGGTACGACAGAGACGGTGATTTCGCTTGCGTGGTCGGCGGCGCAGCGCTGGATGGCGGTGGCGATGATCTCTCTCGCCCGCTCGTCCGCCTCTTCCTTGTACTGGGTCTCGACCTCCTTGACCTTCATGGCCATTTCATGGGTAACGTCGTCGCGGATGTTGGCGATCAGGTAGGCCTTCGCCTCTTCCACCGTGAAGCCGGAGATCTTTTCCAGCATCTCGAGCTGGCCCTTCTTGATCATGGCGATCTCCTGCTGCTGGGCTTCGGCGTCGGCGATCTTGTCGGCAAGGGTCTCGTTCTTCTTCTCGGCCGCGTCGAGCTTCTTGTCCAGATTCTCCTCCTTCTGCTGAAGGCGGCGTTCCTGCTTGGACAGCTCCGCTCTGCGTTCCTTCACTTCCCGCTCATACTCGGAGCGGTTTCTGTGTATCTCTTCCTTCGCCTCAACAAGAGCTTCTCTCTTCTTGCTTTCGGCGCTTTTAATGGCTTCATTAACGATACGCCGGGCCTCTTCCTCCGCGCTCGTGATCTCACGCTCCGCAACCTTTTTGCGGTACGTGACGCCGGCCGCGAAGCCGATGACGCCCAGAACGATGGATATAACAATTGTTAAAACCACTTGCATGGGTAGGGTATACACCTCCAATCATTTAATATCGTACGGAATTTCAACAGATAACTTGTATCTATCAAGAGCAAGACGGGCCATCAAGCGAACCCGTCGGAGTTGAAAAGTAATATCATCGGGAGCTCCCCATGCTCCCCCATAATATTAACTAATGTATTTTAACGTCTTCTTGGGATTATGTCAAGCAATTGATTTCCCATTTTCAAGAAAAAATCCCGGCGGGCAAAAAAGCCGGGCGGGAATTTGGAAATCTCCCCCTGTACACGAGCGTCCCAATCCGCTATAATACCAGCGCAAAACGATATTTTCCGGAGGATAAACCATGACCGATCTTGAAATACTCGAACTGCTCTGCGCCTGCGAGCGGGAGGCGGGAAAGCTGATGCTGGAGGCCCACGACATCCTGGCCGAGCGCAAGACCGACCGGCGCGATGTGGTCACCGAATATGACCGCCGGGTGCAGGCGCTGCTGATCGAGCGCCTATCCGCGGCGCTGCCCGAGGCCCGCTTCTTCTGCGAGGAAAACGACCGGCACGACGATCTGCATGCCGAAACGGTCTTCATCATTGACCCCATCGACGGCACCATGAACTTCGTGCGCGGCTTCCATCACAGCTGCGTCTCAATTGCCTGCATGCGAAACGGCGAGCTGCGCGCGGCGGCGATCTATAACCCTTACGTCGACGAG
The DNA here is from genome assembly GCA_902789745.1 of Oscillospiraceae bacterium. Lineage (GTDB taxonomy): Bacteria > Bacillota > Clostridia > Oscillospirales > Oscillospiraceae > Limivicinus. The sequence continues at coordinate 4,649 of CADAPH010000037.1, read as the reverse complement.
CTGTTCACCGCCGTGAAAAATGGAGGCGCGTTCCTCAACGGGCGGCCCATCCATGCGTCGACGGAGCCGCTGTCTCAGAATCTGGTCTGCTGCGGCACCGCGCCATACGATCAGGGGCTTGCTGACAGAACCTTCGGCCTGATGAAGAAGGCATATCTCGCCGGGCTCGATATCCGGCGCGAGGGCGCGGCGGCGCTGGATCTCTGCTCGGTCGCGGCGGGCAGGGCCGGGGTGTACTTCGAGCTCGGCCTCTCTCTCTGGGACTACGCGGCGGGCAAGCTGATCGTGGAGGAGGCCGGCGGCGTCTGCTGCACAATGCCCGGCGCGCCCATGCCCCTTGACCCCTCGCGGCCGTCGGTGGTCGCGGGCGGGAAGCAGGCTGTTGCGGATTTTCTCAGGCTTGCGGGGGAATGATCATTTCTTCTCCATCATTTTCCCGGGGCTGACGCCGAAGCTCTCCTTGAAGGCACGGTGGAAGGCGGAGTAGTCCCCGAACCCGCTGTCGGCGGCGGCCTTGGCGGCGGACGTGCCCTCGCGGATGAGGCGGGCGGCATTCATCAGGCGCTTCTGCCGGATGTAGGCGTGGACGGTGCTACCGGTCTGCGCCTTGAAAAGCCGCATAAAATGGTAGGGGCTCATGTAAAAGCGCTCCGCCAGCGCATCCACGCGCAGCGCCTCACGGAAATGCTCGTTGATATAGCTCAGCGCCTGCTGCACCTTGGGATCGCCCCGCTGCTCCAGGCGCTCCGGCGCGGCCTCATGCAGACGGTTTACATGGATCAGAAGCTGAACGATCAGCGTCTCGCGCATGGTCTGCGCGCCGACGCGGGTATCGCCTGCCGCACGCTCATAGGCGTCGATGGCGGCGCGCAGCTCCGAGAGCTGATCCTCCGTTGCGGTCAGGAGATGACGGCGGTGCCGATCGGCCTGATCGAAGCAGTCCATGAGTCCCGCGCCGGGGAAGGCGCGCTCAAAATACTGCCGGTCGAGATAGAGGATGATGCGCTCGTAGGGGAGGCTGCGGTCGATGATGGCCTTGTGGATGGCGTGGTGCCGCACCAGCAGCACCGACCAGGGCGGCAGGGAATAGCGCTGTTCCTCCACGAGATAGTCCACGCTCCCGGCCAGGAGGATGACCAGCTTGTCGAACTCGTGGAAGTGGAAGTCCAGCTCCTGTCCGGCCGTGTCCCGAAGATGAAAATAATGAAAGCTCTCGCGCAGATAGCCCACGCGGTTGATGGCGGATTCCGATGACATAAAAACCTCCAAATATCGCTCTGCGCGCGCCGCACTTTATGTATAAAATGCATTAGCGCTTTAACGCGCTATAAGTATACAGCAATTTTTGCAAGGTTTCAAGCAGACCTTGCAATTTACTTTGCATATTTCGAGAATATAATGTTATCGAATTTGAAACCCGAAAGGAGCAATCCGCATGAAGTCCAACAGTTTCCTGAAGAACAACTGGTTTTTCTTCTCCATGATCATTGGCATCGTGCTCGGTATCATCGTCGGCTTTACCTGGGAGGGCGCCGGGGTGCTGGAGCCGCTGGGCACGCTGTTTATCAACATGATGTTCTGCGTGGTGGTGCCGATGGTGTTTTTCTCCATCTCCTCCTCCATCGCAAACATGAAGAGCGCCAAACGCGCCGGCAAGCTGATGGGCACGACGGTCGTCACCTTTATATGCACGACGATCATCGCCTCCGTCATTATGTATGTGCTGGTGCGATTTATCCCCGTCTACACCGGCGAGCCCGCCTTTGAGCCGGGCGCTTCCGAGCCCATGAGCGCCGGGGCCATGATCGTCGGCTTCTTCACCAAGCCCGACTTCCCCGAGCTGTGGAGCCGCCGCTCCATCCTCCAGCTCATCATTGCGGGCATCTTCTTCGGCTTCGGCGTGCAGATGTGCGGCGGGCCCCAGACCAGGATCGCGGGGCTTCTCGATGAGATCACCCAGGTTCTCATGAAGGTCATCAAGCTCATCAGCTACTATGCTCCGATCGGCTTCTTCGGCTTCTTTGCCTCTCTCGTTGCGGCCCACGGCGCCGACTTTGTCTCCAGCTACGCCCGCGCCATCATCCTCTACTACGTCGTCGCCTTCGCCTACATGTTCCTGATTTTCCCGCTCTATGCCCAGTTCGGCGGCGGCAAGGGCGCGGTCAAGGTCATGTTCCAGCACCTCTTCCGTCCCGCGGCCGTGGCCTTCGGCACCTGCTCCTCCGTCGCGACGATCCCCGGGCGCGACGATGAACATGGACGGCTCCGGCATGAGCGCCATCATCAAGGTCGCCTTCCTCTTCGGCATGTTCGGCAAGGACTTCGCCACCACCGACGCCCTGCTGGCGATCATTGTCGCCACCATCTCCTCCGTTGCCATGTCCGGCATCCCCGGCGGCGGCGGCACCGGCGAGCTGGTGCTCTGCTCCCTCTTCTTCCCTGAGCAGCTTGCGGTCGCCTTCCCCATCGCGCAGGCCATCGGCGATCTCGTCGATCCTCCCGCCACGATGGTCAATGCTGCCGGCGACTATGTAGCCTCCTTCATCGTCTCCCGTTTCAACGACGGCAAGGATTGGCTCCAGAAGGCCATGGCAAAGAAGAATCAGCAAGCTACATAAACAATTTCAGCGCGGCCGGATGGCCGCGCTGTTTTGTTATTTCGCCCAGTGTCCGATCAAGCCGCCGCCGATGAGGCGCTCGCCCTGGTACAGCACCGCGCTCTGACCGGGGGCCGGGGCGCGGACAGGGGTTTCGCAGATGATCCAGGCTGCGCTCTCCCCCTCGGTCGTGACGCGGCAGGGCGGCTCCTCCCACTTGGTGTGGCGCACACGGACCGAGGCGGGGATGAAATTCTTCGGCGGATCGATGAGCCAGTTGAAGTCATCCGCCGTAAACTGCGTCTTGAAAAGCTCTTCCCAGAGCGCAAGCTCGATCGTGTTCTTCTCCGCGTCTATGCCGGAGACATAGAGCTTGCGCCCGTCATGCAGGCCCGGGATACGCTGGCCCACCGTCCAGTGGACGATGCCCTCATGCTGTCCGATGACCTCACCGTGGAAGACGAAGTCACCCGGTCCGGGAAGCACAGCGCGTCGTTCGATCCAGCCCACGTAGTCCTTGTCGGGGATGAAGCAGATCTCCATGCTGTCCTTCTTATGTGCGGCGGGCAGGCCGAATTCCTCCGCCAGGGCGCGCACCTGCTTCTTCTCATACCCGCCCAGCGGCAGAGTCAGGCGGCTGACCTGCTCCTTTGTCAGGCGGCAGAGCATGTAGCTTTGATCGTTTGACGGCTTTCCCTTGTAAAGCGCGCCGTTTTCCGCGCGGGCATAGTGCCCGGTGGCGACGAGCTCCGCCCCGATGCGGTCGGCTTCGCGGAGCAGCATGGGGAATTTCATGGTGGGGTTACAGAGGATGCAGGGATTCGGCGTCTCGCCTCGGAGATAGCAGTCCGTAAACGGGCGGCAGACCTTTTCCTCCAGCTCGCTGTGTACGTCCAGCACCGTGAGCTCCACACCCATCTTCTCCGCTGAAACAACAGCCTCCCATCTTGCCTGCTCAGAGGTATTGTCGAGGTACACCCCGTGCACCTCAAAGCCCTGCTTCTTAAGCAGCACGGCGGACACGGCGGAGTCCACCCCGCCGGAAAAACCCAGTACGACCTTGCTCATCTCCGCCCCTCCATATAGACCATCAGCACCGAGATGTCCGCCGGGGAGACGCCGGAGATGCGGCTTGCCTGGCCGAAGTTCTCGGGGCGTATCTTTTCCAGCTTCTCTCTTGCTTCAAGCCGTAGGCCCGCGATGGAAGTGTAGTCGATATCTCGGGGCAGCTTCTTTTCCTCGAGTCTTGAAAACTCCTCGATCTGCCTGAGCTGGCGCTTGATGTAGCCGTCGTATTTGAGCCGGATCTCCGCCTGCTGCCGGACCGCTTTGGGAAGCTCCGGCCGCGCGGGGTCGAAGGGTGCGGTGTCGGCATAGCCGATCTGCGGGCGGCGGATGAGCTCGGCCAGGGAAAAGCCCGTGGCGACAGGTGCGGTGCCCTTGGCCGTGAGCATGGCGTTGAGTTCGTCCGTCGGCGGAACGTGGGTCTTCTCCAGGCGGTTCAGTTCCGCGTCAACGGCAGCATACTTGTCAAGCACACGCTGATATTGTTCCTCGCTCACAAGGCCGATCTCCCGGCCGATAGCGGCAAGGCGCCAGTCGGCGTTGTCCTGGCGGTGCAGGAGCCGGTACTCACTGCGCGAGGTCATCATGCGGTAGGGCTCGTTCGTTCCCTTGGTGACGAGATCGTCGATGAGCGTGCCGATGTAGCCGTCCGAGCGGCGGAGGATGAAGGGGCTGTCCCCTTTGATTTTCCGCGCCGCGTTGACGCCCGCGACAAAGCCCTGCACCGCCGCCTCCTCATAGCCGGAGGAGCCGTTGAACTGCCCCGCGCCGTAGAGGCCGGGGACCTTTTTGCTCTCAAGCGTGGCATAAAGCTCGGTGGGGTCGACACAGTCATACTCGATGGCATAGGCACAGCGGGTCATCTCCGCATGCTCAAGCCCGGGGATCGTGTGCAGCATCTGCACCTGGATCTCCTCCGGCATGGAGGAGGAAAAGCCCTGGATGTAGAGCTCCTCAGTCTCAAGGCCCATCGGCTCCACAAAGAGC
>CADAPH010000036.1 GCA_902789745.1 Oscillospiraceae bacterium | reverse complement strand
CCGGCAGCAGCTGCACGAGATCATCCGCCGCTGCTCCATGGAGGCGACAGCCCGGATGAAGGACGGAGGCGACTGCGATCTGCTCTCCCGTCTTGCCGCGTGCCCGGAATTTGGCATGAGCGAGGCGGAACTGGAAGCGCTTCTGGAGCCATGCAACTATACCGGACGCTGTGATCAACAGGTAGAGGCCTTCCTTTCAAGTATTCTTCCTGTGCTGAATGATGCAGTGCTTACCGAAACAACTCTTGATGTTTAAGCGATGATAGTTCCTTGGTTTTCTTGCGGAATATCAGCCCAACCCGCTATTTAAGAAAGTAATAATTCTGTTTATCTTGCTTCTTTAAAACATCCTTGACAAAAAAACATCCTTGACAAATCACTTTCCAGATAGGCGAAGAATTAATCTTACACCATAAACGCCAAAAAGCCCGGTGATTTGCTGGTTGATCGTACCAGTAAGCCACCGGGCTTCATCAATGCAGAACCTTTGCGATTATATCCTTCTCCGGCACAAAAGGGGAGGGCCAGAAGCGGGAGTCATAGGAGTTGCCTGCGTTGTCTCCCAAGACGTAGTAATGATCGTCGGGAACAAGATGTTCTTCATCGTGAATGGAAACAGTATCGCCTCCAGTCGCGGCAACGCGCTTCACCAGCAGCTTTCTGTCATGGACAAAGACGATAATGTCTCCGACCTGAATGTCCTTGTACAGACGAATTCCGAGAATCACACTGCCCTGCTTGAGCGTGGGCTCCATGGATTCGCTGGGTATGTACCCGATAAACAGCACAGAGCGAAAGATCCCCAGCGTGACAGCAACACAGAGCAGAGGGATCAGGAGCTTCATATATCTCTTCAATAGAGTTCCACCTCCCGTAAGGCACAGAAATCTGGCTGAGCCCGTAGATAGGCGCGGGCCTTGGATGCAAGCGCACGGACGGAGTTTGCCGGAAGACCGAGGACATGTCCGGCGTCTGAGCTTGAATAGCCGGCCTCCATCAGGAGGACTGCGCGGATCCCTTTCTTGATTCCGCTCGGAGCATTATCAAAAGCATGTCCCAGCGCAGACTGCACATCCAGGCGTTCGATCGAACCGGAGACTTCCTCCGAGTGCAATGGGCAGGGGAGTTCCTCATCCGTCAGGATCTCATGAACCTGGCGCCTGTTGCCGGATATCAGAGCATCGCAGATCTCGTTCCAGATCAGCCTATAAGCGTAGGTGGAAAAGCAGCCGGTTCCGCGATCTGTCGCCGCGGCCTTGCACAGCCCGATACATCCGATCTGATATAAGTCCTCATAGGTGAAGATCCCGTTCCGGTCGAGCCCATGGACTTTATCCTTGATTACCTTGCCCACGAGGCCCATATTCTCTTCCACTTTATTCTGTTGCTCTTTATCAAGTTTCAATCTGACTCACCTCCAATTCCGGTAAAGCGACATAGGGAATAGCCTGCTGCTCCAGCAGCCGCCGGCTCTCCTCGATGATGATCCTGCAGTTATATTCGCCCATGCATGCGATATGGGCGCGGCTTTGCGGCGTGCAGGTGATCTGCGCAAGCCACAGATACGCTTCCTGCTTGCTCATCAATCCGGAGAGGTAAATCTGATCGAAATAGTGATGAGCCTGCCGTCGAAGCGTCCGCAGAGGCTGATTGGCCAGCTCACCCACGGGGATCCTGGTTCCGGCGTGGACACGCACGTAGGAGTCGCACGCCGGATACCGCGAGCAGACATAGAGCATGGTGTGCTTCGGATTGTCCCGGTAGATCCCGTCAGCCGACCGATAAATCACCGAGCTGCCGCAGTACGGACAGCGCAGCTTGCTGTAGTTGATTCCCTTTCTTTTCTTGCTTTGTCTATTCATAAAACCTCCGTTTGCAGAAATGAAAAAACCGGAAGGCTGCCAAAATGCAAACAGAGCCAGGACCGGGAATGATCAGATCCCAGTCCGTGACTCTGTAAGCGATATGGCAGCCTTCCGGCTGTATCAATCAGGCGCTTGCGTCATTGTGGACGTCATGATGCGTCCGTAACGATTCCTTCTCCCGCATGGAGAAGTCTGACTCCGGGAGCTCTTCCGAAGTATCGAGAGCCTGGACGCAAGCTCCTTACAGGCTCATAATACCGCGAAAAGGGGAAATAGTCAACGAATTTGATGAGATTAAAAACAAAATCGGCGGTTTCCACAGAAAAAAGTTCCCATCTCAGTCTGGGGAAGCCTTATTCGTCATAATCGTCAAAATCCTCGTCTTCGTCGTCTTCACGGTTGACAGCGGCAAGCTTCAACCCGACGAGGACCGTGACGCAAATCAGGATGCCGACGCCGAAAAAGATCACATGCTTCACCGGGATGCCGGCCACGGTCTTGACCGGATGGGGCGTCTCCTGAACAGGGGCGGGTGTTTCTTCGGCCAGTGGTTCCGTGACTTCAGGTGGTGCGGGATTGTCGCTCTCAGCAGCTTCCGGCGTCGTTTCGGGGAACTCCACGGTTGCAAGCTCACCGTAGTTTTCCGGCTCCACCATGGGAATCGCGTTAGAAAGTCCCAGGCAGGAGAGTACATAGCTGTTGCTTCCGCCGATCTCCAGACGGAGGACGCCGTCCTCACCGACCGGGATGGGATCGGGATAGAGCCCGCTGTCAGTCCGGAGCTGGAACTCCACGCCGGCCCAGGCGGTGCCAAGCTGAATCTCCAGCCGCTCCGGCTGTAGGACCTGGATCTCTGTTCCGTCCGTGTCTGCATGAGCCATGGGAGGGGAGAGGAAGGTCAAGGCAAAGAGAAGCGTAAAAGCAAAGAGAATACGCTGCAGAGTTTTCGTTTTCATAGGAACCTCCTAAAACGTTAAAATTGGAATTAGCAAAATAAACATTGCTATTTACTCAAAATAATGCTAAACTAATGCCGTGAAGGGAGGTGGCAGCAATGCCCAGTATTCGTCCGATCTCAGATTTGAGAAACAGCGCCAACGAGATCTCGGATTTTTGTCGCCAGACAAGAGAGCCCGTGTTTATTACAAGAAACGGAACAGGCGATATGGTTGTTATGAACCTGGAGGAGTATGAGCGGCAGATGGCCTTGATCGATCTTTACGGAAAGCTTGCCGTTGCAGAACAGCAAATTGCTGACGGAGCCGAGGGGAAGGACTTTTCTTCCGTAGCCAAACAGATGCGGGAGCGGATTCATGGCAGCGTATAAAGTGAAAATCTTTCCTGCTGCCGAGCAGGATCTTGAGGAACTGGTGGCGTATCTGAACACGCTTTCCCACGAAGCGGCGATCCGCTTTTTTGATAAGCTCACGGAAGAGATCTCCAGCCTTTCTGAGATGCCTCAACGCTGCCCGCGCCCGAGGGATTTGGCCTTGGCTGCGAAGGGTTACCGCTATTTGATCGTTGGAAACTATCTCGTTTTCTATGTCGTTGAGGGGGACACCGTGCAGATTCGCAGGATCCTGTACGGCCGCAGAGATTACAAACAGCTATTATGAGACCGAAGCGGCGCTCACATCGGTGGGCGCCGTTTCGTCTACCCGCTCACAGAAAACAAGGTAGCGATATTTCCCTCCCGATCCGTAGGGATGGCAGGTGAGCAGCGTGACCATGTCCCGATCCCGCTGGATCAGGATCGCCTCAATATCATTCGGATTGATGATCTTGATCTCCGTGACCTTATAGGTGAGCGTCTCCCAGAGATTTGTTATGTAAACCTCATCGCCGAGCTCCAGCAGCTCGATATCCAGAAAATATTTGTATCCGTTCCAGGAGCGGTGCCCGGCAATAACGGCGTTTGTGCTGCTGCCGCCGATGGGAATGCTGGTCTGAGCCAGGACCGCCGCGCCGTTGGACATGTTTTCATCGCTGGCGCCCAGGTACAGCGGCATCTCCAGTTCCATCTTCGGGATCTTGATGACGCCGAAAACCTGGTCCTCGAGCCCGTAAGCTGTCAGATCGAAGCCTGACGCCTGATAGGCCTCTCTGCCGTTCAGACTGACCTGCCGGGTGGCGTACAGCTGCCGGTTATACTCCCGCATCGCCAGGAACAGATCCTCATGGGGAATGGGGATATGCTGCTCCTCGGCCTCCTTTTGTATGACTTCCGCCTCCTCATAGAAGGTCTGGGAGTCATTTTTCATCTGCTGGGTTTTCTGTACGCTGTATACCAGGGGCTTCATGGCCATATAGGCACTGAGGCCGGCGGCGATGATCAGCAGAAACAGAAGAAAAAGCTTAACGCGCTTCATGCTTTCCTCGCTTTCTGCGCCACGGCAAGCGGATCGGAGCATAATGTCTGGCGCGATGTCTGCGCCTCCGTCTGGGCTTGTGGCAGCGCTTATACAGGAGAAGACCGCCGCCAATGCCGGAAACGGCGAGAAGGCCGTAGAGCAGACCGCGCAGATAGGCGTCCGTCCAGGTGGAAGGGACGGCCTCCGGGACGTCTGTGTATTCCGCACTCTCCACCAATTCAGTCGCGGCGGTATATTCCACCCGCTCGCCGCGGATGAGCAGGCGGTGGGTATTGACTCCGAAGGGCGTACAGGTGATAAGAGTGCAGTAGTCGTGCTGCCCTTCGATCATGAGATGTGACGTGTCCTCCGGCAGCACGGTATACATGTCCTGCACCATGTAGGCCAGAGTCTCATTCAGAACATGGAGAAAAAAGATATCGCCCTTTTCGAGCTGATCCAGATCGGAGAACATCTTCTCTCTGGCCATGCCCGAATGCCCGGTGAGGATACAGTGGGTGGCGCTGCCGCCGACTGGCAGAGAGGAGCCCAGCAGATGCCCGATGCCCCGGCCCAGTGAATCCTCACCGGTCCCGTGGTAGATCGGAAGATTGACGGAAATCTTCGGGATCTCCACATAGCCCATCAGACCGTCGCCGCGGATGTTGAGCAGTGTGTCATAGCTCTCGGATGCCCGAATGAGCGCCTCCTTGGAGAAGGCCTTGTCCGTGACGTTTACCAGTGTGGTGTTGTATTCGTGCGCCGCTTCTCTGGCTGCGATCAGCTCGGATTCATCCAGCTGCTGGATCGCCTCGGTATACTGAGTCTCAATGAGACTCTTGGTTTTCTCTGCATATCGGTTGCTCAAAAGCGGATAGAGGGTCACGCCGGCGGCGATGAGCACAGCGAGGGCGCACAGGATGATTTTGACTGTTCGAGTCATGCGATCCTCCAAAGGCCTGCGGGGAGGCAGGAATGCCTCCCCGCAGGGGGATAAGTTAGTCTTTGACAGCCTTCTTTTTCGTGAGAAGCACGATGCCGAGAATGGCGAGCGCCAGTCCGGTGAGACCGAAGACCGGGAACATCCAGGTCCCGGCCGCGCCGGTCTGGGGCAGGTCAAAGCCGCGGGTGTTCACGATCGTGAAGGGCACAAAGGCGTGGTCGGACTCGCCGTCCTTGGTCATGGTCACCTTGTTCTCATCTACCGTGGCGGAGGCGGAGAGAAGATGGTGCTCCAGATGCTTCTGGGGCATGTTGTGATATCTTCCGGGATCCACATTGGCATAGCGCGGATCGTTCTGCAGAAGACCCAGCGCGTCGGTGCCGTAGATATCACAGAGCTTCTCGATCTCGCCCTTGGTAATGACGATCTTGATGCTGTTTTTCAGCAGCGTGTAGCCGTTGCTGGTTTTGACCTCGGTCATGGTGTAGCTGTCATCCTCCACGCCCTTGATCACCAGCTTGCCGGCTTCTACCGGGATGAAGTGGGTAGCGTCCTTTTCCTCAGCCGTGTGGCCGGTGACGTAGTACACGCCCTCCTTGTTGAGGGAGGCCACAAGGTGGTAATCGTCGGTGTCGTTGTGAACCACGAACTCCACCTTGGAGAAGTCGCCCTTGCCGTCGGCAAACTGCTTGGTCACGTCAATGCCGAACACGTAGAGGTGGCAATCGTCAACCAGCGTATCGTAATAGCTGGTGTTGCTGCGCTTCCACTGCAGGACGACGTCGTTGTCGTTGCCCTGATCACCGTAGACGACGGAGCCGTCGGAATTGACCCGGGCCTGGTAGGAGATGCGCACGGTGCAGTCGCTGTAGCCGGAGTTGACCATCTCGGAACCGGTATAGACGGCCTTGCTGGTATTGATCTCGTTGAGGCCGGAGGTGGTCATCTCGATGGTCATTACGCTGTCGCCGTTGGAGGCGGTGTTGTAGCTCACGAGGAAGCGGTCGCTGGGTTCGGTCCAGGTCGTGATCCAGTCGGTGCATGCTTCATCTTTGTAGAACTCCAGCACCACATCGCCCTTCAGGTAGCTGACGCCCTTGCTCAGGGTATCCACAAAGGTATAGTCGGTCAGATAGCTGGAAGCGGAGGTAATGCTGGGCAGGGTGGAGATGATCTGATAGTCGATCAGATCGCCTGCAGAGGCGGTGTCGGTATGGGAATACTCGTGGGCCTTTACGGAAGTGCTGCTGCGCAGCTTCACCATCTCCTCCGGAGGGGTCTGAAAATCCGGGGCTTCGCGCAGGGTCTTCTCCAGACTGGGGATACCGGTCAGGTTTTTGGGATAGAGGGTGACGTCATAGATCCAGCGCTCACCGCCGTCGTCGGCGTTATTGCCGTTGACGCTGGTCATCGGGAGAGAGACCAGGAAGGGATCGGTGGTATCCACAACCATTTCGGGAACACGGGTCTCCACCAGCAGGTACAGACCGAGGGGGAGATCGCCTGCGGAGGTGTGGCCGTAGGCGTCGGTCTCCGTCATGGCGATGCCGTGGTTGTCATGGATGAATTTCTCCAGAGCATTCTTGGTGACGGTGGAGTTGGCTGCCAGAGCGTCATGCAGGCCGTCGATCAGCTTGTCCGACCGGTAGTAATACATGGTCAGACCGTCGACAGTGTCGTCGGCCGGGGCATAGCGATCGCTCGTCGTCAGACCGAGAGCTGCGAGAAAGACGTTGTTGTTTTCTGTGGGCTGAATTCCATAAAGCACCTCCACATGCTCAACGCTTTCTTCAGACTCGGTATAGGTGCGGATGTCGGCGACCTTGAGATACGTAAACTCCACGCCCTTCACGGCGTAGCCGTAAGCGTTGCCGTTGGCGTTGAGCGGGGAGACGCGCTCGGGGTTGCCGAGCACGGCCTCCACGCCGTTTTCGTCCTTGACGCCGGTGCTAACATAGGAGGAATCCCAGATCCCGTCCTTCTCCGCGGAGGTCAGATCGTATTTGTACAGATCCAGATTCCCGGTGCGGCTGGTGTCGATAGTAGCCTCGTCCACAGGAGCGGCCGAGGCGGTGATCGGAAGGGCGCAGATCACAGTGAGCGCCAGAATAAGTGCGAGGGCTTTTTTCAGTTTATTCATGCAAAGACTCCTTTTTCAGTTTGATGGCAAAGAGCGGTGCCGCCAGAAGCAGCAGCGCGAAGGGGAGCAGGGAAAAACCGTTTCTGCCGGCCTCGGGCAGACGGAAGACCGGATTATCTGTGGCGGTGACATACAGGCTGTAGGTATAGGTCGTGCCGTCCACAGTCTCTCCGTCGGCAATGTTGGGATCGTTCACAGCGACCGGCAGCGTGCCCACATAGAGCGGATCACCCATCAGGGAGTACCCGGGCGGACAGGCGGTCTCGGTCAGACGGTAGAGGATCTCCCCATCGGCGCGAAGCCCGGTAAACACGGCAAGGCCGTCAGCGCCGGTAGTGAGCTGACCATAGCTCAGCCCCGCGCTGGTGCAGCCGCCGAAGCTCACGCTGTTGCCTGCCTCGCGATAGCTCACGGGTGACCAGGTGTTTCCGTTATCTGAGGAGTACTCCAGCAGGAAGGTGGTGCCGCTGAGCGGGTTGCCCTGATGGTCCTGCTTGAGGACCTGCAGCGTAGCCTCGCGACGGAAGTTTTCGTGCTCCATGGTGATGGTTACCTTGTTTTCAGTAATGGAGAGAGGGTAGACGTTCTGATCCAGGACGAAGCCCTTGGGCACGGATACCTCCTGATAGCTGTAGCCGGTACCGTAGAGCAGATCCTCAAACAGCAGCTCGCCGTTTTGATCTGTCACACCCTCGGCTACGACGCTGCCGTCCTCCGCGAGAACGCGAAAGCCTGCGCCGGGCAGAGGCTGCTCCTCATGCCCGACCTTCTTCACAATCTTCAGGTTGCCGCGGATCGGGTCGTTTTCCCGGGAAATCTCGATCGTCTGCCCGTCCTCGGTAATAGAGACCGGGATCTCGGTCTCGTCCAGAACGTGATCGATGACCGTAGCGGTTTCTTTGAGGATATAGTCCCCATAGAGGATGTCCTGGAAGGTGAGCGTACCGTCGGCGCCGGAATCACCCTCGGCGACCACATCGCGTGCGGTGTCATAGAGCACGAAGTGAACGCCCGGGAGCGCCTGACCGGTGAGCGTACTGGTTTTGAGCACCTTAATGCTGCCGCGGACGAATTTGTTGACGGCCTGCTTGGCAACGGTCTGTCCACCCTCAGTGATGGAAACTGAATAGAATGTCGGATCAAGTACCAGGTGGGGCAGCGTGGCCTTCTCGGCGTAGAAGTAATCACCCAGAGGAATGTCCGAAAACAGGATCTTCCCGTTGCCGTCCGACACACCGCTGGTGATCTCATTCTTCCCGCTGTCATATAGGCCAAAAGAGATGCCTTCCACGGGATGGCCGTCTTCGTCCACCTTGCTCAGCTCAATGCTTCCGGTGCGAACCGGCGCCTTTGGCGTGTGAACCGTCATGCTCGCATCCACGTAGGTGCACATCATGTCGATGGTGCAGGTAACTACGCGCTGCTGGCCATAGGTCGTCGGAGCATAGAAAAACAGCACTGCCTCAGTGCTGTCGTAAACGCCGGATGCCGAAAGCGTATAGGCGGACTGCTCGTACTTTTCAGGAATGGAGATGTGCAGAGTGTCACCGCTGTTTCCGGTATAGCCGGTGATGCTGCTGCCAGACGGAAATGCGGACGAGTCCAACGTATAGCCGCCGGTCAGGCCTGCGGTCGTGACACGAACATCGCCTGCGAAGCTGTCATCCTGCGACTCCAGCGTCAGCTCGGAAGTGGAAAAGCTGATAGAGTGATTCATGTCCGGGTGGCGGCCATATTCCAGCAACTCCAGGCACCAGTTGAACAGCGCCTCATAGCCGGGCTTCGGACGGGCGTTGCTCGTGCTCTGTAAGTAGGCGGGCATCTCCTGAATGCCGTTTTCCGCGAGAAAGAAGCGGATGGCGTTGGCGGTTGCGTACTGCGCCTGGTTGGCATTGAAGCCGCCGGTTGAAGCGGGATAACCGTGTGCAAGGATCGCCTTCAGACCGTTCAGGATCGTCGGGTTATAGTACTGTGAGCCGTCTGTCGCGTCATAGCCGTCGCCGTAGGGACTGTCCATGCTCATTTGCAGACAGTAGGCGGGCTGCCCGGTCTCCACGACCGTGTGCGGCGGCGTGCCGAGATCACTCCATGCGCCGTCGTTATACTTCTCGAAATACATGATTTCCTGATAAGCGGTGGCGATGTGAACGTCATCGGCAAATGCGGTCGGCATCATGAAAGTGCTGAAAATAAGAATGGCGCAGAAAAGCGAGATCAGCTTTCTGCCCCAAAAAGTTTTGTTGATTTGCAAGTGATACCTCCTGTTATATCAGTTGTGTTGTTCTGATACCCAGGAAAAGGGGGACCGCGTGAGCGGGAGGGCGGAGGTCGGATCTTCATATTCGGGCACCTCAGAGCTCGTAGCTGGGAAGCCCCGCTTTTTCGTAATCCCGGCACATGTCCCTGAGATTTCTCGCAAAGTCTGTCAGGTTGATCGGGATCTCCGTATGGATCTCCGAGAACTCACAGGTCTTGACCACCCTGTATTCGCTCATGATCGCGCCTTCACCGAGGATGACCTGCATGTTGGCAACCACAGCGAAACTGAAATCCTCCAACAGCCAGAGCTCCAGCGTACGGACAACGCCGATATCCGAATCGGAGAAAGGCGCGAGGCAGGAATAGAGCTGGGTCGCGCGCCCGGAAAAGAGCTCCTGACTGCGGTAATCCCGCCCGGCACCCTGCGCGGCGTTGATGCGGTAGGCAAAAACGGTTTCCGCATGGTGACGGACAGCCTGCAGCAGGGCTGCGAAATTCAGCTCATCCAAGATCACAAAGTATTCCAGATCCAGAGTCTTGCCGTCTTTTACGAGCGCGCGGATGTTCTTTTCCAAAAGCTGTGTTTTATTCATGGTGAGTCCTCCTGAAAGAATGATTAGAGTGAGATGGTACGGATGCCCTTTTCGGTCTCGGCCACAGCCCGATCCAGAAGCATGCGGACCTGGTCGGCTGTAAGATCGGAAAAGAGCCACTGCGTCAGGCGAAAAGAATAGCAGCCGACATCGCCGTTGACGGTGTGGCTGCCAAGAATACTGTTGAGATTCACGCGGTTGAGCGCCCGGTACATATTGATGTTCATGGGCACATAGAAGGGCTTTGCCAGACTGAGCATCAAAAGGGGATGGGCTTCGGAGAAATCGATTTGAAGATAATAATCCTCATAAAATCCGGACAGAGCGCCGTTTTCCTCTGTGTCAAGTCTCAGAAGTCCCGTGATCAGCTTGCGGGCCTTTTGGATCCGAGCGCGGTTTGCGGCAAGCTGCGCCTCTTCCGACTGGGGGATCACTTGTATATCCGCCATCGCTCTACCTCGGCGTTGCGATGTGGGTGATTGCGCCCCAAATGCGATTCGTCTCCTGGTTGATGCCGAGGATCTTGACTGTGGCGCGGGAGCCTCTGGGCGGTCTGCCGCGCTTGGGGTAATTGCAGAGACAGTCGATGCCGCCGTCCAGGGAGACAAAGACGCCCACGGTGCTGACCATGCTTACGGTTCCCACATAGCGATTCCCGACCGAGTATCTGCGAATGGCCTTCTCAAAGGGATTCTCTCCGGCCTGCTTGACCGAGGCGGTAACGGTGACCTCATAGCCGCGGCCTCGATTGACCTCCAGAAGCTTTACCAGAATGCGCTGCCCGGGCTGGAAGGCGGAGGCGGCATCCATCATCCGCTGATAGCTCAGCTCACTGAGCGGGATATAGGTCTCCACACCGAAAATATCTACAAAGATACCGGCGCGGATGACGGATACGACGCGGGCCTCGGCACAGAGGTCCGCGTGGACTGTGTAATTGCCCTCGCGATCGGTGGCGTAATACATCTCCCGACGCTTGGCGCGCATTGCCTCCAGCCGGCTGGCCACAGCGATGCGGGCATCACTGTCGATGCCCTTGACCAGGTAATCCACCTCCGCGCCGAGCCTGCGGGTGAGCAGCTGATGCAGCACCTCCTGGGGCGGCCGTCCGCGATAGTCCTCCGGAGGGATAACGGCCTCTTCGGCGGGGATCAGGATCTTATATTCCCCGTGGTAGATGACTGCGAGAGAGCGGCCGCCGTTGTCCGGGCCGCCCTCAATGCCCTGAATGGTCCCTGTCAGGATGCGGCGGGTGCGCTGGGATTCCAGCAGGTCAAGCAGATCGCTGCGGGCCTTGTCCTCGTCGGTCTGGACCGTGCGTCTCAGATCGATCGGGAGTACGCGCGGATTCGTTCTGCCGGCACTGGCCGGCTCTGCGTCAGACTGGCTCGGAATGGCCGGCTGAGCTTTTAAAATAGACGCGCCTTCAGAGTCCACTTCCGGCTCAGTCTGGGGAGAGATGACTTCGGAGTTAATATTTCTTTCTTCGATTTCGGGCATGAAAAATACCTCCTGTTATGAAATATGGGCATAAAAATAGCGCCTGCCGTATTGGCAGACGCTGTAGTTTGAATGCTATTACTTTCCGAGAAGAATATCCAGGAACTGACGTGGAGTCACAATGAATCGCTCAACAGGGAAGTACTTCAGATTTCCGGTAACGAGAAAAGCATCCTGCTTTTTCCTCTCCTCCATCACGACTTCATAGAATACAACATCTTTTGGATCGGGGAGATTGACATCCAGCTTTTCCTCATTGATGAAAACAGCCTGTGCAGCAAGATTGTCGAGGATCGCGTCCACGATGCTCTCGGGAAAGTGGAACTTCTTTCTGAGCAGGACTTCACGGTATTCCCGGAGAATATCCTCATTCAATACCGGAGTAACCACACCGGTGATCGTGAATTGAAGAACATTTCCGGGGACCGAATCCCACTTCAACAATGCTGAAACAAGGACATTCGTATCAATGACCGCATAGTATTTCAACGATTATCCCTCCATGGCCGATCTGGCGGCGGAGATTTCCTCGTTGATTTCATCCAGAGTCATTTCAGAGATCCCGTTTTCAGCTGCAATTCGGCTGGCCTCTTTCATAGCCGCCAACGCGGCTTTTGCTCCGTGATCGTTCTCCAGCTTCATGCTGAAGGGGATTCCGTTTTCCTGCACGATCCTGCTCAAAAACATGCGCATCGCGGTGGAAAGATCGATACCGAGCCTCTCACAAATGCTCGCAGCCTGCAGGCGTGTCATATCGTCAACACGAAACTGAACAAGGGAATTAGCCATTGGGCAGCCCTCCTTTCTGTTGAGGATATTATATCACATCTGCAAGCATTTGAAAACGTTTGTTTGCAAATTATTTGTGAACGATGGTCAGAATTCTTCCGGCGGTTTCGCCGAGCTGTATAAGGTCCGCCGCTTGGCGGGCTTTTCTTGTGTGACCGGATCGTTGGGCGGCGAGGTATACTGGGGAGGCGGCGATGGGATCGGGCTTGGCGTATAGTCCATGATGGAGATGTGTTCGATCTCCCGGGACATACCGTGCCGTGTATAGTCAAGTTTTTTGAGCTTCAGCAGGTTATAGCCGCGAATGACGCAGAGAAGCTCGTCGTTCGGCATGCGCAGCACCTCATCCGGGGTGAGCAGCCGCCTTTTTCCCTGCCCCTCGGTCTGCCGGTATTGGGGAATGAGCTGGGCCACCGCGATGGTCTGCCGCACGGTCATGGTGGAATTGATGAGCACGCTCATGTCCCCGCTGCGGGCAGAGAAATGCTCGGCTGTCACATCATCTGTACAGCCGAGCATGAGCTGAATATCGCAGTTGCCGATGATCTCGGCCCAGAGATTATTGGGATAGCGGTTCTGCAGCTGACCGAGGCTTTGGATGGCCAGCATGACCCTGATGTCCCTGGAACGTACAACGCTGAGGGAGCGGGCAAAGTCCGATCCGTCCGCCGCGCCGCCAATCTTGCCGATGTTGTTGAACTCATCCAGGATCAGATTGACCGGCACGTCGCAGCGGCCGCCGGGCTGTGCGTCCGCGTAACGGGTCAGCTTGATGAACATGAAGGTGAAAAACAGGGACGACAGGAAAGCCATGCTGGTCTCCTGGTCGCTGAGCACCACAAAGTAGGCGCATTTCTTCCGGGCGGGGTCCGTCAGGTCAATGTCAGACTGGCTTGTGATCCGCTCCACGGCCTCGTTCTGTAATACTTGTAATCTTGTGCCCAGACCCAGTATGATGCCGGATTTTACCGTGTCGCTGGACTGGGCGAACAGATTATACGGCGCGCGGGCCGGATGATTGAGGGGCAGGCGCTCAAAGATCGTCGTCAGCTGCTTTTCGGTGTTTTGGGTCAGCATCCGGTATACGGCCGAGAGATGTTTCTCCTCCGGAGAGCGGGTCCTATCCTGATCCACATAGAGGATCAGCGCCTTGAGAAGGTTGCCTTCCCCATTGTCCCAGAAATGATCGCCCTTGCCGGAGCTGGTATTGCCAATGATGGCGTTGGTGAGCACCTGGGCCATGAGCGTGTCGCCGTTCAAGTCTGACATGCAGTTCCAGGAATCGCCGTGCTCGGGATTGACCAGATTGAAGACCTTCACGTCATACCCGTTTTTGCGAAAGAGCTGCGCGGTATCGGCGTAGAGCTCACCCTTGCTGTCTGTGATGATCACGGATTCACCCCGCTTGATGTTCTGAAAGAGAGCGTTGCGGATGATCGCGCGGGACTTCATCGTGCCGGACGCGCCGAAGATGGCGATGTGCCGGTTCAGTCTGGTGTCCTTCGGCATACAGACGGCTCGGCCCTTATACTCGCCGAGGATCGTGCCCTCGGCCCTGTCGATCGGCGAGATCTCCAGAATCTCTTTCATCTCATTCTCGGTCATCCAGCTTGCCGTGCCGTAGATCCCGGTTTTGGCGGTGGTAAAGCCCCGGGGGTCCTGCTCCTTGCCGCCGAAGCGATCATGAAAGCGGATGTACAGCACGAGCGCGCTGCCGATGGCCAGCATCCCCAGCAGGCTCTTGAGCCCGTAGCGGGTCAGCAGTATGGGATAGCAGATGAGGGGATTCAGACTTGCCTTCTGTATGGCCGCTTCGCCCGTAAGACCTCCGGACTCTCGCCAGAGATCGTAGTTTTGCATCAGCTGCCCAAGGAGCCCGGCAAGATAGCCGAGCGCCGCCAGCGCCAGAATGAAGAGGGGGATAAGCAGCAAGCGCTTTTTCTTATCTGTCAAGCAAACACCTCGCTTTGACTCCCAGCGCGTCTTCCAGCGCGGAGAGCTCTATGGTTTTGTAGTGGGTCTGATCGGGCAAGCAGCTTCGCAGAAAGTCCAGCTGTTCGGGAAAGCAGACGACCTCGCAGCTCCGCCGGCGATCTTCCGCCGCCGCGGCAAAGCGGATCAGTCTGGCAATGTCACTGTCCAGGAAAGAGAAAACATGGGTGTGGTCGATATAGGCGTCGTACTCAAAGCTGCCGTTGCCGTAGGAACGGGTCTCCGGCTCAAATAACAGATCCAGGATCTGCTCCTTCCGGTCTGGGAGTGTGAGCAGCGCCGTCTGACGGATGCCGAATTCGTTGAGCGGGAGAAAATAAATATGCCGATACACGCCGTCAAACCGATTTTCCGGTTTTCCTTTAGGGACAGACACCTCGATCGTCTTCAGCGCCAGCTCATAGGAGCGGCCAAAGAGCACGGCGGAATCCACATCGTTCACCTCGGCGTTGAGCCGCCCGATCCGAATGAGATCGTGCCGGGTTTTGAATTCCCCGTCGCCCACCCATCGCATCACGGCGTTTCGGGTATTGTAAATGGCGAGACAGGAGCAGGGGGAGAACAGCGCGCCGGTGAGGCGGGTATATCTGGTCTTGTTCAGCTCGCCCTCCTCGATCTGTTTGAGATCCTTGGAGAGATATACGTTCGGCTTCCGGATGACCGCCTCCCGCTGCCGAAGCTGCAGAGAGGGGAGGCACCAGGGCCGGCACTCGATGCCTGCCCGGAGGAACACGGCGACGGTCTCTGCCACGCGATGATTGCGCTCCACATGGGCGCGATTGCCTGAGAAGACTTGCCTGCCCCAGGCGGAGAGATAGTAACGGCCAGTCCCGGCCCAGGCGAGCAGGGGAAGGGCGGATTTGCAAAGGCGAATGGTTTTGTTCGGTGACTTGCCTGAGATGCTGAGTATGCGGCCGCTGAACTTCTCGCCTGTGATCGAATTGTGAAAGGACTGGGGGAGGGCCAGGTCGTGGATCAGGGCTTTCATCACGCGCTCGTTGCCGAGAAGAGAGACGGACTGCACCGGATATTCCCCCACGATCGAGAGCAAGGTGACGAGAAAATCCAGGTGACTGCCGGGGCGAAACAGGATCATGGCGAGCCTCCCAGAACAAAAAGCGTTTTAGGCATAATAGATGCCCTCTTTGCCTTAAACCCCGATTCTGCAGCTGCCGCAAGCCCAGATCTGATCGGCTTTTTCCGGGAAAACCGCGGCTGTAAAAATCGGAGCCTGGTTTTGGCCCTGTTTTTACAGCTCCTTTTTGCCCCCTCAGACGGCATATTTCCGGCCTGCGGAATCCTCCATCAGCGCCTCAACAAGAAGCCACTGGGGAAAGTCCCCGCGGGGCACCACATAGACCTGCGTATAGTCCGCATTCCCCTCGGCGCTGCAGTAGTAATGGGAGCAGAAGGTGGGGCTGTCGTCCGCCAGAACGAAGAGCGCGACGGCGTCGGCGACCGTGTTGACCTCGATATTGTCATGATCCCGTTTCTGCCGTTCGGGGCGATCCCGGTTATACACATGGCGGAAGATGAGCACGGCGTCTTCATAGCGCACGGGCTCGTGTTCAGAGAAGAAGCGCTGCAGGGCAGGGTAGAGGTAGGCGCGGATATAATTGCGGGAGTTGAACTCTTTCTTGGGCAGCAGAGCCGGAAGACTCACCCGGAACCAGCCCTCGGCGGTAAACTCTATATCCACCGGGATGTTGTTCTCCATGATCTCCTCTACCTCCCGGAAGGCCATAGGGCGGTTCGTGTTCACCGGGAGCACTCTTGCCTGAAGCGCTGTGCGCTCAGCATATTTCGCCAGCCGCAGGGAGACCGCGTAGGCCTCATCCATGCGGCCGGAATCGTTAAGCTGACGGACGATCTTGGCGTCAGACGCCATGTGTTTGATGTTCTGCTCAGCACTGTTCAGAACCTGCAGGAATGCGTTGAGTGACTTCATTCTGGATCGCCTCCTCGGAATAGAATAGAATTTCGGGCTCGTCCTTTCCCTGAAACTCGATGGTGGCAAAGAGACATGGCGCCTTGGGCAGCTTCAGCTTCGCCGCCATGCTGATGTGGGGCAGGACGATGATGTATTTCAGATCATCCTGCGGCTGCAGCAGACGCAGGAGATTGCCTTCCCCCTCGTAGAGCACCACGATCTCATAGCCGGTGTTCTCCTTGAGAAAAAAGAGCTGCGAGGGATAAACAGCGGGGTAGTGGGCCATCGGCTCCACAAAGTCAATGAATTTGAGCAGCACCCACACGGCCAGCACGACCCGCTGATCCGGCTGGCAAAGGGAATCCAGGCCGATGTAATAGCCGTCGCCCACGTTTTCGATGCGGGATGCCCGACGGAGATTGTTGAGGATTTTCTCCGCAGTGTCCGGCGGCTTGCGCAGCATGCGAACGAGCTGCGTCTTGGGCAGCGCCCCATACTGGGACAGCCACTTGATTACGCAGCTTTCATCTTGTAAAAGCAAAATATATCACCTCCCTTCGGAATGCGTATTTTGTGCGCAATGCGTATTCCCGTCAGAATACGCATTTGGCTCGGAATGCGTATTATCTTTCTGCCTTTCCCGGAGAATGGCTTCCAGTTCGGCCCGGTCGGTGGTGATCATCTCCTGCTCCTCCTGAGAGGCCTTGATGACCACCGGCACCTTGTTGCTGTTGGAGCAGACAAGGGCCTCGCCGCGCTCAAACTGGGTAATGGAGCGAAGCTCTGTCCGTGTCAGCTTCAGCACCTCCTGTACGGTTTTGGCTTCATCCGGCTCCAGATTCAGAATGATCTTGTTCTTGGAGTTGTTGATAATAGCCCGGCCGTACTTGCCGTCCTCCAGACCGAAAAAGTCCGACAGATCCTGCGTCGCAGAGATCGCCGCGCCGCCAAAACCGCGGATCGTTTTGAAGATCGTGAGGCAAAACTCCGCCGCCATGCGGTTGGAGCTTGCGCCGATCAGCTGCCAGATCTCGTCGATCATGATGGCCTTTTTCTTGGTGCGGTCGGCTTTCACCGTGTCCCACACATAGTCCAGTGCGATGAACATGCCCACCGGCAGCAGCTTGCCCTTGAGCTCCGAGAGATCCAGTACAATGTACTTGTTCGTCAAGTCTACGTTGGTCTGCTGGTTAAAGCTCTGGGCAGAGCCGGTCACAAAGCGGCTGATGATCACCGCGAGCCGCTGGGTCAGGGGATTGTCCAGCAGCTCCGCGTGCAGATCTCCGATGATGGGCATGGGCTTCATCTGCGGCGGATAGCAGTTTCGGTTGCGGTACAGAGAGTCGTTATCATGGGTGATGCCAAACTTGGCATAGGTGATGCCAAACTTGGCATAGGTACGGATCAGAGCCTCATCCAGCATCTGTTCCTCCTCGTTGCTCATGTCCGGGATCAGCAGAGAGAAGAAGGTCATAAGCTGCTGGATCTTTCTCGCCAGCATGGAGTCCATTTCGCTGTAATCCAACTCATCGATGAGTTCCATTTCCGGAGAAATGGTGTGGCGGATCTCCATGATGTTGATGCAGTGCGGAGAGCCCGGCGCGATCTTGATGAACTCACCGCCGACCCTTTTGCAGGCGCGGCGAAATTCGTGTCATGCCGCGCATCCGCATCCGCAGGGCCAGAAGCTGCATGGTGAAGGTTTTGCCGGCGCCGCTGGTGCCAAGCAAGTTCAGATTCGCGTTCTTGTTCTTCTTGGCGTTGAAGAGATCCACGATGCAGAGTGAATTGTTGTGACGGTTGATGCCCAGCAGTACGCCCGCGTCGTCGGACATCTCAAAGCTTGTGAACATGTACGTGGAGGCAGCGCCGGTGGTGAGTACATTCCGTCGGGCCTTGCGCTCCAGCCTGGGGTCGATCTTCAGGAAGGGCATGACCGAGGAAAAAGCCGCCTCCTGCTGGAAGCGGCAATCACTGACGTACATATCCATGGATTTGAGCATGTCCACCATCTGCTGCTTGCGCCACATCAGCTCATCAATGCTTTTAGCGGAGATGGTGATGAACACCGAGAGGTAAAACAGATCCTCGTTATAGTTGGCGATGCCCTGCTTAATGTAGTAGCCGGCCTGGATGGAGTTGGTGAGCTCCTCATAGTCTGTACTGGTGTCCTGCATGCTTTTGAGCTTGGTGCGGTTGAGGCGGATGCGCTGGGCCACCTTGTCGATGGCCTTGCTGCGGTTTTCCCGGTGCAGGTGGACGTCGATGTCGATGCCCTCGCCGGCGTTGATGAGCGAGGACATCCAGCCCGCCCGCACAGTGCCGGGATAACCGTTCCCGCGGATATACAGGAAGCAGTAATACAGGCCATCCATGATCACATAGCTGTTATGGCTGAAATCCAGACCGCGGGGGGAGATAAAGTTCGTCATGCGGATATGGGGAACGGAATCCAGACCGATGATCCTGTTCCGGGCGGCCATGGTATCCACTACAACACGGTTGACCCGGGCAGAAAAGGGATCATCCACACAGGAACTGCGGTTGAAGAACATATACAGGATCTCTGCCGTGGCCTCGTCCGGATCCTTGGGCTGGACAATGGAGTTGCCGCACTGCATGAAGTAGGTGCGGGCGTTCTGCTCCACGGTCTGGATCATGCTGTAGACCTGACCGAAATCTTCGCTGTCGCCATGGCGCAGCTCCTCAAACTGATAGATCAGGAAGAAGCGCCGGGTCAGAGCCTCCCGGTTGCCCACATCGCGGACAAAGCGGATATAGCCCTCGCCCTGGCGGCGACATTCCTCGTTTTCTTCCTGCTCCAGCTCCTGACGGAGAAGCTGAATATGCTTGTCCGAATCCGCCTTGCGGGTGAAGCTCTTGAACTGCAGCCGCTGAGGCGAGATCTTCAGCCAGGAGGCAAAAGAAGAGATGATGTTGTACTGCTCTTCGTCGGAGCGCAGCATGAAGTTGATGGGCTCGATCTCCAGGATCTTGATATACCGCCCGTCCGTTGTCTCGATGATCCCATGGTGGATATCCTTCACGGGGATATAATCCTGGACGAACTCAAGCAGCTCGCCGCTGTTTTTTGGCTTTCCCTTTTTTGGGGTTTTTGAGGCGCGCCGGGTCATAGTGATAGCCGATCCTCCTGAAATGTAGTCTTCGGCGGTTGATAAAGAAGCGGATGATGTGACCGAGATACTGAAACAGGGAATCTCCGTCAATGCCCATCATGGAGACCACTGCCAGCGGGATCAGCGTCAGTACCATCAGAACGATCCGCATCATGGCGGGCATGGAGAACAAGAACAGCTCCGGATAACCCACCAGGATCACCAGAGCCACCGTCTCCACCGCGTTTCTTGTTTCCAGCATACCGCCGAGGAGTTTGCCGGAATCGGTATAGTTCGCCGGAATGGCGTACACGTTGTTGTATTCTGCGTTTTCCACTTGATCACCTGCCCAGCCGGTAGATATATGCCGTGGTCGTGAATTTGCCCAGCCGCAGCGCCTCCTGATGATCCGGGATGAAAATATCCACCCGGTGGATGTTGTTCTCGATCCCGGAGCCGCCCCGATCCTCAACGGTGTACATGACGCCGTTGATCATGATCTGCGTGCCGAAGGGGTAATAGCTGGACATGGCCACCATGCCGCGCTGTGCCGTCTTGCCGCTGGCCGTGATGCCGTCGGCATTTACGCCGCAGCACTTGGCGCAGGCGCAATAATGAGTGACCGTGACTTCAATCTCATATAAGGGCTCGCCCCAGGCCTGCTGCGATACTGGCGCTTCATAATCCACGAGGGTGAGCCGCCGCAGGGAGAGGGAAGCCTCATAGGAGGGCGTGTTCAGCACAACGCCGCTTCCGCTGGTGCAGTGGACCCACATGCGGCTGCCGGAGCTGTCATAGCCAGCAAACATCAGCACATGGCCCCACCCGTTCCCGTCGGCCATAAAGCCCAGATCTCCCGGGAGAAGCTCGGAAGCGTCAATGCCCACCGTGTTGGGGTACTGACCGGAGGTGCCGGCACCGATCTCCACGCCCATGG
The DNA here is from genome assembly GCA_902789745.1 of Oscillospiraceae bacterium. GTDB lineage: Bacteria > Bacillota > Clostridia > Oscillospirales > Oscillospiraceae > Limivicinus. Next base: position 6,725 of record CADAPH010000036.1, on the reverse strand, counting down.
CGGTGTTATATACCCATTCGGTAAAGCCGCTGCAGTCCAGCCCGTAGGGACGGATCGTCCCGGTGCTGGGAGAGCCCGCCGAGGTGACGAGCCGGGGTGTGTTCCAAGCGTCGTTCCAGCCCGGCGCGGATTTGCCGCCCCAGAAATACGGCACCTTTCCCACAAGGGACAGGCCGGTGGTCAGAATGAACTTGCGCGTGGCGTTGCAGTTCTGGGCGTTCACAAAGGCGATCAGCTCCGCGTCAGTGAGCGGAACCATCTCGCCGCTGCCCAGAGTGCCGTAGAGCGTCATCTTCAAAGCGTTCGCCATCTTCTGAATGGCCTCGCCGTAGGTGACGTTGAACTGACCGTATTTGGCCGAGGTGTCGATCCCGAAGGCCTGAACGATCACGGCGTTGTCAAAGGAATGGATCGTGCATTCCACATAGGGGATGATCTGAGTAGCAGGGGAGAGCGTCTCCGTCCCGCTCAGCTCGTAGTAGCTCTCTGTGCGGTAGCCGACAACGCTGCGATGGGTATAGCCGTCGCTGTAGATCGGGACATGCACAAAGGTCTCCCGATAGGCGGGGACCGTAACGGGTTCCTCACTGGTGAATTCCTCGTCTCGCTCATAGTAGGTACGCTGTTCGGTCTCATAGCTGTAGTAGGGCTTCCCGTTCACGTAGCCTGTGATCTGTTCGGAAGACACCACGGTGACGGTGACAGGCTTGTAGGTGTAGTAGGTGACAGGCACCAGGTTTTCCTGCTGATTGACCTCGTAGGTGACCGGGAACATGGAGCCGGCAACAGAACCGAGCTTGGCGATCATATCGTCCTTGGTCGTGCCCCTCTGCTCCATGGATGCTGAGTAGGCGGCAAGAACATAGCAGGTATCATAGCCCGCAGAGCTGTGGGCATAGTTGATGAGCGCGTCCATGGAGAGGTCGTAATCATAGCCGCCCTCCTCAATGATCTGTTCGACCCTTGCCAGGGAGAGATCGTATCCGGCGTCCACCACAGCGGAGACCGCGTCTGCCATTTCGCCGTAGGTATCCGAGAGAGTAGCGCCCTCCACCGGCTGTGTGCCGTCCAGGCCGAAAATACCGTTGGTGACAATGGAAGGCAGCGAGGTGATCAGAATCACGAGAAAAACGAGCAGGAGACATACGCAGATCAGGATCTTGTAGAGCGTGTGCCGCATAGACCAGGCGGCCGCGGCAATCGCGCCCCAGGGGCCGCCGGCGGCCGCACCCTTGGCGATACCTGCCACGGCCTTTCCGGCTTTGACGCCGCCGCTGACGGCTGCGCCAGCACCGCGCGAAGCGGCTTCCGCACCGATTATAGAAGCCTGCTTTGCCGCCTCCTGCCCGGATTGCCGTGCGGCTTTGGCCAGGTTGGAAGCGGCGTTTGTATAGTTATCAGAACCGTCGCCGTGCTGGCGTTTGTCCGGTTCTGCCATTAGCTTCACCTCCGTCAAAAAGAAAGGCAGCCGGGCACTGGCCCGACTGCCAAAGGCTTATCGTTTGAGTTTGGGTGCTTTGATCTCGGTCTGCGCACGCTGCGCGGGCGGTGCATACTTGATGGGGGTCGTCTTGTAGCGCACCGTTTCGACCGAGACGGTTTTGACGTTCTGCCCGTCGTACACAGGCTTTCCGTTTTCGTAGACAGGCCTGCGTTCCACAGCCGCCTGACCCGGGATCGCATACCACTGGCTGCCGCGGGCGTCCTCGAACACCTGATAATCTCCACGGGGAGCGGCGTATTGAGCGGTGTCATAGAACATCGTTCCGGAGCCGTCGGCGTGGCGGACTTCAAAGTGTCCGTCTGTCCGCTGAGAGGCGTCGACCGAGGTGACAGCCTGCTCATAACCGGGCATGAATTGCTGAAACTGCGCCTGATTATATGCCGCTGCCGCTTCACCCGGCTCAAAGGCGGGCACTTCGGCGGCCTGCTGCATGGCGTACCAGTCCACTCCGTTGGCGGCCTGCATGACCGTATGCGGGGCATCAGGCTCATTGAAATAAGCGCTGTTGTACCACATGGTGGAAGTGCCGTCCGGAGAAGTGGCCTCGATGGCGCCGTGATCCACCGTGCGGAGAACAGAACCGTCCGGAGCGTCCGGGAAGCTGGCCGCCACCTGCGGCGCCTCGCCGGGACTGCCGCTAAACTGCGGGACATCGTAGAAGGATCCGGCGGCGGGCCCGCTTGCCATCTGGTACCACTGGCTACCATCGGATGCGGTGACCAGAGCATGAGGCGCTTCGGGCTTCTCAAACTGAGAGGCATTGAACATCTCCACTGAGGTCTCTTTGCCGTCTGCACCGACAGCCGTGGTGCTGATGCGTCCGCCGGAGATCTGCGTGTCCGTCAGCGTATGCCCGCTGAGCTGCGGCATGAAGTTCTGCAGACTGCGATCCGCGATCTCTCCGCCAATACTGCCGGAAACGGCAGCGGGGCGGGAGGCGACGGAGGCGATGGACTCACCTGTGAGCACGGCACCGTTTCTGGCGGCGATTCCGCCAAAGGCACGGCCCACGAAGCCGACAGAACCGCCGACGCCCATGCGGGTGCCGCCGCTTACCACGGCGTCGCGCACATAGCTGTTGGGACGGAAGCGGTTGGCAAAGCCGGCCGCAAAACCGGTTGCAGCACTTGTTGTCTGATCCGCTGCACCGGCGGCATTGCCGGCGCCGCGGAAGACGCCGCCCGCCGTACGGATCCCGCCGCCAAAGCCGCCCACAACACGGGCGGCCATCAGCATCTCCATCCCCATGCTGGAGCCGGTCTGTGCGACGCTGAGCCCCATGGAGGACAGATAGCTGTCAAAGCGCTGTGCGCACTTGAGGAAGGCGAGAGCGCAGAAGAGCCAGAGGAAGATGCTGCCTTTGCCGTTTGTCAGCGCGCCGCCGTTTCCGATAAACTGCCCTACGGACGAATCGAAGGCACGAAGGAACCAGACGTTCATAATAAGCAGCAACAGCTGCGATCCGACCATCCGGCACCAGGATTTGAAGACTGAGCTTGTTTCCTTGGAGCCGCCCATGGAAAAGGCAAGGGGAGAGGTATAGCAAAGCACACCGACAACCACGTATCTTTCCACAGTCTCCAGCAGGAGCTTGAAGTAATTCCAGCCCAGCGCGATCTCCAGGATGACCAGCAACAGCAGCCCAACACAGGAGGCTGTCGAGATGAAGGTCACGAGTCCGTTCGTGAGCGCCTGCTCGACCCCGGCAAAGGTGAAGTCCTCCGAAGTCATGGAAATCTCCATCAGCGCCGTGTACGGGGCGCGGGCAATATCCAGCGTCATCTGAAAGATGGGCTTGGAATAGCCGATCAGCACCGCGAAGATCGCGCTTCTGGCGAGCAGGGTCAAGGGATTCTCAGCCTCTGTGATCGGCCCGCCGAAGGAGCGAAAGAGCTGCCATACGGTGATCAGAAACAGAATCGACCAGGCGGTGTACTGGAGAATGCTGAAGGCTTTCGTGACAAAGGGAAAGTACTCCTCCATGGCGACCATGTCTGTACCTAAGGCATTGAGAAACAGGCCGGACACCGCGTCCATCAGCTGGGTGACAACGCTGCTGATCCAGGTAACGATCCCTTCAAAAATCCAGTCAAGCAAGATTCATCACCTCCCGATTGCTTGACCGGAGAGGCTTAACCGCCTACATACTGACCGCCGGCTACGAGAGGCTGCAGGTACGCAACCACGAAGCCAAGGGAGTTGAGGACGATCCAGGCGACGACAATGCGCTTGAGCCAGCTTGTCGCCTCATCCACGGCCCGCTGATTGCGCGAGATCATCCGGACGATCAGAGCAATGCTTGCCACCGTCACAGCGACGATGGTGGAGATCGCCACGATCTGCCCATAGATGTCATAGACGATAGACTGGATACGCTCGAAGATGTTGTCCGCGTATACGGGCTGCAGGGAGACGATCCCCGCCAACAGCATCCCGACGCCGGACCAGTACAGCGTAGAAAGCCGATCCCGCAGCTGACGTCGTTTCAACATAAGCCACACCTCCTTCCTGTGAGCATGAAAAAACGCCGCTTCCGCAGGCGGCTTTTGCCTGGGAAACGGCGTTCTTTCTGTCTCGCCCCAATTTGGGACGCTACCAATATATCACGGAAGGATGCGCATGTCAGTGACTGTGAGGTGCCATCTTGGTGCCGAAAAGGTGGCAAGGATGGTATATGTTGGTTATAGTTATTTGTCGCCTCCGCTTAGCATGGCCACAAGCTCCAGCCACAGATCCAAATCCGAGGTAGGGGAGGACCAGAGGCGGAGCGAGATGATGTTGATGGCTTGCTCTTTCAGCCTGTAATAATGCCGGCGGGAGATGTTCAGCCGAAACAGCACGTCGGTCTGCAGGAGCTTTTCATCGGAGATGTAGGTCATGTAGATGAGCTCATAGAGCAGGGGACCGTTGTCCGGCTTGCGCTTGAGAGCGGTGAGAGCGTCGTTGATCCGATCCAGAAGCTGCCTGGTCTTGGCCAGACGCTCAAGGTTCAGCTCCAAACGACGGTTCTCCATACCGATCTCAGCATCCACCCGACTGAGTAGTGCATCGAGATTCTTCAGCGGAACATTCAGCTCCGAGGCGATCGCCTCGATCTCACAGTCCGTCTGCCAGAGAATGTTCCGATAATTTGAGAGCAGAAGCAAGGTGTTATGATACGCCTGCTTCTGCTTTTTCTCTTGGGCCTCGCGGATCATTTCCTCGGACAGTGTGCTGTTCTCGGCCAGAATTCCCTGGTTGCGGAGAAAAGAAAGAACCGCCTCTGCAGACAAGGCGGTACGTTTGCTGGTGTTATCCATATGTGAAATACTCCTTTGCAATGATGCTCAGATCCACTGTTACACAGGGCCCACGAATGGTGTTGGAGCATTGGCCGACAGACTCTCTTAATTCATAGTTCGGGCAGTCATACTTACCATTCTTCCAATTCCAACAGAGAGAAAGATACGCGCGATATAAAGAAGAGAAAAGTGCAACGCGAGCTTTTTGGGCCCAGGAGGAGGGGAGCATACCGACGGATCTGAGATACCGGCGGCTGTACCACACAACCATGCGGCTCATGTGCTCGCGAAGCGAGCCGCGCCTGACACAGTCTTGCGCGCAACGATGAACATAGGCCAGGATGCGATTAATATCCTCAACTGTTGGCAGAAGGATCTCCTGATCACAGGGATAGAGCTTATTGAAAATGAGACAGCCATAAGAGCCGGGGAGGCGGTACAGAGTGAAGACGTCCTCGTGCTTTTGCAGGAACCTCCATACCTTGGTCTTCTCCCAGCCCCAGCGCTGTCCCAGTGTTTCCAGAGTAAGAAAAACTCCGTACTTGCCGTACTGGCAAACCGGAGCAAAAAATGAAAACGCATTTCTGGGATCCATGGATACGGTGTGCAGCCATAGATCCAGCCATGCATCAGAGTCTTCTAAAACATAGTTTTGGTGTAAGAGCTTCTCCGTGAGGTTTCTTGGCACACAGAGAAAGCCATAACCGGGCGTCGTGTAAACTGTCCCGGGAATACACTCAGCACCGGAGTATTCCACGATCCAGTCTGAGAGTTGATAGGTCAAGTGCTTGGTGTTTGGGTCGAGGAAGAACTTCACCAAGCCCATTTCATTCAGAAGGGAGAGCTTGGACAATGCGGAGTCACGATTCCTGATACCGAGAATGCTTTTTAGTCCGACGATCCCGCCGGACCACATGCCGGGGATGACAGGATTCTCGTGACCGCAGTAAGTCGCAATGCCTTTTCGGAAAGCCGCCCGTGACGCCAGCCGAGCCCACGCACCCATGAGTCCTTTTCCGGTCGGCAGGCATGCCCGCGGGAGCTTGACCCAGCGGTATTTATAAAGGCACGGCATAGTTTTTCCTTTCTGGCATGAAAATAGTGCCACCTAAACTGATGGCACTGGAATTGAGGAATATAATATTCTAAGCTTACTCAGGATAGTAGAGGCCTAAGTCGAATACACATTCAGATCCAACGTGTGCGTCAAGCCAGGCCTTCAAACGATCTCTCGGTATGACAATACGTTTCCCGAAACGAATAACCGGAAAATCTTTTATATGAGTCAGCGTATAAGCTGCGGACTTTGAGATGCCTAAAACAGCGGCAAGCTCCCGGACATTGATTACGACTGGCAGTTCATCAAACGAGTATACGCGCTCTTTTTCCTGAGAAGTGTTGTTTTCCATTTTTTCAATATCCTTTCATGAGAGTTTTGCTGAAAAAGGTGTAAAAAGGTTGGATTTTGAAACTCCCATGAAGCCTGACCGCAAATCTTACCGCAAACATAATAATCATAGAGGTAAATTGCGGTCAAAGTGGCTCAAAAAATTCTGATTTCTGGATTTTTTAGTTCATAAAAATGATTTTAGCCGTTGAATAGTGATTTTTGGCAATTCGAAGCCTTCTTCCCCTGCCAGAAATCGTCTTGAAATGTTTCGTTTCGAGGCGATTTTTGCTATATCTGAGATGGTTTCGGCTTCAAAAGTTACGAGTTTATTCTCTTGACCCCTATCTGACCCCTATTGACGTTATTTATTGCTTTGAATAGTTCGAAAATAGAGGGCAAAAAGTCAAATGAGGACACTTTTAAGCGTTTTTCATTCTCGAAATACTCGTATTATATTCCTCCATTCTGTCCGCGCTGGCACGCTGCATCCTGTCTGATACGTGCCCATACACATCCAGCGTGAAGGCTGCCGAGGCATGTCCGAGATTCG
>CADAPH010000035.1 GCA_902789745.1 Oscillospiraceae bacterium | reverse complement strand
AGCTGCTGACTCCAGTCGGGCTACGCCCTCCCTCCGTCAGAAGCTAACGCGCTTTTCTTTCAAACTCACTCTCAGTCTCACATCATTGACAAACGTACAAAAAAAAGGCGCGCATTTTTCAGCGCGCCCGGAATTATCAGAAAAAGGCGTTACGGATCGCGGCAAGGCTCTCCGGAATCCATTCATGGAGAAAGGCGTGCAGATCAAGATTGTACCTTTCTGCGGCGCGTTCCTGAAAAACGGCGCTGATGCGCTCGAAATCCGCCCCGGTCAGCACCCCGACCCCGGCACTCACGGAGCCGATAGCGATGGCGATGACCACAATAATGAGGATTACCCTCCAGCTTTTTTTCATACCGCCACCTCCTTATAGCATAGCTTTTCGGCCAAACGGCATACCCCGCGCACGAGAGCCGGGATCGCGCCGATCAGCATCCACAGGAAAAGCCAGAACAGCAGCAGACCGATTGCCGTAAGCGAAAGGGAAAGGCCGAAAACCAAAAGCATGTCCGCAAAAACGGAGAAGGACGTAAAAGCGGCGACAATGCCGGAAAAGCCCATATAAAGCGCTGCCACCGCAAGGCCGAGCAAAAGAAGCGTCGGGACAAGGAGCACGCCGATACAGGCCAGCGTGACAGGCACGGCGATCAGAATAAACAGTATCAGCAGAGGTATATTCGGCTTTCTCACCGTCAGCGGAGGCAGATCATTCAGAAGCACTTTTGCGTCCCGTGGATCCTTCTGCGCGGGACGCGGATTCGGCGCGTCGTCCTGCCGCGGCGCGACAACGGGCTGATCCTCGTCGCGTTTGTCCACAATCTGCGGCGCGAGAGGCTCCCGCGCGGGCAGCGGCTCCTTCGGCGTCCCGACAAGATGCGCAGGGAAGGGCGGCTCACTCTCGACGCGTTCTTCGTGCAGAGTATGATCCTTGAGAAAGGCCTCGACCGCGTCGGAGAATTCATCGGGATCCTGCCTCTGCTCTTCTGCGGCCGGCGTCACCGGCGGATAGGCGGGTGGGATCGGTTCGGCGCTTTTATCCTCATCGGGGAAGTTGGGATAATGATCCGGCAAATCCACGACCGTTTTTCTTTCTTCCGGCAAGGGCGGTGAAACATAGTCGATATTGTCAAAGACCGTCTCGGCCACATCCGGCTGCTCAAACAGGGAAATCTGATCGTCATCCACCTTGGGCATGACGGGAGCAATGGAGGAGGCCTGACGGCGCAGATCCTCAATCACTTCAATATATGCGGGCACATCTTCCCCGTACCCCTGCATGGAGCGATCCCGGCCGTCATATGCGCGGGCCAGATTGACGGCTTGACGCGTCGGAGAGACAAGAAGCTGCAGCGCAGCGTTGTCATTTCCCACTTCGTCGAATATTTTACTGTACAGATCCAGGGCCCGAACTCTGTCCTCTTCATACATAAAGGTCAGCAGGCGCCCGAGCTCGGCCAGAAATATCTGCTTGTTAATGGGGCTTCACCTCCGTGATCCATCGGCGTTCGTAGTGATTATACCTTTTCAGGCGCAAATGGTCAAGAAAAATATTACAAAAGAGAGACAAGACTTTTCGCGTTCCTTCGTAACCACTTGACAAGGCAGAAGCGCGGCTATAAAATAACATCCTGCGGCCAAAGGCCGAAATAACGACGGGGCAAGGGCCCTGGCGATTGAGAGGTAATCGTATGGCAAAAGAGAAAAGAGTTGAGCAGATCACCGATATGGAGGTCGATTTTGCCCAATGGTATACGGATATCTGCCGCAAGGCGGAGCTGGTGGAATACGCCTCGGTCAAGGGCTTTACCATCCTGCGTCCCTACGGCTACGCGATCTGGGAGAATATGCAGCGGATCATGGACGCCGAGTTCAAGAAGACCGGACACGTCAATGTCGCCATGCCGGTTCTGATTCCGGAGAGCCTGCTGAAAAAGGAAGGGGAGCTTGTCAACGGCTTCGCGCCGGAGGTGGCCTGGGTCACTATGGGCGGCAGCGAGCAGCTGGAGGAGCGACTTGCCTTCCGTCCCACGTCCGAGACCATGTTCTGCGACCACTGGTCCCGCGTGCTCCACTCTTATCGTGAGCTGCCCATGCTTTATAACCAGTGGTGCTCCGTCATCCGCTGGGAGAAGACCACCCGCCCCTTCCTGCGCTCCCGCGAGTTCTGGTGGCAGGAGGGCCACACCATCCATGAAACCGCCGAGGAAGCCCAGGCGGAGACCGAGCAGCAGCTCAACTGCTACGCCGACTTCTTTGAGAAGGTGCTCGCCATCCCCGTGGTGCGCGGCAGAAAGACCGACAAGGAGAAGTTTGCCGGGGCTGAGGCCACCTATACCGTCGAGTGCATGATGAAGGACCGCAAAGCCCTCCAGGGCGCGACCTCCCACTACTTCGGCGACAAGTTCTCCCGTGCCTACAACGTGACCTTCACCGGGCGCGACAACAAGCTCCAGTACCCCTTCCAGACCTCCTGGGGCTCCACCACCCGCATGATCGGCGCGGTCATCATGGCTCACGGCGACAACAACGGCCTTGTCCTGCCCCCGCATGTGGCGCCCATCCAGGTGGTCGTCGTCCCCGTGGCGCAGCACAAGCCCGGCGTTCTGGAGAAGGCGCAGGAGCTGTTCCAGGCCCTGCAGGACGCGGGTATCCGCGTCAAGCTGGACGACAGCGACAACAGCCTCGGCTGGAAGTGCGCGCAGTACGAGATGAAGGGCGTGCCTCTCCGTGTGGAGATCGGCCCGAAGGATATGGAGAACGGCGTGTGCATGGCTGTCCGCCGCGACAACGGCGAGAAGACCTCCATCGCCCTCGAAAAGCTCACGGTCAAGGTGCCGGAGCTGCTGGAGGCCGTGCAGCAGGGACTTTACGAGAAGGCAAAAAAGAACCTGGACGAGCATATCTACGCCGCCCATTCCATTGAAGAGGCGAAGGAGCTGCAGGAGAAAAACGGCGGCTTCATCAAGACCATGTGGTGCGGCGAGGAAGCCTGCGAGCTCAAGATGAAGGAGCAGGCGGGCATGTCTTCCCGCTGCATCCCCTTCCACCAGGAGAAGCTGGACGAGGTTTGCGCCTGCTGCGGCAAGCCCGCCAAACACATGATCTTCTGGGGCGTGGCATACTGACATTTGAATAGACTGAACGCCGCCCAAACGGGCGGCGTTCAGACTATTCTATGGCTTTTTTGACTTCCCGCAGGGTCAGATCATGCTCTCTCGCGATGCGTGCCAGATCCTCATGTTCCGGCTTCTCCCGCCTGACGCCCCAGCCCTCGGCGCGCTTGACCGTCACCTTGCCCCAGGGGGTCTGCGCGATGCGATTGTCACGCTCCAGCGCATGGCGCGGACAAATGAACTCGCGCACGCCGAGCGTTGTGGTGTGCTTGAACAGGCAGCGCAGAAGCGCGTCCCGCTGCGTTGCGCGGCACAGGACGGAGAGCATCACGCCCGGGCGGGACTTCTTCATGCCGATGGCCGTCGTCCAGACGTCCAGTGCCCCGGCGTCGAAAAGCCGCTCCATGGCAAAGCCCAGTTCCTCGCCCGTCATGTCGTCTATATTACATTGCAGCTCCATAAGATACTCCGGCTCGTCCGGCGCTTCGCCCAGCAGGGCGCGCACGGCGTTGAGTCTGTCGAAGTCCTTTGTCCCAGTGCCGTAACCGCACTTCTCCACACGGATCATCGGGCTCTTGTCAAAGCGATCCGCGAAGTGGGAAAGCAGCGCCGCGCCCGTGGGGGTACAGAGCTCGGTTTTCAGATCGTCCGCGTACCAGGGGACGCCGCGCAGCAGAATCTCCGTCGCGGGCGCGGGCACCGGCAGTATGCCGTGGGCGCATCTGACCACCCCGCCGCCGACGTTGACCGGCGAGGCGATCACCTGCTCGGGCGCAAGCTTCTCCATCAGCAGGCACACGCCCAGCACGTCCGCCACCGCGTCGATGCTGCCGACCTCGTGGAAATGGATGTGCTCCATGTCCTGCCCATGTACCTGCGCCTCGGCAAAGGCGATATTGTCGAACACCTCGCGCGCGTGATATCGCACGGAATCCGAGAATGGCATGGCATCGATCAGCGTCCGGATCTCCTGGATGCTGTTGTGATGATGCTCTTCGCGTTGATGATGCTCCGCGCCCTCTTCCGCGCCGCCGATCTTCACACTGACGTGCAGGCCCTGTACGCCGCATTTTAGATCCGGCGCGGCAGAGACCACGGCCCTCCCAGAGAGGGCGGCGTTGATCTCCCGCAGAAATACCTGTTGTTCGGGTTCGTCCAAAAGCGCCAGCAGCGCGCCGGTCAGCATATCGCCCGCCGCGCCCATGCCGCAGTCTAAATACAATGTTCTCATAAGCTTTTCTCCCTTGGAATCGGATCGAGCGCGATTTCGGAATAATACGGCGACAGCGCCGCTTTGATCTCATCCATGCGCCGCGCGGCCTCTCCGTGCTGCTCGGCGGTGAACTGGAGCTTTGCACGCCCGTTCTTCGTTCGGACGCGAAAATCCGTAAAGCCCAGCCGAAACAGCGCGTCCTCACTTTTTTCGACGCGCTTCAGCTTCTCCGCTGCGATCGTCTCGCCGGTCGGAATCCGTGTGGCGAGACAGGCGTAGGCGGGTTTGTTCCAGGTAAAGAGCCCCGCCTCCCGCGAGCGGGCGCGCACTTCCGGTTTCGTGATCCCGCACAGACGCAGCGGAGAGAGAACGCCCGCCTCCTCCAGCGCCTGAAAGCCGGGGCGGTCGGCGATATCGTCGCTAAAATTCGTGCCGTCGATGACGAGCTCGAAGCCGTCCTTCTCCGCAGCGGCCTTGATGGTTGACATAATCAACTGCTTGCAATAATAGCAGCGATTCGCGGGATTGGCGGCGACACGGGGATCGCAGAGCGAGTCAGCTTTCAGCACCGTGACCTGCGCGCCCAGCTCCGACGCAAGGCGCAGGGCGTCCTGCCGTTCAAATTCCGGCTGAAATGGGGACTTGACGTAGTAGACGCCCAGCCTCTCGGCCCATTGCAGCCCCGCGTACAGCAGATACGACGAGTCCACCCCGCCGGAAAAGGCCAGGGCAAGACGAGGATGTAGTTTGAAAAAGTCTTGCAGTTCCATCTTAATCAAGATGATTGATCATGCTGGCCATGTAGCCTGCGCCGAAGCCGTTGTCGATGTTCACGACTGAGACGCCGCTGGCACAGGAGTTGAGCATACTGAGCAGCGCCGCGATCCCGCCGAGGCTGGCCCCGTAGCCCACGCTGGTGGGCACGGCGATGACCGGGCAGTCGGCAAGCCCGCCGATGACCGAGGGCAGCGCCCCCTCCATCCCTGCGACGGCGACGATCACGCGGGCAGACATGATGGCGTCCATGTGGCTCAAAAGCCGGTGGATGCCGGAGACGCCCACGTCGTACAGACGCACGACCTCATTGCCCAGCACCTCGGCTGTAACGGCGGCCTCCTCGGCGACGGGAATATCGCTGGTGCCGCCGGTGGCGACCACGACGCGGCCTTTGCCTGTTGGCTTCGGCAGCTCGCCGACTACGCCGGTCTTGGACAGGGGATCGTATTTCAGCGGCAGCGCCTCCGCCGTGAGATATTCCGCCGCCTCCTGCGTGAGACGGGTAATCAGCACGGTTGCCTGCCCGTTTTCCAGCATGGCCTTTGCAATGCCGAGGATATGCTCCTTTGTCTTGCCCGCACCGTAGATGACCTCCGGCACACCCTGGCGGATGCCGCGGTGCATGTCCACCTTGGCGTAATCGCCGATCTCCTGTATGGGCTGCATCTTGAGCCTGAGCGCCGCGTCCTCGGGGCTGACCGCCCCCTCCGCGACCGCCTGAAGCAGCGCCGTCATTTCCGTTTTATCCATGGCAAGACCTCCCGGGGCACAGAATATAAACGCATTGTAGCCTGTTTTTTATGTTTATGCAAGCGATTTTCCTTTGCCGGCCCCCCGGTCTGCTCCGGAAGCCGTCCTGTTTTTTCAAAAATAGGGACCATATGGTCCCTACACAGACTGCCCGGAATTCGGTACAATATAAAATAGGATAGTATATGCTTGCTAATATCTGGAAATGAGGTGTTTCATCATGCGTACCGCATTACGGTGGATTCTTGCTCTGATTCTGGCCTCCGCCCTGTTGCTGTGCCTGGGCTGCGACGCCATTGCCGACACGCTGACGCTCCCCTCCGGGCTTTTGGTGATCGGCGAAGAGGCGTTTTGCGGAGATACGTCCCTGGATGAAGTCGTGATCCCGAACGGCGCCACGACCATCGGCGCGCGGGCCTTCGCGTTCACCAATCTGCGTGCGATCCAAATCCCCGCAAGCGTTACGTCGATCAGCTCTGACGCCTTCGCTGAGGCGAGTGTGGTCATCCATTCCCCCGTCGGCTGCACTGCATGGGAATACGCCCGGGACAACGGCATCCCCTGGGTAAACGAAGGCGGCATCCCGATCAACGCAACGTACTTCCCTGACGATAATTTCCGTGAATGGGTAGAGCTGTACGATACTGACAACGACGGCAGCCTGAGCCCGGCGGAGCTTGCGGCTGTCACGGAGATGAACCTGTGCAGGCAGGACATCTCGTCCCTGGAGGGCATTGCGTTCTTTACCGCCCTGCGCTCGCTGGACTGCAGCGCGAACTCCCTGCACAGGCTCGACCTCTCCGCCAATACCGTGCTCACTTATCTGGACTGCCAGTACAGCGAGGTGGAGGAGCTGATCCTGCCCGCTTCCGCCCCGCTGGAGACGCTGCAGTGCGAAGGCAATATTCTCCGCTCACTCAATCTCGGCGGCCTGTCGTCGCTGACCGAGCTGCATTGCGGCATGAACCGGGAGCTGACCGATCTCACTCTCAGCGGCTGCACCGGGCTTACTTACATCGACCTTGAGTACTGCACCGCGCTGACCTGCCTGGATTGCGCCGACAAGAATCTGCGCGAGCTTTATCTTGCGGGCTGCACCGCGCTGGAGACGCTGGACTGCCGCAGCAACCTGCTGGAGGAGCTGGAGCTGCGCGACGCCATCGCGCTGAAAACGCTGGACTGCAGCGGCAACCTGCTGACCAGACTCGCGATCCCCAGAGGTGCGGCGCTGACCAGTCTGGACTGCCGCGCGAACCGGCTCACGAAGCTGGACGTCGCCGGCTGCGGGAGTCTTGCGACACTCAACGCTGTGGATAACCCGCTCACCGAGGTCTACGTACACGGCTGCCCGCGGAACATCAGTTTCAGCCAGAGCGGCAGCGCCCCGCTTCTGCGGGATCTGCCGATCAATTCCACGTTCTTCTCGGACGGGGACTTCATGGCCTGGATCAAGGATCAGTATGACACAGACGGGAATGACATACTCAGCGACGCGGAGATTGCTGCAATCACAAATCTCGACTGCACCGGCCATGATTTCAGCTCCCTGAGCGGCGTCAGTTTCTTTGAGAATCTGGAGACGCTAAATGTCTCCGGGCTGACGAAACTCACCCTGCTGCATCTTCCGAACATGGCGAATCTGACCGGCGTCAACGCAGCGGGGTGCACCGGGCTTGAGCATATCTGGTGCTTTGGCTGCACCGGACTGGAAACGCTTAACGTGACCGGCTGCTCCGCGGCAGCAGAGCTGGCCTGCTTCGGCAATGCGCTCAAAAACCTTGACCTCACCGGCTGCTCCGCGCTGGAAAGACTTCTCTGTCAGGACAACGGGATATCCGTTCTGGATCTCTCTCCCTGCCCTGGCCTGACAGCGCTGGCTTGCGGCGGCAATCCGCTCTATTCCCTCAACATCACCGCCTGTACGGGGCTGAAAACGCTCATCTGCGAGGGCACCCGTCTTGAGGCGCTTGACGTTTCTTCCTACTCCGGCCTGGAGACGCTCATTGTCTCCGCGTGTGAGGAGCTGACGACACTGAATTGTTCCTCGTGCAACCTGAAGGAACTTGATGTCAGCTTCTGTACCGCGCTGACAAGCCTGGACTGCAGCGGCAACCTGCTCCAAGCTATAGATCTCTCCTCCGTGCCGGAAATCGTCACTGTGGATTGCAGCGTGACATTCCTCCGCTCCCTTGATCTCACCGGCTGCGCGGAGCTCGAAAAGCTCAACTGCAGCGCAAGTCAGCTGACTTACCTCGACGTCTCTGACTGTCAGGCCCTGACGGAGCTGGATTGCAGCGCCTGCTTCCTTGAAACGCTGTACGTAAACGGCCTGTCAAATCTCAAGTATTTATCCTGCGAAGCAAACTATCTGACAGAACTGGATCTCTGCGGCTGCACAGATCTGCGCACGCTCAACTGCAGTCACAATTATTTGGAAACGCTGAACGTCTACGATTGCCCCAGATTGCACAGCCTGTACAATGACAGCGGGGTCAGACTCGAAACCCTGCTGCCCATTGACGCGGACCACTTCCCGGACGACGCGTTCCGCAGCTTTGTCGCCCGCTATGACACCACGCCCAACGGCAAGCTCAGCGAGGCCGAGATCCTCGCCGTCAAAGCCATGGAGCTTCCCTTTGATTCGGGGATTGCTTCTCTCGCGGGAATCCGCTACTTCACATCACTTGAGTCGCTGTCGTGTGCCACGCTTACGTTGTCGGACTTTGACGTTTCGGGTCTTGCGAAGCTGGAGGAACTGGATTGCTCAAGCTGCGGCCTGACCGATCTGAATCTCACCGGCTGCCCCGCGCTGCGCGTCCTCAACTGCAGCAATAACGCGCTGACGAGTCTGGACTTCTCCGGTTGCCCTGCGCTGTGTGAACTGTCGTGCAGCAGGAACAATCTGACGAGTATGGACGTCACCGCCCTTCCAAATCTGGAAAAGCTGTACTGCACCGAAAACGCGCTGACGAGCCTTTCGGTGAACGGCTGCTCCGCGCTGACAGAGCTCTCCTTTGGCCATACCAGCCTGACGGAATTCACGCTTTCCGGCTTCCCGGAGCTAAAAGTACTGAACTGCTTCAACAACAGCCTGATGACCGGCGTCACCGTCTCTGACTGCCCCAAGCTGGAATACCTTGCCTGCAACCAAAACGCGCTGACAAGTCTGCATTACAGCGGCTGTCCGAATCTGGTATACCTGGGCTGCACTGGCAACGCACTGACCAGTCTCACCGTTTCCGCCCTGTCCCATTTGGAGATTTTTGAGTGCAGGGGAAACAACCTGACCTCGCTCACGCTTTCCAACTGCGCCGTGCTGGGGAAGGCGGACTGTCGCACCAACAGTCTGAGCAGCATCCGCGTCACCAATTGCACGAAGCTGACGGACGATCAGATTCTCCGCGATGCCGGCGTCATGATCAGCCGCGCGTAAACCCATCACACAAAGTTTCCGGCGCATCCACTCAGCAGGATGCGCCGGTTTTGTTGACGCGGGCCGCGGTCTGCTGGTATAATACGCGCGCGGCGCATTGCCGCCTGATGTCGTTTTCCGCCGCTTGCGCGGCAGTCAATGAGAAAAGAGCTGAGGCCCGTGAAAAAACAGTCCCCGCGTATGCAGATCATTCTGTCCATGCTGATCTTCGGCACCATCGGCGTCTTCCGGCGATGGATTCCGTATCCCTCGAGCGTCGTAGCGCTGGCGCGGTCGGTGATCGGGCTTGCGTTTTTGCTGCTGGTGCGCGCGGCGAAGCATGAGCGCGTGGATCGCGCGGCGGTGAAGCGGAACCTGTGGAAGCTGCTGCTTCTCGGCGCGATGATGGGGATCAACTGGATTTTCCTGTTTGAGGCGTATAACTATACCTCCGTCGCCGCGGCGACGATGTGCTACTACATGGCGCCGGTGTTCATCATCCTGCTTTCCCCGATCGTTTTCGGAGAGAAGATCACACTGCGCAAGGGAATCTGTGCCGCTGTGGCGGTGTTCGGGATGGTGCTGGTGTCCGATGTGCTCACGAGCGGCCTGCACGGGGCGAAGGGCCTGCTGTTCGGCCTGATCGCCGCCGCGCTCTACGCTGCCGTCGTAATCGGCAACCGCACACTGAAGGATATCTCCGCCGAGGATCGAACCGTCATGCAGTTTGCGGGCGCCGCCGCCGTGATGCTGCCCTATGTGCTACTGACGGTGGATCTGCCCGCGCTGGAGCCCACACCGTCCGCGCTGCTGCTTTTGCTGTTGGTGGGCGTGGTGCATACGGGGATCGCCTATGTGCTGTACTTCGGCGGCATTGCCTGCGTCCCGGCGCAGACCGCGGCGCTGCTGAGTTATATCGACCCCGTGGTCGCGGTGATCCTGTCCCTGACGATTTTGAAGGAGCCCATGAGCCAGACTGCCATGCTCGGCGCTGTGCTGGTGATCGGGGCCATGATCGTAAGCGAGATCACGCCGCAAAAGGATTGACCGGGAGAGGGAACGACGATATAATCAACGTATCAAAACGACGGGAGGCCGCGATATGTTCACTTTTAATCACTTCAACTTCAATGTCTTTGACCTGGAACGCAGCCTGAAATTCTATGACGAGGCGCTGGGGCTCAAGCCCGTGCGCGAGAAGAACGCCGCCGACGGACGCTATAAAATCATCTTCCTCGGCGACGGGCGCAGCGCGTTTCAGCTTGAGCTGACCTGGCTGCGCGACCGGACGGAGCCCTACGACCTGGGCGAGCAGGAGTACCACTTGGCTTTTGCTGCGGACGACTTTGAAGCTGCCCACGCAAAGCACAAGGCTATGGGCTGCATCTGCTTTGAAAACCCCGAAATGGGTATCTATTTTCTCGAAGACCCGGACGGCTACTGGATCGAAATCATCCCGCCGAGGAAGTAAAAAACATGAGCGCGCCGCTGCGGCGCGCTCATGTTTTTTTCAGAAATCCAAAAGTCCGTCCAGAAATCCGGCGATATCCCGAACCCTTGCGTCGGAGAGCGGATTTTGCAGACCGACTTCCTCCGTGGCTTCAAGAAGGCCGATGGCCTCGCTGTCGGCAAGGCGCAGATAGGTGTCGACGCCGCTGCCGTCCGCCAGCTCTTTCTCATAGATTTCCAAAGCGCAGCAGGCGGACACGGGATAGCTGATGACATAGAACGGCTGCTCAAAAAAGTGCGTGACGTCGACCCACTGCACGTCAAAGCCGTCATCGCCGTCTGTCAGCCCGTACGCCTTCCCGATTTCCTCCATCAGAGCGTTGAGCTTTTCTACCGTGGGATCTTCCATCTGAAACGCCCGCTCCTCGAATTCAGCATAGGCCGCCTGCCAGATGAGCGTATCCAGCGCGTCATAGAGGTTCAATACCCGCAGCACCGAGGCATCCCGGGCTCCCAGAACCCCTTCGAGCGGCTTGAGGCTGAGAAACTGCATGGCCTGCGAATAGACCTCCGCAAGATCCATGCTGCGGTACCAGCCATAGCTGATATACGCCTCCGCGTAATGCCCGAACTCGTGGGTGACCGCAATAATATCATCCCTGTCGCCATATGGATTGGCAAACAGATAGGGTGCGTCATAATCGTCCAGATAAGTCTGGAAGGAAATATTTGCTTTTACGTCGCTCATGCTCAGATCGCAGAGCTCGTTGCGGCGCATGAAGTCATAAGCCTGGGCAATCTCACCGCCGAGCCCGTGGGCGACGGTTTCCAGCACGCCGAGAAGCATCTCTTCGGGCACATAGCCCTCCATGAGCTCCGCCTGGCGCTCTTCGTCCATGCGCCGCATGTAGACCGGAAGAACCCACTTTTGGATGCTCTCGATGAAAGCGCGCCCCTGCTCGACGCTGAAATCGCGGTCAAAGCCGATATCATACATCATCTCGGCATAGCTTCCGTAGCCCAGCTCCTTTGCCTGCGCCTTCCGCACATTCATCAGCCGAATGTACAGTTCCCCAAGGAGCGGATTGTATTTCTCGTAATAGGCGTTCATCAACGCGCTGTAATCCCGATTGCCCCAGACGTCATACAGCGCATCGCTCACCGGAACCTCCTGGCCGCGAACCATGACGGTGGGATCGGCGATCAGATCGCGGTATTCCGACAGCAGCGCGTTTTCCTGCTCAAGCAGGCTTACGTAGCCGTCGGAGAGTGTTTCCTCGGCGTCCTCGCCGTATTCTGCCAGAAAACCCTCCCCGAAGAAATCCCGCGCGAGACGCTCGCCATAGGGGGAGGCGCCGCAGGCGAGGTATACCTCCTCCATGATATCCCCGATTTCCGTCAGCACGGAGAGACATGCGGCATATTCTTCCGCCCAATAGTCGTCCGTCAGATCCCGGCAGCTATGGATGTCGGCAATGGTGAACATGGTGTTGGCACTGTAGTAGCGCGTGAAAAGCGCTTCGAGCAGGGCGACGGTTTTACGGTAGCCCGCCCCGTCCTTCAGCGCGCGGGTCACGCTGTCGGCCGTCGCGCGAAATTGCCCGGCGTCCGGCCTCTCATAGGACATGTCCTCAAAGCGCAGGATCACATCCGAGCCGTCCTCCCGATACCAGCCGTCCGGCAGGGCGGAGCCGCACAGGATCAAAAGCGCGAAAAGCGCGGCAAGAATGGCGGTCAGTTTCTTTCTCATGTCAGTTTCTCCTTATACAGCTTTCCCTAAAAAGACGACGGATACCGCCGCCCCGCGGAAGATCAGTATTATATGTTTCTGATTATATCATGTCGGCAGGAAGGGAAAAAGGGACAGAATGTGAATTCATAATTCTTGATGGCGGTGCTTGTCCGATTTGAGAATACATGATATAATTTGTTTTTAGAAACCCATCAGCAAAGGAGAACAAATGGAAAGCATCAGTCAAATTCTGGCCCGGGAGCTGGACAGGCCTCTGGAGCATATCGAAAATGTCATCAATCTGCTGGACGAGGGGAACACCATCCCCTTCATCGCCCGTTACCGCAAGGAACTGCACGGCGCCATGGACGACACCGCCCTGCGCACGCTGGAGGAACGCCTTGTTTATCTGCGCGGCCTCTTTGAGCGCAAGGAGACCGTGAAAAAATCCATCGCCGAGCAGGGCAAGCTCACCGATGAGCTTTCAGCCGCCATCGACGCGGCCGAAACCCTCGCCGTGCTGGAAGACCTCTACCGCCCCTATAAACCCAAACGCCGCACCCGCGCTACCATGGCAAAAGAGAAGGGACTCGAGCCGCTGGCAAATGTGCTGTTCGAGCAGCGCCCCGACTGCCCCGCGCCGGAGGAACTGGCTAAAGATTATGTAAACCAAGAAAAAGGCGCGGAAACCGTAGAGGAAGCGCTGGCCGGGGCTTCGGACATCATCGCCGAGAATATTTCGGACGACGCCTCGATCCGCGCCATACTGCGCGATCTGATTGCCCGGCGCGCCTTTCTTCGCAGCGAAGCGGCGACGGAGGACGATTCCGTCTATCGCCTGTACTACGATTTTACCCAGCCGGTTTCCAAGCTGCAGGGACACCAGATCCTCGCAATCAATCGCGGGGAGAAGGAGGGCTTTCTCAAGGTCGGCATTGAGCTCGACCGGGAGCTTGCCCTGCAGAAGCTCCGCCGCGCGGTGATCCGCCCCGGCAGCGCCGCCATGGCTTTTGTCCGCGCCGCTGCGGATGACGCCTATGACCGCCTGATCTTCCCCTCCATGGAACGGGAGACGAGAAACAGCCTGACCGATACCGCCAACGAGGGCGCGATCAAAATGTTCGGCCTGAACCTCAAGCCGCTTCTGATGCAGCCGCCCGTCAAGGGCAAGGTCACCATGGGTCTCGATCCGGGCTACCGCAACGGCTGCAAGGTCGCCGTCGTGGACGGGACGGGCAAGGTGCTGGATACGACCGTCGTCTATCCCACGTTTTCCGAGAACAAGAAAAACGAGGCCATCCGCAATCTCTCGGCGCTTATTAAAAAAGACAAGGTGGAGCACATCGCCATCGGCAACGGTACCGCCTCCCGCGAGACGGAGCAGATGACCGTCGAGATGATCGAGCAGCTCGGCGGCACGGTGAGCTACGCCATCGTCAACGAGGCGGGCGCCTCGGTCTACTCGGCCTCCAAATTGGCGGCGGAGGAATTCCCGGACTTCGACGTGAACCTGCGCTCGGCCGTGTCCATCGCGAGAAGACTTCAGGATCCGCTTGCGGAGCTCGTGAAGATCGACCCCATGGCCATCGGCGTCGGACAGTACCAGCACGACATGCCCCAGGCCCAGCTCGCTGAGACGCTGGACGGCGTGGTAGAGGACTGCGTCAACGCCGTCGGCGTGGATATCAACACCGCGTCCCCGGCGCTTTTGCAGCGCGTGTCCGGCCTGAACAAGACCACCGCAAAAAATATCGTCGCCTACCGCGAGGAAAACGGCGTATTTACAAGCCGCAAAACGATCAACAAGGTTCCAAAGCTCGGTCCCAAGGCGTTCCAGCAGTGCGCGGGCTTCCTGCGCGTACCCGAGAGCAGTCTGGTGCTGGACAACACCGCCGTCCATCCGGAGAGCTACGCCGCCGCGGAAAAGCTGCTGAAGCTCTGCGGTTATACGCTCGAGGACGTAAAAGCCGGGCGCATTGCGAAGCTCAAAACCCGCGTTGCCGCCTACGGTACGGAAAAGGTCGCGGAGGAGTGCAGCGTGGGCGTCCCGACGCTGAATGATATCGTCGCCGAGCTGCTGAAGCCGGGCCGTGACCCGCGTGACGAGCTGCCGCCCGTGCTGCTGCGGAAGGATGTGCTGGAGATCAAGGATCTCAAGCCCGGCATGGTGCTCACCGGCACGGTGCGCAACGTCATCGACTTCGGCGCGTTCGTGGATATAGGCGTCCACCAGGACGGACTGGTTCATGTCTCCCAGATCAGCAACAAGTTCATCCGCCATCCGAGCGAGGCGCTTGCGGTGGGGGATATCGTCAAGGTCGTCGTCCTTGACGTGGACGAAAAGAAGAAGCGAATTTCTCTATCTATAAAACAGGTGAAGGAGTACGAATCATGATCGATGTGAGCATTGAAAAGCTGGTAAACTACGCGATTGAAAAAGGACTGATCGAGCAATCCGACCGTGTCTGGGCGGAAAACGCCCTGCTTGCCGCGCTGCGCCTCGACTGCTTTACCCGCCCGGAGGAAACCGGGGACTGCGGGGAGCTGGAGCCCATTCTCGCAGAGCTCATCGCCTACGCGGTGGAACATGGACTGATCGATGACAGCATCACCGAAAAGGATCTCTTTGACTCCCGCCTCATGGGCATTCTGACCCCAAAGCCCTCGGAGGTGATCTCCCGCTTCCGTGCCCTTTACGCCGAGAGCCCGGAAAAGGCCACCGAATACTATTACTGTCTCAGCCGCGCCAGCGACTATATCCGTTCCTATCGCGTCGTCAAGGATCTCAAGTGGAAGAGCGCTACCGAGTACGGAGAACTGGATATCACCGTCAACCTCTCCAAGCCGGAGAAGGATCCCAAGGCCATCGCCGCCGCGGGCAAGGCCAAGGCCAGCGGCTATCCCAAGTGCCTGCTCTGCCGCGAGGCGGAGGGTTACGCGGGCAGACTCGACTATCCCGGCCGCGCCAATCACCGCCTGATCCCGATGATCCTCAACGGCGAGGACTTCTTCCTCCAGTATTCCCCCTATGTCTACTATAATGAGCACTGCATCGTCCTGAACGCGCAGCATGTGCCCATGAAGATCGACCGTACCGCTTTCAATAAACTGCTGGACTTTGTCGATCTCTTCCCGCACTACTTCCTCGGCAGCAATGCCGACCTGCCCATCGTGGGCGGCTCCATCCTCAGCCATGACCACTTCCAGGGCGGTCACTACACCTTTGCCATGGCGAAGGCGGAGATCGAGACGGAGCTCGTCTTCAAGGGTTTTGAGGACGTGAAGGCCGGGATCGTCAAGTGGCCGATGTCCGTCATTCGCCTGCGCTGCGGGGACAAAAACCGCGTGGCGGAGCTTGCCGACAGGATCCTCAAAGCCTGGCGCGGGTATTCCGACCCGACCGTCACGATCTTTGCCGAGACCGACGGCGAGCCGCACAACACCATCACGCCCATCGCCCGCAGACGGGACGGGGATTTCGAGATGGATCTGGTGCTGCGCAACAACCTCACCACCGAGGAATATCCCCTCGGCCTCTTCCATCCGCATCAGGAGCTGCACCACATCAAGAAGGAGAACATCGGCCTCATCGAGGTCATGGGTCTCGCGGTGCTGCCCGCCAGACTCAAGGCGGAGCTCAAGGAATTGGAAGAAATCCTCGTTTCCGGCGGCGACGTCTCCGCGAGCGAGACCTGCGCCAAGCACGCCCCCTGGGTCGAAGAGCTCAAGACCCGCTATACCTTCACCGCCGGGAATACCGAGGGCATTCTGCGGCAGGAGGTCGGCGTCGTGTTCATGAAGGTTCTCGAGCACGCCGGCGTCTTTAAACGCGATGCCCATGGCAAGGCTGCCTTCCTGCGCTTTGTCGAAAGCGTAAATGCATGAAGAGCAGAGCTGTAAGTCTGCGCGCTGCCGTCAAAAAGGAACTGAAGGAGCTGCGCCCGGTCAATTTCCTGTTTTTGACCGCAGCCGGCCTTGTGAATGCTTTCGGCGTCACCATGTTCCTCTATCCGGTCAAGCTGTATGACAGCGGCATTTCCGGCACCTCCATGCTGCTTGACCAGCTCACGCCGGAGTATCTGTCGCTGTCTGCGTTTTTGATCCTGCTGAACATCCCGATTTTTCTCTTCGGACTCAAAAAACAGGGTTTTGCGTTTACAGTCTATTCGATCTATACAATAGGCGTCTATTCCTTCGGCGCGTGGCTGATCATGGATGTCCTGCCTGTCAACGTGAATTTTGTTTCTCCGCTGGCGGGCCGGGATCTGCTGCTGTGCGCAATTTACGGCGGCGTGATCTCCGGCGTCGGCAGCGGCCTGACGATCCGATTCGGCGGGGCCATCGACGGGATCGACGTGCTCTCGGTGATCTTTGCAAAACGTCTGGGCATCACGCTCGGCGGATTTGTGATGATCTACAACACCATCCTTTACATCATCTGCGGCCTTGTCATCGACAGCTGGATTCTGCCGCTGTATTCGATCGTCACCTATTTCGTCGGCTCCAAGGTCGTCGATTTCATTGCGGAGGGCTTCGACCGCGCCAAATGCGCCATGATCGTGACCACACGGGCGGATGAAATCTCCCATGAGCTTTCGGAGAACTTCCAGGCCGGCGGCACGATCGTGAATGCCATCGGCGGTTATTCAAAGGCCGAGAAGCAGATCCTGTACCTCGTGGTTAACCGCTTTCAGATCAACAGGCTGCGCCAGATCGTCTTTCAGATTGACCCGCAGGCCTATATTTCTCTGCAGGACGTCACGGATATTATCAAGAAGCACGAGGAATAACAGACACCTTTATCATCGATCCATCACAGGAGACCACAGCGCTTATGTCCAATTCTTCTCTGAAAAAGGAATACAGAAGCAGCGGGGCGAGTCTTCGCACCGCGCTGTTTCTCAACGCCGTTTTTCTCGTTCTGACCGTGCTCATCGTGCGTGTCGGCTTTGAGAGCAACGACGATCCGACCCTCGCCGCATTCGTGGACGGGCAGATGGCGCAGAGTACGTCCTACGTCCCCTATATCAACATCGCCCTGGGCTGGCTGCTCCGGCATATCTACGATGCCCTCGGGCGGGATATCGCATGGCACACCTTCTGTCAGTACGCGCTTTTGTACGCGGGCTTCACGGCGCTGTCCTTCGCGATCTGCGAGCGCGTCGGCGCCCTGCGGGGGGCTGCGGTGACAACGGTGCTGCTGCTCTTCTTCGGGGTGGACGTCTACTGCATCATCAGCTATACCAAGACCGCCGCCGTCTGTACGGTGGGAGGCATGGCGCTTTTGCTCTGGGTTTATGCTGCGGCAGATGGAGTTTCTGCCCTGCTTTGCGCTGATGGCGGTTCTCTGCCTGCGCCCGCTCTCGGATATCCTCGCGTCGAAAGAAACCGCGGGGGAGAAGCTGCGCCGTTTCGGGAGCCTGGCGCGGCCCTTTGTACTGGTGCTGGCAATCTCCGCCGCCCTCTATGCCGTCAACGAATACGCCTGGTCAAGGGAGCCGTGGTCGGTCTATCACGAATTCGACAAGGTACGCGTAGCCTATTCCGACTACGGCCGCCCCGCGTATGACGCCATGCCGGAGGCTTACGATGCCCTGGGTCTCTCCGAGACCGACGTGCAGCTTCTCTACGACAGCGATTATTTTGACCCCGGGGTCTTCTCCGCCGAAACCATGCAGGCCATCTCGGACGCCCGCGACGCGCTTTTCCCGCGCCCCTCGATCGGGGAGTGCGTCGGCCTGTTTCTGGACAAGGCCATCCCCGGCTTTTTTGTAAACCTGCATGTTTACGGCTTCCTGCTGATCCTGGTGCTGTGGCTCGCGGCAGGGGAGCACAAGCTCCGCGACTTGCTTGTCGTGGCTTGCGAAGGCGCGCTCTTCGCCGCAGCTTACCTGTATCTGATCTGGCGCGGCCGCTATCTGGTCGACCGCGTTGACCTCGGCCTGCTGCTGGCGGCAGCGTCGGTGCTGGCGTTGACGCTGGAGAGGGAAAAGCTCCGGCGTGAAAAGATGCTCACCGTTCTGGTACTGCTCCTTGCCGTCGGGACGAGTCATTATCTGATGCGCGACTGGTACCGCAGCGCCCCTGCCGAAGACAAGAGCGAGACCCGCGCCGCCTATGAGCGTATATTAAAAGATACGGATCACGTCTACCTCGCCAAGCTGGACGCGGTGACGGACGGCCTCTGGTCGCCCTTCGAGCCGTACCCACAGGGCTATTGGGACAGGATCGTCCTGCTGGGCGGCTTCGATTGCCTGCACCCGACGATCATGGACAATCTCGCCCTCTATGGCGTGGAGAATCCCTACCGCGACTGCGTAGGCAACAGCAAGGTCTATCTCATCGAGGACAACATCGACCTCACCCTGCAATACATCCACGAGCATTATGATCCCGACGCCCGCGCCAAGTTGGTCGAACCGCTCAGCAGCGAGACGGGCATGGGCATCTACCGCATCTTGAAATGAGGGACGCGCCATGAAGCTCCGTGAACAATGGAATACAAGAGCCTGGCCGCGTATCCTGCTGGCCTTCGCGGTCAACGCCGCATTTCTGGCCGTGATGCTGAAAGCCTTTGCCCCCATGTGGGAGACGAACGACGATCTGTTCATCTCCAAATTCTTCGACGGGCAGATGGCGCACAAGACGGCCTACGCCCCCTTTATCAATATCTGCCTCGGATGGCTGATGAAGACGGCCTATGCCGCCCTCGGCGACGGCTTCAACTGGTATTCCGGCGCGCAGTATCTGCTGCTGTACCTCGGCTTTACGGCGATCACCTGGACGCTCCTGCGCCGTTACCGTATCGGCCCTGCGCTGGTGATGACGGCGGTGCTGCTCTTCGCCTTCGGGACGGACTGCTATCTCAGCATGAATTTTTCCAAGCCCGCCGCCGTCGGCACGGTCGGGGGCATGTGCCTCATGCTCCATGCTCTGCGAAACCATACCGGGAAAACGCAGAAAACGCCGCTTGTACTCGGCATGCTGCTCGCGCTCGGCGGCTATGTCTGGCGCTTTGAGGAATTCGGCGTCTGCGCCCTGCTGATGGCCTGCGCCTGCCTTGCCGCGCTCTTTGAGATCGGGAAGGAGAACCGCGGCCTTCCTCTCGCTGCAAGGCTGGGAAAGTATCTGCACTATCTTGCGCCCTTTGTGCTGCTGGCGGTGCTGGCGGTCATCCTCTTCGCGGTCGATCTTTACGCCTGGAACCGCCCGGAAGCAGGCGGCTTCCGGACGTTCAACGATACCCGCAGCCTGTTTCTCGACTTCCAGACCCCGGACTATGCCCAGATGCCGGAGGTCTACGATTCCGTGGGCATGGATGAAAGCTTCGTCTACCCTGATCGCTGCCCGGGACCAGTTGATCCCGCGCCGCACACCGGGTGAGTGCCTCGGCGTTTTTCTCAACGAGTGTCTCTTTGGCTTTACGCAGGATCGCCCCTTCGCGGGCTTCGCGCTGCTGCTGGCGATCTGGCTTGCTTGCGGGAAACGCCGCGCAGGAACCTGGGTCAGCCTCGGCTGTATGGCGGGGCTCTTCGGCGCGATCTATCTCGTCATGATCTGGTCTGACCGCTACCTCGCCAACCGTGTGGATATCGGCCTCTTCCTCGCAATGGCCGTGGTGCTGAGCCTGCAAATGGATGCGCTGCGCCTGAGGGGAGAAAAGCTTCTGCTCACGGCGGTGCTGGTGCTGAGCCTGTTCATCACCTGGCGCGCGAACCGCGCGTATTGTTGGTACGACAGCCACAACACCATCGAGGACAAGAGCGCGGAAAAGGCGGCGATCGCGCAACTGCTGGAGGATGACGATCACCTGTACCTCGTCAAGATTTGGGCCATCGACCATGTGCTCTATACCCCGCTGGAGACGCCGCCCGCGGGCTTTGCAGACAAGCTGGTGCTGATCGGCGGCTGGAGCATGGGTCACCCG
>CADAPH010000034.1 GCA_902789745.1 Oscillospiraceae bacterium | reverse complement strand
ACTCTCCACACTGAAGATCATATCAAGTTTGAGTACCCCATCAGAAAGCGGTCGACCTCGGCGGCGCAGGCGCGGCCCTCGGCGATCGCATGGACGACCAGCGACTGCCCCCGGTGCATGTCGCCCGCGGTAAAGACCTGGGGAACATTGGTCCGATACGAACCCGCTTCCGTTTTTACCGTGCGCTCCATGTCCACGCCGAAGGCTTTGCACACGTCCTCCCGGCACCCGGCAAAGCCCGTCGCCGCAATCAGCAGCTCACAGGGGAGCCTTGTCCCGTCTTTCGTGACGACAGCGCTGAGATTTCCGGCTTTGTCCGTCTCCAGCGCCGCAACGCTCTGGCTGAACAGGCGCGGGTCATCGCCGAAAAGGGCCTCAGCCTCCTCCTGCGCGTAATCCTGCGGCAGACTGCCGTCCGGGCGCAGATAGTCCTCCTTCGGCCTGCGCACCAGCTGCTTCACACTTGCGCAGCCCTGACGCAGGCTTGTCGCCACGCAGTCGCTGGCTGTGTTGCCGGTGCCGACGATGATCACGTTTTTTCCCTCAGCGGAGGGGACGTCGGGCGTGAGCGCAAGCTGCTGCCGCGCAACCGAGGCGGGCAGGAAGTCCATCGCGTACAGTACGCCGCCGACGCCCTCCGCCTCGATCCCAAGCGGCCGCGGCTTCTCCGCACCGCAGCAGAGCACCACCGCGTCGTATTCCATGAGCAGGCGCTGGGCGAACGCAGGTTCGGACGCGTCCATGCCGCACACAAAGCTGACGCCCTCGCACGTCATGAGTTCGATGCGGCGGCGCACGACGGTTTTCGGCAGCTTCATATTGGGGATGCCGTACATCAGGAGCCCGCCGGGGAGCGGGCGCTTCTCGATCACGGTCACGCTGTGGCCCCGATGGTTGAGCTGATCGGCGACCGCAAGCCCCGCAGGACCCGAGCCGACGACGGCAACCTTCTTGCCGGAGGAATGGGGCGAGAAATGCGGCCCCATCAAATGATGCTGATAGGCGTACTCAATGACGCTCAGCTCGTTGTCATGCACCGTCACCGCGTCGCCGTACATGCCGCAGGTGCAGGCCTGCTCGCAGAAGGCAGGGCAGACACGCCCGGTGAACTCCGGAAAATTGTTGGTTTTTAAAAGCCTTGAAAGCGCGTGGGCGTAGTTTCCGTCCATGACGGCGTCGTTCCACTCGGGGATCAGATTGTGCAGCGGACAACCGAGCTGTTTTCCCTCAAACTGTACGCCTGCCTGACAGAAGGGGACGCCGCAGTTCATGCACCTCGCGCCCTGCTTTTTCCGCTCCTCGGGCGGGCAGGGGAGATGGAACTCCTCCCAGTCCCGGACGCGCTCCAGCGGCGGACGGACGCGATTTTCCGTGCGCGCATATTCCAAAAAGCCTGTCGGTTTTCCCATGTCCGTCCCTCCTCAGTGATTGACCGCGGCAAAAAACGCCTTGATCTCGGCCTGCTCGCGCGTCTCGCCTTTGCTCTCGAAGGCCGCGATCTCTTTGAGCATGCGCTCGTAGTCCGCGGGAATGATCTTTTTGAACGCGGGCAGATACACCTTGAAATCCGCGAGGATCGCAGCGGCCTTCCCGGAGCCTGTCGCCTCCGCGTGGGCCTCCAGCAGCTCGCGCAGCTCCTGTACGTCCTCCGGATTTCTGACCGGGCCGACCAGCAGGCCGGTCTTGTTGATCCTGGTATAGAGATCGTGCGCCTCATCCAGCGCATAGACGACGCCCCCGGACATGCCCGCCGCGAAGTTTCGGCCGGTCCCGCCGAGAATGAGCACCCGACCGCCGGTCATGTACTCGCAGCCGTGGTCGCCCACGCCCTCGACGACGGCGGTCGCGCCGGAATTGCGGACGCAGAAGCGTTCGCCCGCGACGCCGGAGATGTACGCTTCGCCGGAGGTCGCCCCGTAGAGCGCCACGTTTCCGACGATGATGTTCTCATCGGCCGGAAGGGCAGATTCCTTCGGCGGGAACAGGATCAGCTTCCCGCCGGACAGCCCCTTGCCGAAGCCGTCGTTGCTGTCGCCCTCAAGGCGCAGGGTGAGACCCTTCGGGATAAACGCGCCGAAGGACTGTCCGCCGCCGCCGCGGCAGTTGACCGTGTATGTATCCGCTTTCAGCGTGCTGCCGTACAGCCTGGTGATCTCGGAGCCGAACAGGGTTCCGAAGGCGCGGTCGGTGCTCGAGACCTCGACGGAGACGCTGCCCGGCTTTTTCGCCTTGAGCTTCGCGCCGAGCTCCTTCATCAAAACGCTCTGATCCTTCGTCCTCTCAAGGTGGAAGTCATAGACTGCCTTCGGGTCAAAATGCGGCACGGGCCGCAGTGCCGGCATGGCAAGCAGTGCCGAGAGATCGACCGTTTCGGCCCGGTGGGTGATGCGCTTTTCCCGCTCTGCCAGCAGATCCGTTCTGCCCACAAGCTCATCCACGGAGCGCACACCGAGGCGGGCCATGTGTTCGCGCAGCTCTTCGGCGACGAAGCGCATGAAGTTGACCACATACTCAGGCTTACCCGAAAAGCGCTTTCTGAGCTCCGGGTTCTGCGTGGCCACGCCCGCGGGGCAGGTGTCGAGATTGCACACGCGCATCATGCAGCAGCCGAGACAGACAAGCGGCGCGGTGGCAAAGCCGAATTCCTCCGCGCCCAGCATACAGGCGATCGCCACATCCCGCCCGGTCATGAGCTTGCCGTCCGTCTCCAGCACGACCTGCTGCCGCAGGCCGTTTTTGATAAGCGTCTGGTGCGCCTCGGCAAGCCCCAGCTCCCAGGGGAGACCGGCGTTATGGATCGAGGACGCGGGCGCCGCCCCGGTACCGCCGTCGTAGCCGGAGATCAGCACCACCTGCGCGCCCGCCTTGGCAACGCCGCTGGCGATGGTGCCGACGCCGACCTCGGACACCAGCTTGACGCTGATGCGGGCGTCGCGGTTTGCGTTTTTGAGGTCAAAGATGAGCTGGGCCAGATCCTCAATGGAGTAGATGTCATGGTGCGGCGGGGGACTGATGAGCGTGACGCCGGGCGTCGAGAGCCTTGTGCGGGCGATCCACGGATAGACCTTGCTGCCCGGCAGATGTCCGCCCTCGCCGGGCTTTGCGCCCTGGGCCATCTTGATCTGCAATTCTTTGGCGGAGGTGAGGTAGGCGCTGGTCACGCCGAAGCGCCCCGACGCGATCTGCTTGATTTTCGAGCAGCGCAGCGGGTCGGAGAGCCTTTCGGGATTCTCGCCGCCCTCGCCGGAGTTGGACTTGCCGCCGAGGGTGTTCATGGCGATGGCGAGACAGGTGTGCGCTTCCTCGGAGATGGAGCCGTAACTCATCGCCCCGGTTTTGAAGCGCTTCACAATGCTCTCCACGCTCTCCACCTCGTCTATGGGGATACCGCCGTCGGGATCAAAGCGCATCCCCAGCAGACCGCGCAGCGTGTGGGGAACGGCCTGATCGTCCACCAGCGCGGAGTACTGCTTGAAGATCTGATAATCGCCTTCACGCACCGCCTTTTGCAGCAGCTTGATCGTGAGGGGATTGTACATGTGATCCTCCTTGCCGGGGCCGGAACGCAGCTTGTGGGAGCCTACGGAATTGAGCGAAGGGTCGAAGCCGAGACCCAGCGGCTCAAAGGCCTGGTCGTGCTGCCACTCCACGCACTCGTCGATCTCCGCAAGCCCTACGCCCTCCACGCGGCTGACGGTGTTGGTGAAATAGCGGTCTACAACCGATTTGCTGATGCCGACACATTCAAAAATCTGGGCCGCCTGGTAGGACTGGATCGTGGAAATGCCCATTTTCGAGGCGATCTTGACAAGGCCGCTCAAAATCGCATGGTTGTAGTCGTCGATCGCGACGCCCACGTCCTTGTCGAGCATCCCGCGCTCGTACAGCTCCTCGATGCACTCCTGCGCAAGATAGGGGTTGATGGCCTGCGCGCCGTAGCCGAGCAGCGTCGCAAAGTGGTGGACGGTTCTGGGCTCCGCGCTCTCCAGCACCAGCGAGACGGCGGTGCGCTTCTTGGTGCGCACGAGATACTGCTGCACGGCGGAAACGGCGAGCAGGGAGGGGATCGCCACATGGTTTTCATCCACGCCGCGGTCGGAGAGAATCAGGATATTTGCCCCGTTCTTGTACGCCCGGTCGCAGGAGACGAAGAGGCGGTCCAGCGCCCGTTCCAGCGGCGTGCGCTTGTAGTACAAAAGCGAAATGGTCTCCACATGAAACTCGGGATTGTCGAGGTATCGGATCTTGAGCATGTCCACGCTTGTGAGAATGGGGTTTTCGATCTGCAAAACGGCGCAGTTTTCCGCCTTCTCCTCCAGAAGATTCCCGCTTGCGCCGAGGAAAACGGCGGTGTCCGTCACGATCTTCTCGCGGATGGCATCAATGGGCGGATTCGTCACCTGGGCGAACATCTGCTTGAAGTAGCTGAACAGAGGCTGCCGCGCCTCGGACAGCACCGCGAGCGGGATGTCCGTCCCCATGGAAGCGGTGGGCTCCGCGCCGGTCTTGGCCATGGGCAGGATCAGGTCTTTGACCTCCTCGTAGGTGTAGCCGAAGGCCTTGTAGAGCTTGTCGCGCTCCTCCTGGCCGTGCTTTTCCACCGCGCGGTTCGGAACGGGCAGATCCTCGAGATGCAAAAGGCAGGAATCCAGCCACTCCCCATAGGGACTCTGGGAGGAAAAGCTGTCCTTCAGCTCCCCGTCCTCCACCATGCGCTGCCGCACGGTATCGACCAGCAGCATACGTCCGGGCCGCAGGCGGGATTTTTTGAGGATATGGGCGGGGTCGATATCCAGTACGCCGACCTCGGAGGACAGGATCAGATAGTCGTCGTCCGTCTGATACCAGCGGCAGGGCCTGAGCCCGTTTCGGTCGAGCACCGCGCCCACCACGTCCCCGTCCGAAAAGACGATGGCCGCCGGGCCGTCCCAGGCCTCCATCATGGTGGCGTAGTACTGATAGAAGTCCTTTTTCTTCTGACTCATCTTCCGGTCATGCGCCCAGGGCTCGGGGATCGTGATCATCACGGCCTGGGCAAGCGGCATCCCGTTCATCATCAGAAATTCGAGGGTGTTGTCCAGCATGGAGGAGTCCGAACCCGCCGTGTCGATCACAGGGAAGATGCGGTCCATATCCTCGTCCGAAATGATCGGGGAGCGCAGGGTCTCCTCACGGGCGAGCATGCGGTCGATATTGCCGCGGATGGTGTTGATCTCCCCGTTGTGCATGAGGAGCCGGTTCGGGTGCGCGCGATCCCAGCTCGGGTTGGTGTTGGTGGAAAAGCGGGAGTGAACCATCGCCATGGCGCTCTCGCAGTCGGGATCCTGAAGGTCCGGATAAAAGGCGCGGAGCTGATCGACAAGGAACATGCCCTTGTAGACGATGGTGCGGCTCGAGAAGGAGGGAATATAGGTGCCGATGCCGCTCTGCTCAAATTCGCGCCGGATGATGTAAAGCCGCCGGTCGAAGTCCAGCCCCGCGGCGCAAGTCTCGGGGCGGCGGACAAAGCACTGCATGATGCACGGCATTTTTTCCCGCGCGGCCTTTCCCAGAATGTCGGGATTCGTCGGCACCTTGCGCCAGCCGAGAAATTCAAGCCCGTTGCGCCCGACAATGAGCTCCAGCATCTTCTGCGCCTGGAGCCGCGAGAGCACATCCTGCGGGAAGAAGAACATGCCCACGCCGTAGCTTCTGGGCGCGCCGAGCTCGGGCATCTCACGGCAGAACAGCCTGTGGGGAATCTGCATCATGAGACCCACGCCGTCGCCGGTCTCGCCGGAGGCGTCCCGGCCCGCGCGGTGCTGGAGCTTTTCCACGATCTTCAGCGCGTCGTCCACCGTGCGGTGGGACTGGACGCCCCTGATGCTGATGACCGCGCCGATGCCGCAGGCGTCATGCTCAAAACGCGGATCATAGAGCGGGTAGTTCTTATCCTGCATGGTATTCCTCCTTTTCCAGCGCCGCGCGGATCAGCCCGCAAAACAGCGGATGCGGCCTGTTCGGGCGGCTCTTGAACTCGGGGTGGTACTGCACGCCGACATAAAAGGGCAGACGGCTCAGCTCCACGGCCTCCACCAGCTTCCCGCCCGGAGACATGCCGGAGAGTGTAAGTCCCGCGCGGGTCAGGGCTTCGCGGTAGTCGTTGTTGAATTCATAGCGGTGGCGATGCCGCTCGGAAATGAAGGCCTGCCCGTAGCAGCGATCCATCGTTGTCCCCACCACGATTTCGCAGGGGTATGCCCCGAGACGCAGCGTGCCGCCCTTGTCGATGCGCTCGCTCTGACCGGGCATGAAGTCGATGACCTTATGCGCGCAGCACTCGTCAAACTCGCCGGAGTTTGCGTCCGCGATCCCGGCGACATTCCGGGCAAACTCGATGACGGCAATCTGCATCCCGAGACAGATGCCGAGATAGGGGAGGGCGTGTTCTCTTGCGTACTGCGCGGCGAGGATCATGCCCTCCACGCCGCGGTCCCCAAAACCGCCGGGGACGAGGATGCCGGACAGCCCCGTGAGCGTCTCTTCGACATTCTCCGCCGTCAGCCTCTCGGAATCGACCCAGAGGATCTCCACATGCGCATCGTTTGCATAGCCCGCGTGGCGCAGCGCCTCGGCGACCGAAAGGTAGGCGTCCTGCAATTGGGTGTATTTTCCCACGAGGCCGATGGTTACACTCCGTTTGGCGCATCTGATCTTTTCGACCATCTCTGCCCACTCGCGCATATTCGGCTCAGGACATTCGATCCCAAGCCTGCGGCAGACGACGCCTGAGAAACCCGCCTTTTCCAGCATCAGCGGCGCTTCGTAAAGGCAGGGAAGCGTGCGGTTTTCAATGACGCATTCCGGCGTCACGTTGCAGAAAAGCGCGATCTTCTGAAAAATGGAGGGCTCCAGCGCCTCGTCACAGCGCAGGACAATGATGTCCGGGTGAATGCCCATGCCCTGCAGCTCCTTGACGGAGTGCTGCGTGGGTTTGGATTTATGCTCATTCGAGCCGGAGAGGAAGGGCACCAGCGTGACGTGGATGAACATGCTGTTTTCCCGCCCGATCTCCAGCGAGACCTGACGCGCGGCCTCCAAAAAGGGCTGGCCCTCGATGTCGCCGATGGTGCCGCCGATCTCGGTGATGACCACGTCGGCCCCGGTCTCGCGCCCGACCCTGTAGATGAAGTCCTTGATCTCATTGGTGATATGCGGGATGACCTGCACCGTTGAGCCGAGGTATTCGCCCCGCCGCTCCTTGTTCAGCACATTCCAGTATACCTTGCCGGTTGTGAGATTGGAGAAGCGGTTGAGATTTTCGTCGATGAAGCGCTCGTAATGGCCGAGGTCAAGGTCGGTTTCCGCCCCGTCCTCGGTGACAAAAACCTCCCCGTGCTGATAGGGACTCATGGTGCCGGGATCGACATTGATATACGGGTCGAGCTTCTGCGCGGCTACCTTGAGCCCGCGCGCCTTCAAAAGCCTGCCGAGCGACGCGGCGGTGATCCCCTTGCCGAGACCGGAAACGACGCCGCCGGTCACAAAGATATATTTGGTCATGGTGAAAACCTCCGAAAAAGAAAAAACGCCCAATCGGGCGTAAAAATCCCGATTGAACGTCTTTGTTCAACGTGTGCAGAATACACCGCACGCATTGGTTTGTCAAGAGCGTATATGGTTTATGAGTAGGTTTTGATGATGTTTTCCGCTACCTTGCGCTTGGTGAGATGCTGATCCATGCTCTGCTTTTCAATATAGCGATGGGCGTCCTGCTCGGTCATGCTGAGGCATTCGATGAGCAGCCATTTGGCCCGGTTCACAAGGCGGATCTCCTCCATCTTCTCCTCCACGCTCTGCTGTTTTCGCTCCATATAGCGAAGCCGTTCCCGCTGCGCGCAGAGCATGCGCAGGCTCTGACTCACAAGAGCGGAGGCGCTTGGCATGGAGAGCGTCACCACGCCGTATTCCAGGACATTCGCGTTCACGCTTTCATAGAGCTCCGCCTTGACAAAGAGCAGCGCCCCCGCCGTCGTATCCGTGCAGACGTCGATGGCAAGCTGCGTGCCGAAATCGTCCCGAAGCGGTGTATGGATGAGCACCAGGTCAAAGCTCGCGCCCAGAAGCATACGCCGTGCCTCGCCGACACTCCTCGCGCTCTGCACGGGGTAATACTCTGCGCCGGGGAGGAGGGCGCGAAGCTGACTATCCAGTTTTTCGGACGCAGAGACGATCAGAACAGCGTATGTCCGTTCCTGAAAGATCACGCGCTCACCTCCAATCGTGTTTTCTTGCCCCCTCCGGGGGAAGTGTCCCGGTTTGCAAACCGGGGCGGAGAGGGCGTGCGTTGACGGAGACCCTCTCAATTACGGCGCCCCTGTGAGGCGCGCCGCGACAGCTCACCCGGAGGGGGAGCCAAGCCCGCGGCTTTCACCGTTCGCAGTATGCGGCGAGGATCGCCTCGGGGACATAGCGTCGGACGAAGGCGCTGTCTCTTGCAAGCATGCTCGCTTCCTTCAGAGAGGTGGGCAGGCGCTCAAAGCCGCGCAGGACTTCCTCCGGGGCCGTGAAGAGGTTGAGGTCTGCGCTCGGCGGCAGCGGAAGTTCCGCTTCGATGCCGTCAAGCCCCGCGTGGATCAGCAGGGCAAAGGCCAGATAGGGGTTTACGCCGGGATCGGCAGAGCGCAGCTCAGCCCGCCGGCGGGCGCCGGGAGCCGCCGGAATCCGGATGAGCTGGGAACGGTTTTCGCTCGACCAGGAGAGATAACCGGGTGCTTTCCGGCTGCCGAGGCGGAGATAGGAGTTTTCGGTCGGATTGAGAAAGACGGTGATCTCCCGGATGCGGGCCATGATACCGGCGATCACCTGCGGCAGCAGTTCGCGCCCGTCGGCGCTTTCCACCGAGATGTTGATGTGCATGCCGTTTCCCGCCTGATCGGGCAGGGGCTTGGGGGAGAAATCCGCCGCAAGGCCGTTTCGCGCGACAATGGCCTCTACCACGGCGCGGAAGGTCAGCGCATTGTCGGCGGCGGCAAGGGGATCGGAGTACCGAAAGTCGATTTCATTCTGCCCGGGGCCCTCCTCATGGTGGGAGCACTCCGGCTGGATCCCCATTTGGCTGAGAGTGAGGCAGATTTCCCGCCGGACGTTTTCGCCTTTATCCATGGGGGCAATGTCCATGTAGCCTGCCCGGTCAAAGGGGAGCTTTGTCGGCTCCCCATCCTCATCTGTTTTGAAGAGATAAAACTCCATCTCCGTACCGAAGGCAAAGGAGATCCCGCACGCCGCTGCGCGCTCCACCGCCTCTTTGAGCAGGGCGCGGGAATCCGCTTCAAGGGCTGTCCCGTCCGGGTGGGCGACGCCGCAGAACATGCGCACCACCTTGCCGTTCTCGCCCCGCCAGGGCAGAAAGGACAGCGTCGCGGGATCGGGATGCAGGAAGAGATCAGAGCGCACCTCCCCCCCGAAACCCGCGATGGCGGAGGCGTCGATCGCAATGCCGTGGCGGAAGGCGCGCTCCAGCTCTGTCGGCAGAATGGCAATGTTTTTTTGCCTTCCGAATACGTCGCAGAAGGCCAGGCGGATGAAGCGCACGTCCTCCTGTTCCACAAATTGGCGTACTTCCTGTTCGGTAAAGTCCATCGTGCTTGACTCCTTTCCGATTCGTTCAATATGCTGAAAGATAACATCTGACGGATCGCTTTGTCAATGCAAATCGGTGAAAAAATTTGAAATACCTTGACAAAGACCCAAAACGGGTCTATACTCGCCGCGTCCTGAGACAATGGCGTCTCAGAGGGTTTATGCGCCCTCTGAGGCGCTTTTTCTTTTTTGATTTTTGAAAGGGTGAAGTATATGAAATCCGTACCGGAAACATTTGGCAGTCTCGTTTTTGATGACCGCACCATGAAGGCCCGCCTCTCCGGCGAGGTCTACCGTGCCATGAAGCAGACCATGAAGAAGGGTCGGCCACTTGATCCCAAGGTTGCCAACGCCGTGGCTGCCGCTATGCGCGACTGGGCCGTGGAGCGTGGGGCGACGCATTTTACGCATTGGTTCCAGCCGCTCACAGGCGTGACCGCAGAGAAGCACGACGGCTTTATCTCTCCTGCACCGGACGGCGGCGTGATCATGGAGTTTTCCGGCAAAGAGCTGATTCAGGGCGAGCCGGACGCGAGCTCCTTCCCCTCGGGCGGTCTACGCGCCACCTTCGAGGCGAGGGGCTACACTGCCTGGGATCCCACTTCTTATGCTTTCATCAAGGGGAAGGTGCTGTGCATCCCCACGGCTTTTTGCTCCTACGGCGGGGAGGCGCTGGACAAAAAAACGCCGCTGCTGCGCTCCATGGAGGCGCTGAATACCCAGGCCCTGCGCGTCCTGCGTCTGTTCGGCAACAGCGACGTCCAGCATGTCACCTGTTCGGTAGGGCCGGAGCAGGAGTACTTCCTCATCGACAGGGAACTCTGGAAGAAGCGCCGGGATCTGGTCTACACCGGACGCACGCTCTTCGGGGCCAAGCCGCCCAAGGGGCAGGAGCTGGACGACCACTACTTCGGCGTCATCAAGCCCCGCGTACAGGCGTATATGGAGGAGCTGAACGAAGAGCTCTGGAAGCTCGGCATCCTCGCCAAGACCGAGCACAACGAGGTCGCGCCCTGCCAGCATGAGCTCGCGCCCATCTATACGACCACCAACATCGCGACTGACCACAACCAGCTCACCATGGAGATCATGCAGAAGGTGGCCGAGAAGCACGGCCTTGTGTGTCTGCTGCACGAAAAGCCCTTTGCGGGGGTCAACGGCTCCGGCAAGCACAACAACTGGTCGATCGCCACCGACACGGGTGTAAACCTCCTGTCCCCCGGTGAATCCCCCTATGAAAACGCGCAGTTCCTGCTGTTTCTTGTTGCGGTCATCGAGGCCGTGGACGAGTACGCCGATCTCCTGCGGGCGAGCGTCGCCACCGCCGGGAACGATCACCGCCTGGGCGCGAACGAAGCACCGCCCGCCGTCGTGTCCGTCTTCCTGGGCGACGAGCTGACGGCGGTGCTGGAGGCGCTTGAAAAGGAACAGCCCTACGCCGGAACCGAGAAATCCGAGATGATGCTGGGCGTGCTGACACTCCCGCATTTCCTGCGGGATACCACGGACCGCAACCGCACCAGCCCCTTCGCCTTCACCGGCAACAAGTTTGAGTTCCGAATGGTCGGCTCGTCCAACTCCATCGCCTGCGCCAACATCATGCTCAACGCTGCAGTGGCGGATACGCTGGGAAGATTCGCCGATCAGCTGGAAAAGAGCACGGACTTTGACGCCACGCTCCACGCCCTGCTGATCGAGAGCATCAAGGCCCACAAGCGCATCCTCTTCAACGGCAACGGCTATGACGACGCGTGGATCGAGGAAGCAACGCAGAAACGCGGTTTGCACAATCTTCGCACCACCCCGGACGCAATGAAGGCGCTGCTGGAACCGAAGAACATGGAGATGCTTTTGCGGCAGAAGGTGTACAGCGAGACAGAGCTTCGCTCTCGCTATGAGATCATGCTGGAAAACTATTGCAAGACCATCGTTATTGAGGCCAACACCATGGCGGAGATGGTCCGCAAGGAGATCCTGCCCGCCGTGACGAAATACTGCTCCGCCCTGGCAGAGGGCGCGGGCAGGAAACGCGCGCTGGTGCCGACGCTGCCCTGCGCCTATGAGACGGGGCTTGTGGAAAAACTCTCGGCGCTGACCGATCAGATCGAAAAAGGCAATGAGGCGCTGGAGGGGACGCTCGCCAGGCTCTCCACCATGTCGGAGACCACGGCCCTCGCCGAAGCGATCCGCGATACACTGCTGCCGAAAATGGCTGCACTCCGCGCCGTATCGGATGAGGCGGAGGTCATGACGGCAAAGGAATACTGGCCCTTCCCAACCTACGGAGAAATCCTGTTTTGAGTCGCAGGGGGCGATTTGCCCGGAAAGGGTACAATGCCCGGATCGACACGCAGAGCAAAGCAAATCTGTGAAAAACGGCGTGCCGATGAAGGGCGTCGGCCCCCGCAAAGAACGTGTAAAAGGAGAACGTCATCATGTGTGGTATCGTTGGATTTACAGGAACGCGCGCGGCGGCGCCTGTGCTGCTGCATGGATTGGAGCGGCTGGAATACCGCGGCTACGATTCCGCGGGGATCGCCGTGCTGCATGACGGCAAAATCCAGGTGGAAAAGGTCAGCGGACGGATCGCGAAGCTCTGTGAGAAGACTAAGGACGGGTCGAACGTACCCGGTTCGGTCGGAATCGGGCATACACGATGGGCCACGCACGGCGCGCCCACCGATCAAAACGCCCATCCTCACGTCTCAAACGACGGGCGCTTCGCGGTAGTGCACAACGGCATCATCGAAAACTATCTCGAGCTGCGCAAGGAGCTCATCCGGGACGGCTATGTTTTTCAGAGCGAGACGGACACCGAGACCATCGTCCACCTGCTGGAGCTCTATTACGACGGAGACGTGAAGGCTGCCGTGATGAAAACCGCCGCGCGTCTGGAGGGGTCCTACGCCCTCGGTATCGTCTGTACGGATGAGCCGGACGCGCTCTTTGCGGTACGCGAGGCAAGTCCCCTGATTCTCGGGATCGGCGTGGGGGAGAACTATTTTGCCTCGGACGTGACTGCGCTGGTGTCCCACACCAAAAACGTGATCTACCTCGAAGACGGGGAGTTTGCCCGCCTCATGCCGGATTCTGTCACGGTCTATGACTGTACCGGGCGGGAGCTTCAGAAGAAGGTCAGCCGCGTGACCTGGAGTGTGGAGGCTGCGGAGAAGGGCGGCTATGAGCATTTCATGCTCAAGGAGATCATGGAGCAGCCCGCTGCCGTCAAAGCCGCGCTCGCCCCGCGCATCCACGATGGGCGCATCAAACTGGACGGCTTTGAAATCACGTCGGAGGAACTGAAAGACGTCAACAAAATTGTCATCACGGCCTGCGGCTCCGCCTATTACGCGGGCTGCTCGGGCCGCTACGCGATCGAAAGACTCTGCCGCATCCCGGTTCAGGTGGAGCTTGCCAGTGAGCTGCGCTACGCCGATCCAATGGTCGACGACCACACGCTGGTTTTGGTGATTTCCCAGTCCGGCGAGACGGCGGACACCATCGCGGCGCTTAAGGAGTGCAGGGCGCGGGGCGCGAAGGTGATCGGCGTCGTCAACGTCGTGGGAAGTACCATTGCCAAGCTTGCCGACCATACGCTCTATACCTTCGCCGGGCCGGAGATCGCGGTCGCCACCACCAAGGGTTATACCACGCAGCTTGCGGTGCTGTATCTCTTTGCCCTCTACATTTCGGATAAACTCGGCCGCATTGACGCGGAGAGCTATGCGGCCCTTGTGAAAGAGCTGCAGCACCTGCCGCGAAAAATCCAGCAGACCATCGACATGAACTGGCAGCTTCCGAACGTGGCCAGCCGCTATTCGAGTCACTCCCTGTTTTTCATCGGGCGCAACACGGATTACGCCGTCGCGCTGGAGGGCGCTTTGAAAATGAAGGAGATCTCCTATCTCCACGCCGAATCCTACGCCGCCGGCGAATTAAAACACGGCACCATCGCCCTTATCGAGGAAAACCAGCCCGTCATCGCCGTCTGCTGCAACGAGGCGCTGATGGACAAAACCCTCTCGAACATTGTGGAGGTCAAGGCGCGAGGAGCAAAGGTGCTGGCGCTGTCCTTCAAGGGAAACAAAAAAATCGTCTCCCAGGCGGACGACGTGATCTTCATTCCGCGTGCGGAGACGGTTTTCTCCGCGGCTCTCGCGGTGGTGCCGCTGCAATTGCTGGCCTATTATGCCGCAAAGGAAAAGGGCTGTGACATCGACAAACCGAAGAACCTGGCAAAATCCGTGACGGTGGAGTGAGAGACATGCAGGATAGAATACTCGTTCTGGATTTCGGGGGTCAATACAATCTGCTCATCGCCCGCCGCGTGCGGGAGCAGCATGTGTACGCCAAAATCAGGCCATACAACAGCGTATCGCCCGACGAGATCCGGGCGGCGGGGTATCGGGGCGTCATCTTTACCGGCGGCCCCAACAGCGTCACGGATCCGGCGTCGCCGCACTGTGACCCGGCGATCCTCACGCTCGGCGTGCCGATTCTCGGGATCTGTTACGGGCATCAGCTTTTGGCCTGGATGGCGGGGGGAGAGATCGCCTCCGCCGGCAGTGCGGGCGAATACGGCAGGGTAGAGCTGACCCACGCGGACAGCCCGCTTTTTGACGGGATTCCGGCAAAAAGCGTCTGCTGGATGAGCCATGCGGACTATGTGAAGAAGGCGCCCGAAGGTTTTTCGCTGATCGCGGGGACAGAGCACTGCCCCTGCGCGGCCATGGCGGACGAAGACAGAAAACTCTACGGTGTGCAGTTTCACCCGGAGGTCACGCATACGGCGTTCGGGACGCGGCTGCTGCACAATTTTCTGTTTATCATCTGCGGCTGCCGCGGAGACTGGACAATGGATGATTTCGTCGCCGCCTCGATTGAGAGATACCGCCGGGAATTGGCGGGAAAACGCGCGCTTTGCGCCCTTTCCGGCGGCGTGGATTCCGCCGTGGCGGCGGTGCTGCTGCACCGCGCGATCGGGGACCGCCTCACCTGCGTTTTCGTGGATCACGGCCTGCTGAGGAAGGGCGAGGCCGAACAGGTGGAGCAGGTGTTCCGGGATCGGTTTCGGATGAATTTGATCTGCGTGGATGCGCGGGAGCGCTTCCTTTCCAAGCTCAGGGGCGTGACGGAGCCGGAGCGGAAGCGGAAGATCATAGGAGAAGAGTTTATCCGCGTGTTTGAAGACGAGGCGAAGAGGATCGGAAAAACGGATGTGCTGGTGCAGGGCACCATTTACCCCGATGTGGTGGAGTCCGGCGCGGGAAACGCCGATGTGATCAAGAGTCACCACAATGTGGGCGGCCTGCCCGAGACGATCGGCTTCGAGAGCATTGTCGAGCCGCTGCGGGAGCTTTTCAAGGACGAGGTACGCGCCGTGGGACTCGAACTCGGCATTCCAAAGGAGATCGTGATGCGCCAGCCGTTTCCGGGGCCGGGGCTTGCGATCCGGGTGGTGGGCGAGATCACGGAGGATAAGCTCGCCGCGCTCCGGGAGGCCGACGCCGTCTTTCGTGAAGAAATTGCGAAGGCCGGCCTTTCAAACATGCCGAACCAGTATTTCGCCGTCCTGACCGGCAGCCGCAGTGTCGGCGTCATGGGCGACGGGCGCACCTATGGCTGGACGGTGGCGCTTCGCGCGGTTTCTACGGACGACTTTATGACTGCCGACTGGACGCGCCTGCCCTATGAACTGCTGGAGAGAGCTTCGTCCCGCATCACGAACGAAGTCCGCTCCGTCAGCCGCGTGGTCTACGACATTACCAGCAAGCCGCCCGCCACCGTGGAGTGGGAATAGGAGGACGCCATGCACGAAACCTACGAAAACC
This sequence comes from Oscillospiraceae bacterium, assembly GCA_902789745.1. Lineage (GTDB taxonomy): Bacteria > Bacillota > Clostridia > Oscillospirales > Oscillospiraceae > Limivicinus. Next base: position 3,371 of record CADAPH010000034.1, on the reverse strand, counting down.
CGCTGTGTTCACGCTACGCGTCCGGAGAGATGAAGCGTATCTTTTCCGACGATCGAAAGTTCTCCACCTGGCGGCGCCTGTGGCTGCTGCTCGCGGAGAGTGAAAAAAGCCTCGGTGTCCCGATCACAGATGCGCAGCTTGACGAGATGCGCGCCCATCTGGACGATATCGACTACGACGCGGCCGCACGCTATGAGCATGAGCTCCGCCATGATGTGATGGCCCATATCATGGCCTACGGCGACTGCTGTCCGACGGCGCGTCCGATCATCCACCTCGGGGCGACAAGCTGCTATGTGGGGGATAACACGGATATCCTCAACATGCGCGACGGACTCCTGCTGCTGCGCCGTCTCCTGCTGAACGCGGTCGCGGCGCTGGCGGATTTCGCAGAGAAAACCGGGGGGATCCCGACGCTCGCCTGGACGCATTTCCAGGCGGCCCAGCCCACAACGGTCGGCAAGCGGGCCTGCCTGTGGATCAATGATCTGCTGTTTGATCTGCGGCAATTGGACTTTCAGCTTTCCGAGCTCCGGCCGCTGGGCTGCCGGGGCACGACCGGCACTGCCGCGAGCTTTCTGGCCCTTTTTGACAGCGACGCGGATAAGGTGACACGGCTTGAGCAGAAGATTGCGGAGGGCCTCGGCTTTGTACGCTGCCAGAGCGTCAGCGGCCAGACCTACACGCGCAAGTCGGATTACGCAGTCTTGCAGGCTTTGAGCGGGATCGCCCAGAGCGCGTCCAAGTTTGCGGGAGACCTGCGGCTGCTCTGCCATCTCAAGGAAATGGACGAGCCGCACGAGAGCTCTCAGGTCGGTTCCTCGGCCATGGCGTATAAAACTAACCCCATGCGCGCCGAGCGCATGGCGTCTCTCTCCCGCTATGTGATCTGTGAGGTTCAGAATACCGCGATCACGGCGGCGAGCCAGTGGCTGGAGCGCAGCCTGGACGACTCCGCAAACCGCCGACTGGCCATCCCCGAGGCGTTTCTGGCAACGGACGCGATTTTGAATCTGTACATCAACATTGTCCGGGGGCTTCAGGTTTATCCGGCGGTCTGCGAAAAGCATCTGCGGGAGGAACTGCCCTTTCTGGCAACAGAAAATATCCTCATGTACTGCGTCGAGCATAAGGGCGCGGACCGGCAGACGCTCCATGAGCGCATCCGCCGGCACGCCATGGCCGCGGCGGAGCAGGTGAAGCGATACGGGAAGGAAAACGACCTGATCGACCGCATCCGCAGGGACGACGCCTTCGGCCTGAGCGGGGAGGAGCTGGAAAAGCTGCTGGATCCCGCCTCCTTCATCGGGATGGCGGAAAGACAGTGCGCGCGCTTTCTTGCGGACGATGTTCGGCCCCTGCTGCAGGAAAACAGAGAAAGCCTCGGCGTGAGCGCGGAGATCAGGGTATAAGGGGGAGAGAATATGCTCACATCCATTGTCGGAATCAACTGGGGCGACGAGGGGAAGGGCCGCATGGTCGACCTTCTGAGCGCGGATTATGACGTCGTTGTACGCTATCAGGGCGGCAACAACGCGGGGCACACCGTAGTCAACGAGAAGGGCAAGTTTGTCATGAACCTGCTGCCCTCCGGTATCCTCCGCCCGGAGACGGCCAACGTCCTCGGGCCGGGGATCGTCATTGACCTCGAGCACCTGTCAAAAGAGGTCGGCAGACTGAGAGAGGCGGGGATCGAGATCGGCCCGGAGCACCTGATCCTCAGCGACAGGGCGACGATCTGCCTGCCGTATCACCGGCTGCTGGATTGTCTGGAGGAGGACAGACTGGGGGATCGGAAATTCGGCTCCACCCGGCGCGGCATTTCCCCGGTCTACGCGGACAAATATATGAAGAAGACGCTGCGCATGGGCGATCTGCTGCATGAGGAAACGCTGCGGCAGAAAGCGGAGGAACTGCTGGAATGGAAAAATCTTGTGATCTCCGGCGCTTACGGCCATGTCCCCGTCTCCACTGACGAACTCATGGACTGGCTCGAGCGCTTTGGCAAGCCCTTCCAGGCTTATATCCGGGACACCACGGACTATCTGGCCGAGGCGGTCAGAGCGGGCAAAAACGTCCTGTTTGAAGCCCAGCTCGGCGCGCTGCGGGATATAGACTTCGGCATCTACCCCTACACCTCCGCCTCCACCACCCTCGCGGCCTACGCCCCGATCGGCGCGGGCATCCCGTTCGCAAAGCTCGACGAGAGCATAGGCATCATGAAGGCGTACTCGAGCTGCGTCGGCGAGGGGCCGTTTGTCTGTGAGTTCTTTGGGGAGAATGGGCATTTGCTGCGCGAGGCCGGAGCCGAATACGGCGCGGCGACCGGCAGACCGAGACGCGTTGGCGGCTTCGATGTCGTGGCCTCGCGCTACCGTGGCCTCGCGCTACGGCGTAAAGATGCAGGGCTGTGATTTCCTCGCCCTGACGAAGCTGGACGTGCTGTCCTATATGGAGAGAATCCCGGTGTGCGTTGCCTATGAGATCGACGGCGAACGCACGGAGCGCTTCCCTTCAAGCATCGACGAGCTCAAACGGGCAAAGCCGGTGTATGACTATCTCCCCGGTTTTCACTGTGACATCGGCGCCTGCCGCCGTCCCGAGGATCTGCCGCAACCCGCCCTTGATTACATACGGTACATCGAACAGGCGGTGGGCTGTCCGATCCGCTACGTTTCCGTCGGCGCGGAGCGGGACGCGTATCTGCGGATGTCCTGAAAAACGCAAAAAAGAGACAGCCGCCACCCTGGAAAAGTTACGGCTGTCCCTCAGAAAGGCAACGGAGGACGTGAATCCGCCATTACCGCCCTCCAATGTATCAAACTTGGCGGAACAAGTCAAGGAGGGAGAAAAACATGACAGTAGAATTTTGGTTTCTGATCGGCGCAGCCCTGGTGTTCTGGATGCAGGCCGGCTTTGCCATGGTCGAGACGGGCTTTACGAGAGCGAAGAACGCGGGCAACATTATCATGAAAAACCTGATGGATTTCTGCATTGGCACGGTGGTGTTCTCGCTGCTGGGCTACTCGCTGATGATGGGCGAGGACAGCTTCTTCGGCCTCATCGGAAAGCCGGATTTCTCAATGTTCACGCACTACAGGGAGTTCGTCGCCGCGCAGCCCGAGGGCTTCACCGCCGCAAGCACCTTTGTCTTCAACCTCGTCTTCTGCGCGACCACGGCGACGATCGTCTCAGGCGCGATGGCGGAGCGCACGAAGTTCTCCGCCTACTGCATTTACTCCGCGGTCATCAGTCTCGTGGTCTATCCCATCGAGGCGCACTGGATCTGGGGCGGCGGCTGGCTGAGCAGACTGGGCTTTCACGACTACGCGGGCTCCTGCGCGATCCACATGGTCGGCGGCATCGCGGCC
>CADAPH010000033.1:4740-22712 GCA_902789745.1 Oscillospiraceae bacterium | reverse complement strand
CTTGGAAAAAAGATCGACTCCGGCGTCTTTCCCGGTACGCAGGGCGGCCCGCTTATGCACATCATCGCAGCCAAAGCCGTCTGCTTCAAGGAAGACCTGAGCGACGAGTTCAAGGCTTACCAGCACCAGGTCGTCCTGAACGCCGCGGCGCTGGCGGACGAGCTGCAAAAGCACGGCATTCGTCTTGTCTCGGGCGGCACGGACAACCATCTGATGCTGGCCGACGTGATGAGCCGCGGCAGAACCGGCGCCGAGGTGCAGGCACTTCTCGATATGGCGAACATCACCGCCAACAAGAACACCATCCCCTTTGATACGCAGGGCGTCCGCACAACCTCCGGCATGCGTTTCGGAAGCCCTGCTGTCACCACCCGCGGCATGAAAGAGGCGGAAATGCGGCAAATCGGCTCCATGATTGCCCGATTGATCGAGGAAGGCGAAGCTGCAGTCCCCACCGTGAAGGAACAGGCTATCGCCCTTTGCAAAGCGTTTCCCCTGTATCCGGAGATTGATTGACATAATATGGATTACATAACAAACAAATCCCCCGCCCGTCGGGCGGGGGATTTGTTTAGTCCAGCTTTACCTCAAAGCCGTGATTCTTCAGCTCATCAAGGACAGCCTGCCCGTGGGCTTTGCCGCCGACCTCACAGGCAATGTGCACCTTGGTCTCGTTGGGGTTGAGACCCGCGGCGAGCTTGTCGTGCTCGATGGTGAGAATATTGGCCCCGCTGTCGGCGAGGATGCTCAGGATCTGCACCAGACTGCCCGGCTTGTCCAGCAGCCGCGCCGTGAAGCGGATACGGCGGTGACGTGCGGCAAGGCCCCGCTCAATGATGCTCTGCACAAAGCTCACATCGATGTTGCCGCCGGAGAGGACGCAGACCACGTTCTTGCCCTTTACGTCGATTTTGCCGTTGAGCACAGCGGCGACAGGCGTTGCGCCCGCGGGCTCCACGATCATTTTGCAGCGCTCCATGAGAAGCAGGATCGCCCCGGCGATCTGCGAGTCGGACACTGTCACCACGCCGTCACAGAAGCTGTTGATGATATCCACGGTGATGTCGCCGGGCTGCTTGACCGCAATACCGTCGGCGATGGTGGAGGCTGCCGCGGTGCTGATCAGGCGCTTTTCGCGGAAGCTCTGGGCGATGGCGTTCGCGCCCTCGGCCTGTACGCCGTAGACTTTTACGCGCGGGTTGATCTGCTTGACTGCCGCCGCAATACCCGCCAGCAGTCCGCCGCCGCCCGCCGGTGCGACGATGATGTCCACCGTCGCAAGATCGCTCAGGATCTCGAGACCCAGCGTACCCTGTCCCGCGATGACCTCGAGGTCGTTATAGGGATGCAGAAAGGCGGCGTCCTCATTCTCGCAGATCTCGCAGGCCTTGGCATAGGCCTCGTCATAGCCCGCGCCCGCAAGCACCACCTTTGCGCCGTAGCCCTCTGTCGCCTGAATTTTTGCGATGGGCGCGGCCTTGGGCATGACGATGGTGGCCGGGATACCGAAGGCGGAAGCGGCGTAGGCTACCCCCTGGGCGTGGTTGCCCGCGGAGGAGGCCACGACCGGGCGGCGCTCGCCCCGTTCAACCATGGCCGAGAGCTTGTTCGTCGCCCCGCGGATCTTGAAGGAACCGGTCTTCTGCCGGTTCTCGCACTTGAGATAAATGTTCCCGCCGGTCATGCGGGAGAAGGTGGAGGACAAATCCAGCTCCGTATGGTGCAGGATAGGCTTGAGCCGCTTTGCGGCTGTCATGATTTCGCTCAATTCGGGCTTGACAGTATCCATAATAATCACTCCCTGGAATAAAACATATATCTTATTCTACCACGCTTATTCGCAGTTTTCTACTACCATTAAGAAAAAACAGCGCCGCGGTTTTCTTTGACTTTTGTGCGGCGCTGTGCTACGATACCTCTATCCTTTATCAATGATTGCTTGGAGTGATATTTTTGATTCCTGCCCTGATCGTTTTTGTCATAACCTATGTGCTCATGCTGAGCTTTCAGAAATACCGGCCGTGGATCGCGCTCGGCTCTGCGGCGGTGATGCTGATTCTCGGCGCGCTGGGCTTCTTTAAAATGACGCCTCTCTCAGCGCTGGCGGCTGTGGATTACAATGTGCTGCTGATGATTTCGGCGACCATGTGTATCGTCACGCTCTTTATCGAGAGCCGCATGCCCGCCCGCCTCGCGGAGATCATGATGACAAAGGTGCCGAATGTCATGTGGGCCGTCACGGCGCTGAGCCTTTTTGCCGGGGTGGTGAGCGCCTTTGTCGATAATGTGGCGACGCTTCTGATGGTGGCGCCCGTCGGCCTTGCCATCTCCCGCAAGCTGAAGATCTCGCCCGTGCCGGTGCTGATCGCGATATCCGTGTCCTCCAATCTGCAGGGCGCGGCGACGCTTGTGGGCGACACCACCAGTATCCTGCTGGGCGGCTTTGCCAACATGAATTTCATGGAATTCTTCTGGTTCAAGGGCAAGCCCAGCATCTTCTTCAGTACGGAGCTTGGGGCGCTGGCCTCGCTGCTGGTGCTGATGTTCCTGTTCCGCAACTACACGGATAAGGTGGATGCCAAAGTCGAGACCGTGGTCGACGACCTGGTTCCCAGCTGGCTCATGGTCGGCACCGTGCTGATGCTCATCTGCATGTCCTTCGTGCCGGAGCCGAAGGAGGAAAGCGTGCTCAAGACGCTGTACGGCCTGCGCAGCGGCCTTTCCTGCGTGCTGTTCGCGGTGATCGGCCTTGTGCGCCAGAGCCTGCGGGAGAAATCCCCCAGCCCCTTCGCCCGCGCAATGAAGGAGCTGGACAGGGACACGCTGCTCCTGCTCTTCGGCCTCTTCATCGTCATTGAGGGCATCCGCGCCGCAGGCGTCATCGACGCGGTAGCGGGTCTGTTCTACAAGGCGGCGGGCAACAATCCTACGCTGCTCTATGTCCTGATCGTCGCGGTGTCGGTTGTGCTGTCGGCCTTTATCGACAACATCCCCTATGTCGCCACCATGCTGCCCGTGGTGCAGAGCATCGCCGGGCTTATGGGCGTAGATCCCACGGTCTATTACTTCGGTCTGCTGACGGGCGCGACGCTCGGCGGCAACCTGACGCCCATCGGGGCCTCGGCCAACATCACCGCCATCGGCATCCTCCGCAAGAACGGCGAGGAGGTCACGTCCCGCGACTTCCTGCGCATCGGCGTACCCTTTACCCTGACGGCAGTGATTGTCGGCGCGGCCTTCATCTGGCTCGTCTGGGGCGTGTGATCACAAGAGAAAATGCATGCATATTTTATCAGGTTATTTCACATAAAACACTTTGCAAGTCAAGCACCAACGCGATACCGCAGGGGGCGGAATCCTCGACGCCCCGGCGGAAGAAAACTATTATAAATACATCAGGCGATTACGTACCATGTAAATGGCATGTAATCGCCTGAATCTGTACTGATATAGTATTACTACGCTGGGGCGAAGGCGTTTGCCGCGGGGGAAGGGTTCCGTCATAGCGCACATTCTCGGCGGCTTCCCGTCAATCGCCTGACGACTTGGTCAGGTAGTGTCTCAATTCAATGATCGGCGCAGGCTTTGAATACTTGTAGCCCTGCAGATAGGCGGCCGACATGCCCATGCACATCGCCTCGTCCGTATCCTTTTCGACGCCCTCAAAAAGCACGTAAAATTCCATATCGGAGAACATACCGGCAAGATTTGCCACCATTTTTCTGGAGCGCTTCTCCGCCCCGGAGGCGAGCACCAGCGAGCGGTCAAACTTGATGATGTCAAACGGCAGCTCCATGATCCGTTCCATATTGGAATAGCCCGTACCGAAATCGTCGAGATAGAACTTGATGCCGTATTGCTTGAGCTCGGTAATTTTTTGCTTCATCAGCATGAAGTCGCCCTCGTTCTGGGACTCGGTCAGCTCGATGGCGATCTTGCTGCCGGGGACGCAGCTGTCCTGAATGATTTGGATAATATCGCCGCAGAAGCCTTCGTCCTTGAGTTCGTATACGGAGACGTTCACCGAAATGCGCTTGATGGCGTAATGGTCGTCGGTGAACTGCCGGATGGCGCGGCAGGTCTTGTGGAGAATGATCTCCGTCAGCATGTGGATATAGCCGTGTTCCTCCGCCAGATGGATAAAGCGGTCGGGATAGACGATGCCGAGCGCCTTCAGATTCAGGCGCATCAGGGCCTCCGCCGTGTCATATTCCCCTGTTTTGACATTCAGGACAGGCTGGCAGTAGACGAGTACGCGCGCGTCGTCAAGGTCTCCCTGCCGGTTGATATCCGCCAGTTCCTTGAGGATATACTCGGTCTGCCGGAAGCTCGTGGTATCCTCCGGGCCCACATGGTGGACAGAGCATTCCGGCATGGTTCTGTGGATATTGCGGATGTAGTTGACATACTCGTTGTTTCGGCTGATCTCCTCCACGGAGCTGCCGATCACGATCTTGTAGTCATAGTTGTAGCGGTCATAGAGCGGGTAAAAGGTCTGCTTGATTTCCTCGACCTTCTTCTCCCAGTCGGGATAGTGCTTTTTAAGGAAGGCCATCACGATATGGCCGCGGCTGACCTTGAAAAGCCTGGCTTTTTTCGCCGACGCATAGGTGAACTGCCGGATATCCGCCCGCATGCTCTCGGGTATCGTTTTCCCGCCCTCGTCGAAGTCCCTCATGTACAGGCTCAGGAAAACGAAGTCCTGTTTCTTCTCATAACAGTAGTGCACAAAGTCCTGCATGGCCTGGGCGTCGTTGGCGCCGAGCTGCGCGTCATAGGGATTGGAGTGCAGGATATACATCATGGCGATCATGGGGAGGAGCAGCGAGGCGACCGTGAAGGAGGACTGATTGCTGAGTCCCTGCAGGATCAGGATCAGAAACGAGATGGACATTGTGCCGTAGAAGCCGAGCATGATGCGGCGGTACAGGAGCTTGCGCACCTTTGCCACGAGGACGACGCAGAGGATCAGATATCCCAGGTAGGCATAGATAAAGATGCCGCGGCGGACAAACTGAATCCCCGTCTCGTCGGCGAAGAAGGTGGGACCCTGGGCAGTCACGATGATATCCGCCGTCATGGCGGCGGCGAAGAGCAGATTTGCCGCCAGAAGGAAGATCCGCTGCTTCTTATACCGGGTCACTTCGCAGATATAGGCGATATAATAGACAAAAATCGACAGCAGCAGCGAATGGAAAATACAGCGCATCCAGTTTGCCGGTACCTGGTACGCCGGCGCTGGGGCGAGCGCGTAAAACGAGATATCGGCCCAGGCCGTGGCGAGCAGCAGGCAGACCAACGTTATGAACAGCTTGAAGCCCCGGTTCCGGCTTATGTTGGAATAATAGGCAAGCACGATCATCACAAGGCAGACCGCCGTGACGACGATATCGCCAGCCGGAGAGTAAGTTGAAAAATGAATCACCGTTTTCATGTTGTCACCCTGTCAACTTAAAGCGGACTCTTTGAACAGTTCAGCCTCTGGCTTCGTGGATCTTCTTTTTCTTCGCGTACATGCGTTCGTCCGCCTCGCCCAGCAGCCGCCTGAAGCTTCCCTCGCCAAGCTTTTCCGACCAGGCGCTGCCCACCGAGACGCTGATATTCTCCCGCTTGAGCGCTTGCTCGAAGCGGTCGAGGCGCTCCTTGACGTCCGCTCTGCGGCAGTGGCGCAAAATGGCGCAGAACTCATCTCCGCCGATGCGGAAGCAGTTGTCGCCGCCCTCTGCGGAAAAGCACTCACGGATACAGCCGGCGGCGGTACGGATCAGCTTGTCGCCCGCAAGATGCCCCTCGGTGTCGTTTACCTTCTTGAGGAAGTTCGCGTCAAACACCAGAACGGCGATGGAGCCGCTGTCCTCCTCAAGCTCGAGGGCGCAGCGTTCCATACTGTAGCGGTTGGGCAGACCGGTGAGCGCATCGGTCTCCGCGGCGGAGCGCAGGATGGCTTCCAGCTTGTCGCGGCGCTTGAGCAGCGCGTTGTAAGCGTTGGCCAGTATCCGCATTTCCCGAATCTTGCTGATCGGCTTCATGCTCTCGTCCCGGCTGATCTCCGCCGCGTGGAGACGCAGCGGCTTGACGATCCAGAGACGCAGCATCGCAAAGGTGCACAGCACGGTGGCTGCGATGCAGACGATGACGATCCATTGCAGAACGCGCAGCCTTGCGACGTCCTCTCTGGTCTTCGCGGCTCTGTGGGAATAATTCTGCTGGATGATGCGGTTGGCGTTGCGCATATCCTCCGCGAGGGAGGATTTCATAAGAGAATAGTCCCCGCTGAGCATAAGTTGTCTGGAAAGCGCCTCGCGCTCCTCCGGCGCCATACCCAGTTCCTCCTCCGTCAGCGGCACGTCCGGAACGGCGGACAGCGCCGGAATCGGGGGGAGCGGATGGACGGAGCGCATCAGCGCGATGGCATGCGTCTGCGTCTCGAACATGGTCGACGTCGTTTCGGCGGCATGATCGACAATCTGCTTCACCTCGTCCGCCACGTCGTAGCTGCGGAAGCGCTCCGCAATCTGCTGGGGGCGGCGGTCTCTCCCAAGCTCCTCGACATACGTCATCAGCGGACCGAATCTGGTGCTTCCGTCAGAATCAACCGGCGTCTGGATAAAGATGCTTGCCGTCTCGGAGAGGGTGTTGGCCCCCACCTGCAAAGACGAAATCTCTTCCAGATACAGGCCGGAGTTCTGCATCGTATCGGACAGCTCGTTGCTTTCTTTGTTGACCGCAAACACAAGCCAGACGTTGAGAAAAAGCAGGATCGCCATAATGATCTCTGCCGTTGTAAGGAGCGTACTTGCCGGTATGTCCCGGACTTTCGTCTCCATACTCTCTTTCAAATAATCATCTCCCCGGGTACGGTCGGCAGCATCCATATGTTGCCAAAAAGGATCGATTGCTATACTTCTATATTTTGTAATTATACAACTGGTTCAAGATGATTGCAAGAAATATTTCCCAAAAACAGGCCCCGAAAAGTCTAAGAGGCAGGTAGTTCCGGAGACTTACCCGATGCCGCCTGTGACGTTTCGCTTGCCCGGGCGCGGTTTCCCTGATATACTGTGTATGCCGCATGCGTCGCTCCACGAAGCGTAGGTAGCTTTCCGCCTTTCTGTATGATAGGATGACAGCACAAGGAGGCGAGTCATATGAACAGATATATTACCGGAGCTGTGATAAGAAAACTGCGTGAAAATAAAAAGATGACGCAGGAAGAGCTTGCGGAGAAGATTTTTGTCAGCGGCAAGGCCGTGAGCAAATGGGAGACCGGTCAGGGCTTCCCGGATATCAGCCTGCTGGAGCCGCTGGCCGGGGCCCTGGATATTTCCGTGATCGAGCTGCTGTCCGGCGAGGATATCCGCAACCGGAACCGTGCCGCCGATATGGGCAGGGTGCAGTTCTATATCTGCCCGGTCTGCGGCAATGTGATCCAGACGATCGGTGAAGCGGTCGTGAGCTGCTGCGGCGTCACGCTGCCGCCGAGCGATCCCGAGCCCGCGGACGATGAGCATCTCATCCGCACGGAGATCGTGGAGGACGAGTACTATGTCACGCTTGACCATCCGATGACAAGAGATCACTATATCTCTTTCCTCGCCGCGGTCTCCGATCAGGGGGTACAGTTCGTAAAGCTCTATCCCGAGGGAAACGCCGGGGCGAGATTCAAGATCGACCGGGTTTCCAGGCTGTACGCATACTGCAACCGGCACGGCCTGTTTCAGGCAAAGCCCGTTTATGATAAGCGTTAATCCACCACAAGTGAGGAAAAAACGAATGAATTATAAGGTGATTGACCGGGAGACGTACTATCGGAAAGGGGTGTTCCGGCACTTCTCCGAGGACTGCAAATGCTCCACATCCATGACGGCGCGCATCGATGTGACGGAGCTTGCGGCATATTCCAAAAAAACAGGGAGAAAGTTCTACATCAATTTTCTCTATATCCTGTCGAAGGTTCTGAATTCCAGAGAAGATTACAGGATGGGCTACCTGTGGCAGACTGACGAGCTGATCTGCTATGATGTGATCAACCCCACGCAGTACGTCTTCCACGAAGATACCGAGACGTGCAGCCCCGTGTACACGACATACTGCGCGGATTACGACACGTTTTACGAAAACGCCCTGAAGGATCTGGAGGAAGCGAAGAAGACGCGGGAATACGGGCTGGATATGGCAAATCACCCCAACTGGTTCGACGCGTCATATATCTCCTGGCTTTCTTATGACTCGATGAACCTTGAGCTGCCGGACGGCTTCCTGTTTTTCGCGCCCATTGTCAACTGGGGGAGATATCGCGAGGAAAACGGCAGACTGCTCATGCCGGTCACCGTCCGCCTGAATCACGCGATTGCCGACGGGTATCTGGTCGCGAATGTATTTCGCCTCCTGCAGCGGGAGCTGGATTCCTTCGTGCGGCGCTGACGTTCGGGAGTGATAAATCAAATCCCGGCTGCCGCGGCAAAGAAAAGAGGGAAGCGTACAGGAGCATCCTGATAACCGGCGCGTCTCACACCGGGAAAACGGGGAGCGGCTTGCCCTGATCGACCTGGAGCCCGGATCAGACATGAAACCCAGTAGACATCCCACACGGTTGTGTGGTATCATAACGTTGCCGAAGAGAAAACCGGATCGGCAATCATTGACAGGGAGGCACTGCACATGTATAAACTCTGGAATACTTTGGACGAATTAAAGAAATACCGCGTTGTCGAGCTTTCGCATTCGCTGAATAACAACAGCCCGTTCTGGGCCGGAATCCCCGAGGGTTCTGTGAAGCTCTGCACGACGGTCTTTGACTGGGGCAATCCCATGCTGGAGTGCCTGATCCAGACCTTCCAATTCCCCGGTCAGTTCGGCACGCATATCGACTTCCCCGGCCACTTTATCAAGGACGCGCCGCTGTCCGAGGACTTCGGCGTGGACAATATGATGTACCCGCTGTGCGTGATCGATATCACGGACAAAGTGGCGCAGGATCCGCACTATGCCGTCACCGTGGATGATATCAAGGCTTATGAGGCCAAATACGGCGCCATCCCCGACGGCGCGTTCGTTGCCCTGAGAACGGACTGGTCGAAGCATTGGCCCGATATGGACGCCCTTTCCGGCATCGCCGAGGACGGAAGCGAGAACTTCCCCGGCTGGTCGCTGGATGCGCTCAAATACATCTATGAAGTGCGCAATGCCGCCGCCAACGGACATGAGGCGCTGGATACGGACGCGTCGGCGGAAGCGGCAAAGGCCGGCGATCTTGCGTGCGAGCGCTATGTCCTCTCCAAGGGCAAGCTGCAGATCGAGGTGCTGTGCAATCTGGATCAGGTCGCACCCGCCGGGGCGATCCTGTTCGCCGCCTGGCCGCGCTTTGAAGGCGCGACCGGCCTGCCCGCCCGGGTTTGGGCGATCACGGAATAAGGCGCCGCAAGACGGAAAAAGCAGCAAGCATACCGCCTGTGTACAATGGGCAGTATGCCTGCTGCTTTATATTGCGTTGAAGCGCTTTGTCAAGCGGCTTGAAAAGAAAGAAAACGGAGATTGCAGCAGATGACTTCTTTTATGGGCAAGATCCTGCGTGTCGATCTGAGCCCACGGACCGGCGAGGCTGTCCCCGTCCCGCCGGAGGTCTATGAGGCTGTTCTCGCAGGGAAGGGGCTCACGGTTTTTACCCTTTTTATAAAAGCGGGATCAGCCTGTCGGCCCCTTGTATTCCAGGCACAGCATGGTCATATCGTCAAACTGCTCCGCGCCGCTGACAAAAACGTCCACGGCTTTCCTGACGTTTTCCAGGATTCTTTCGGGCGAAGCGTCAGGCTCCGTGTTGAGCGCGTCAAGCGTCCGATCCGTACCGAACATGTTGTTCTCCGCATCCGTCGCCTCCGGTACGCCGTCGGTGTAGAGAAACAGCCTGTCGCCCGGCTTCAGGCAAATCTCATACTCCTTGTATCTTGCGCCTTCCATGCCGCCGATGATGAAGCTGTGCTTGTCCTTGAGCAGCGTAAAAACGCCGTTTTGGGTCAGCACCGGGTATTCGTGCCCGGCGTTTGCCGCGGTGATCTTTCCGGTGGAGATCTCCAGAATTCCGAACCAGACAGTGACAAACATCTCCATTTTGTTGTTGGCACAGATCAGATCGTTCGTCATGGAGAGGATCTCTCCGACAGATTTGCCCACCATGGCGTTGTTTTTGAGGATCGCCTTGGAGACCATCATGAACAGCGCGCCGGGTACGCCCTTCCCGCTCACGTCCGCCATCACCAGCGCCAGATGGTTCTCGTCGATCAGGAAGAAGTCGTAGAAATCGCCGCCGACCTCTTTGGCAGGTCTCATGGAGGCGAACAGATCAAACTCCGGTCTGTCCGGGTAGGGGGGAAAGATGTTCGGCAGCATGCTCTCCTGAATACGGGTCGCCATGCTCAGCTCCGTATGGATGCGCTCCTTTTCTGCTGCCATACGGGTGAGGTTTTCGGTGTTGTCCACGATCCTTCCCTGCATGGATCGGATCTCCCGGCTCAGATCGCCGATCTCATTTTCGGAGGGGATTATCACTTTGCTGATCTTGTCGGGCGAATAGCGCCCGTCCTCATCGGGCACGAAATCTGTCGCGGCCTGCGCCAGTCTGCGCACCGGCTCCGTCACACAGCGCTTCATCAGCACGACGCTGATCGCGGACGCCGCGACTGCCAGGACGATCATATACAGGATGCTTCTCATCAGGAAGCTTCCGTGCTGCACGACATGCTCGGTCATGTCGTAGGCCATCCACAGGCGGCCTTCGCCGCCGTTGCACGGGATCACCGCGCAGCGGACAAGCTTGTACGAATTGCCGATCTTTACCATGGTCGGGGAACTGAATTTTTCCGCCGGCTGATCCAGAAACGTTTCCTCAAGCCCGAACTCTTCATTCGGGGTATAGTGGCCGGTCTCCTTTGTTTCGTGCAAGATCCGATACACGGTCTGACCCTTCTGAACCTCAACGCAGGCCTCATCCAGATCGACGGGAAGCATGACCTCTTCCAGGGTCAGATCGGCAGCTATCCAGTCGAAGAACAGACTGTCTCTGCCAAACCCGGAAGAATTGTCGGTGAAAGAGGGCTGCTCATCCATCCAGTCTATGAAATAATCATTCTCCGTGCCGAGGGACGCTTTTGCGTTTTGCAGCTCCTCCGTCCCAAAATACTTCGCGAAATGCTCCACATAGGGCGTGTATTCCTCCGGGTGAGCTTCAAGAGCGGCCAATTTTCGCGTGTACGGCGTCAGGACAGCTTTCCGGTAATCGCTGTCGCAGATCGCCACCATCAGCAGCAATACGATAAATGTGATCGCGAAGATCAGGTTATTCACCCGACGGACCAGGGAAGCCCGCCGGGCTTTTCTCGTTTTCGTCATCTGCATTCACCGCCATTCAAAAATATGAACAGAGACAGTATACCATAAATGCGCAGCCGTTTCCATCAAAAACTGTTTCTTGTATATAGGATCATAGCCCGAACATAGGAAACCCGCCTCCGGGACAGTGTTCCCGAGGCGGGCTGAACTGATATTTATTTTACTCTTCCTGTTTCTCATAATGCGCCAGTGCGTATTCCATGCACTGATTGACAATTCTGTTGAAGGAGACGCCTGTTTTCCGATTGATTTCGTTGATCCGGTCAAAGGTTTCCTCTTTCATGCGGATTGTCCTGCTCACGGAAGACATTTTCCTGCCGCTTGTGTCAATCACAGAGCTATCCCTTGACCGCGCCGGCGATGAAGCTCTCCTGAATCTTTCTGCTCAGGAAGATATAGAGGATCAGCGTCGGGAAGGTCGCGAGGCACAGCGCCGCGCCGATGGGACCCCACTCGGTCGTATACTGGCCGGAGAGGGCCTGAATGCCGACGGGCAGGGTCTTGAGCGACGACTTGCTGATGAAGATATTGGCGAACATCAGCTCGTTCCAGCACTGCAGGAAGGTGTAAATGCCCACCGTCGCCACAGCGGGTTTCATGAGCGGGACGATGATCCGGAAGAAGATGCCCCAGATGCTGCAGCCGTCGATGCAGGCGGACTCGTCCAGTTCCCGCGGGATCTCGTTCATGAAGCCCGTACAGACCAGAATGGCCATCGACAGCGAGAACGCGGAGTAGGGGATGATGAGCGCCCAGTAGGTGTTGAGCAGGTGAAGCCGGGACAACGTCACATAGACCGGCACAATGGAGGCGTGGATCGGGATCGTGAGGCCGAGCATAAAGAACTTGTTAAGCGTCTTGCGCCGCTTCCAGATCAGCCGCGTCAGCGCAAAGGTCGCCATCAGCGCGACGGCCAGGGTGATGAGGATCGTGGCGACCGCGACGATGGTGCTGTTGAGGAAGTAGACCCCGATATGGCCGGTTTTCAGCGCGCTGGTATAGTTCGACCACAGCCAGTGCTTCGGCAGGCCGACCACATTGTCACCGAAGATCTCCGCGTTGTTCTTCAGGGAGAAGGTGAACATCCAGTAGACCGGGAAGAGGTTGACCAGCATCCAGAAAATGAGGCCGATATAAATAACGATTCTTGCGCCCTTGCTCATATTATTCATGAATTATCCCTCCTCTCGGAACATCGCGCTGATCAAAAGCGCAAAGCCAAAGCAGAGAATAATCAGCATGACGGCGATCGTACTGCCCATGCCGTATCGGTTTCGCAGGAACAGCATGTTGATCATCAGGGTGCTCGGCACCTCGGTCGCATGCCTCGGCCCGCCGTTTGTCAAAACGTAAATCAGGTCGAAGGACTTGAGGGAGCCGGTCACGGCGAAGATCACGCTGATGCGGAGAATGGGCTTGATATACGGAAGCACGATGTAGCGGTTGACCTGCGCGTCCGTCGCCCCGTCGAGCATGGCCGCCTCGCGCAGTTCCATCGGCACGCTCTTGACGCCCGCGTACAAAAGCAGCATGTGGTAGCCCACATATTGCCACAGCGTCGGCACAAACACGGCGCCGAGCGCGGTATTCTTGTCGCCGAGCCAGATCCTCGTCCAGCTCTCAAGGCCGATCTTTCTCAGAAAGACGTTCAGAATGCCGTAATCCGGGTTGTAGATCTTGAGCCAGAGCTGGCCGATGACCACGGTGGAGATCAGCACCGGCATAAAGTAGACCGAGAGGAACATGCGCTCGCCCTTGATGTTCTTGCCCAGCGTCAGCGCCAGGCCGAGTGCGAGGGGGAGCTGAAGAAAGACGGAGAGCGCCGCAAGCAGGAGAGAGTTGCGCAGCGCCTTCATGAAGCCGATGGAATTGCTGGTAAAGAGCTCCTTGTAATTGGAAAGGCCGATGAAGGTTTTGGCCCCGATGCCCTTCCAGTCAAAGAAGCTGTAATAGACGGACGCCCCGATCGGCGCGATCAGCACGCCGCAGAAAAGAATCAGCGCCGGCAGCAGAAAGATCAGAATATGTAATTTGTTGCTGTATATTTTGTGCATTGAAAGCTTCCTTCCTGTATAAGGGGAGGCGGTCCCCCCAGATCCCTGGACAGTCTGAAGAGGGCCGCCTTTGCATTATGCCTTGTGATGAACAGTATGAAGCAATGGTAATCAGCCGAGGTCGGCAGTCAGACCTTCGACAAAGCCCGCGCCGTCGATGTCGCAGCCGTAAACCTGGGAGACGTAGTCGAGGTAGGTGTTGGCCGGGTCGGCGCTCATGGCGGTATCGCCGAAGAGAACCATGCCGTCGGAGGCGGCGACGATGTCGGCAACAGCGGCGACGATGGGCTTCACGGCGCTGGTGTCATAGTCGGGCGTCCAGGCGGGCAGACCGGAGCCGGCCAGATAGCCGTAGTGGCAGATGGCCTTGCCGAGCTCGAAAGCGGCGGCAGCGGCAAGCTCAGGATTCTTGCAGTAAGCGGAGACAGCCAGAGAATCGGACGGGCCGCCGATGACCTGACCGTAGGTGGCCTTCGCGGGATCCATGACGGGGAAGAGGGCGACGGCGGCCTTGAAGCCAGCGTCATTGACCTCGCCGCAGTTCCAGGAGCCGTTCTGATAGAAGGCGGTCTTGCCGGCGAGGAAGTTGGCCTTGACCTCGTCGTTGCCGAGGGCGATACCGGCGGGATCAAAGTATTCCTTGTTGATCATATCCTGGAAAGTGTCGACGGCGGTGGCGATGGCGGGATCATTCCAGGTAGCCTGGCCCGCGAAGATCTTGCCGAGCTCTTCGTAGCCGATGGTCTTCTCAATGATAGGCTCAAGGTACTCGGTGACGCACCAAGTCTCCTTGCCGGCGCAGCCGAAGGGGATGATGCCCTTGGCCTTGAGGGCGTCGCAGCAGGCGGTCAGATCCTCGTAAGTCTCGGGGACATGATCCCAGCCGACCTCGGCCAGCTTGTCCATGTTGGCAAAGAGGGCGACGATGTTGTAGGTCAGAGGAATTGCGTAGTGATGTCCGTTATAGGTGGAGTTCTGGAGCATGACCTCGGGAAGCTGATCGGCGAAGGGCTTGTAGGCCTCGTCGACGCAGTAGGCCGTACCGGCGTCGGCAAAGTCGCCGAGGAAGGCGCCGGACCAGGTGAAGAAGATATCGGGCAGGGTGTCGGGATCGCTCATGGCAGCCTTGATCTTGGTCTTGTAGGACTGGTTCTCAAAGGCTTCCCACTCGATCTTGATGTTGGGATGCGCGGCCTCAAACTCCGCGACGGCTTTCTCGTAGGCGGGACGGTTGGCGTCGCTCTCAGTGGCGATGCACCACATGGTCAGGGTGATATCTTCGTCCGTGGGGAGCCCCGCGGCGAATGCGGCGGGAACGAGGGTGAAGACCATGCACAGGGCAAGCGCGATTGCAAGAACCTTTTTCATGATAATCCTCCTGTTTAATAAAATGTATTAAGATTTAGGACAGTACTGCCGTGCCCATTGTCCAGGGGGGCAGAGAAGCAGACCTGCCAAAGTCTTCCATAGAAAAGCAGGGCCGGGCTTATTTGCTCAGAGAAACCGACAGGGCTTTGCGGCCCGTAAGCTCTTCGGTGCGCCGATCCGGCCCGCCGAAGCCCGCGTAGAGCGTCCAGTTCCCGCTGCCGGGGACGCGATTCCCTTCATCGTCCACAACGCTGAAGGCGTCGGGGTGAATCGCAAGCTGTACGACCGCTTCCTCCCCGGCTTCGAGATGGATGCGCCGAAAGCCGCAGAGGATCGGGTTCGGCGCGGCGAAGGGGGAGCGCTCGTCGTGAAGATAGAGCTCAACGACTTCGTCCGTGCCGCGTGTCCCGGTATTGCGGACGCGGACTTTTGCGCTTTCGCGGTCGGCCTCGAGCCCGGAGACCTCGCACTTTGCATAGCTCAGACCGTAGCCGAAGGGGTAGAGCGGCTTGCCTTTGTAATAGCGATAGGTGCGCCCCTTCATGGAATAGTCCGTAAAATCCGGCATCTCCGAAAGCGAGGAATTGGTATAGAAGGTGACCGGCAGCTTGCCGGAAGGGGAGGCCTTGCCGAACAGGAGCTCGGCGACCTCTCTGCCGCCGCCCGCGCCCGGATACCAGGTCAGCAGGATGGCGTCGGCATTCTCCTGCGCTTTGCTAAGATCAATGGAGCTGCCCGCCATGAGAACAACGACAGTGGGTTTGCCGACGGCAAGCACACGCTCCAGTAAAACGCGCTGCCCCGCGGGGAGAAGCAGATCCTCCTTGTCGCCGGAGAAATAGCTGTTGCCGGTGTCACCCTCTTCGCCCTCCAGCGTCTCGTCCAGACCGAGGACGAGGATCACTGTGTCGCTTGTCTTCGCGACCGTGACGGCCTCGGCGATGCGGTCGTCCGGCTGCGCCAGCGGCTCCACGCGATCCTTGCCAAGCGAACTACCTTCGGAGTAGAGCACGCGGCACTTCCCGGCGGTGAGATCCTGAATCCCCTCCAGCACGGTGACATAGCGGGAGGCGGTGCCGTGGTAGTTGCCGATGAGCGCCGTGCGGTTGTTCGCGTTCGGCCCGATGACGCCGAGCGTCCCGCAGCGTTCCGTGTCCAGCGGCAAAAGCCCGTTGTTCTTGAGCAGCACGCAGGATTCCAGTGCCGCTTTCCGCGCAAGGGCAAGATGCTCCTCGCATTCGACGACAGTGTAGGGAACGGAATCGTATTCGCTGCCGCCTTCGCCGAGTGTACCCAGCAGACAGCGCGTGGTGAACAGACGCACGGCGCAGCGGGTAATGTCCTCCTCCGTGATCATGCCCTGCTCATAGGCCGCCATGATGTGCTGATAGGTACAGCCGCAGTTGAGATCGCAGCCCGCCTTCAGCGCCTTGGTGACCGATTCGGTCGGCTTCGAGGTGACCTTGTGGTTTTCGTGAAAATCCCGGATCGCCCAGCAGTCCGAGACGAAATGTCCTTCAAAGCCCCATTCGCCGCGCAGCTTGTTCATCAGCATATCGCTTGCGCAGCAGGGTTCGCCGTTCGTACGGTTATACGCGCCCATCACGGCCTCGACCTTCGCCTCCTGCACCAGTGCCCGAAAGGCGGGCAGGTAGGTCTCTTCCAGATCCTTCTCAGATGCGACGGCGTTGAAGTGATGGCGCAGCGCCTCCGGCCCGCTGTGCACCGCAAAGTGCTTGGCGCAGGCCGCCGTGCGCAGGGTTTCGCCGTCCCCCTGCAGACCGCGCACAAAGGCTTTGCCAAGCCGCGCGGTCAGATAGGGATCCTCTCCGTAGGTCTCATGACCGCGCCCCCAGCGGGGATCGCGGAAGATATTGATATTCGGGGACCACATGGTGAGCCCGTGATAGATGTCCCGATCGCCCTCGGCGGAATATGCGTTGTATTTCGCGCGGGCCTCGGTGGAGATGGCCGCGGCGATCTTTTCCAGCAGCTCGTCGTCAAACATCGCCGCCATGCCGATGGCCTGGGGGAAGCTCGTCGCGGTGCCGCCGCGGGCGAGACCGTGCAGAGCCTCGTTCCACCAGTTGTAAGCGGGGACGCCGAGCCGTTCGATCGCGGGCGCGTCAAAACGGAGCTGCGAGGCGCGCTCCTCAACCGTCATACGCGAGACCAGCGCCTCAGCCAGTTTTCTTGCTTTTTCCCGATTCATTTTGGAACGCCCCTTTACGGAAACTGCCCGATCACAACTCTTACTTAATCGTTTACGCTGATTTAATTTTACTCATTATTTCAGAAAAACGCAAGTGCTTACTGAAAACAATTCAAGGATTTGAAAAACTTTGTGATAGTTCAACAATTTCACATATCTGTTTTTGTTCATCCTATATATGCGGGTGGGTGTTCACGGTACTGACAAGCCGCCGGAGAAAACAGAGAACCCGTCGGACGGGCGGAAGGACTCCGCCGATCCAACGGGTTGATTAGTATAGAAACTTTCCGTTCTCATATCGCAGGACGCGGCAGCCGAGGGCGCGCGCCTCCGCCTCGCTGTGCGTAACCAGCAGGAGCGCCGCGCCGCCGACGGATGCAGCCACTGCCCGGATCACGCGCTCGTTCAGCTTGTCGTCCATGGCCTTGAAGGGCTCGTCCATCACCAGCAGCGTCGGCCTCGAGGCCAGCGCCCGCGCGATCGAAAGCCGCTGCTGCATCCCGCCGGAGAGCTCCGCGGGATAGAGTGCCTGCGCGTCGGAGAGTTCCAGCTTGTCAAGCCAATTCAGCGCTTCCGGCATGGTCTCCGCCCTGTCCGAGAGGACGAGGTTGACATTCTCTGTCGCCGTGCGCCAGGGGAGCAGGCGCGGCTCCTGAAAGACGGCGGCGACGCTTTGAAAGGTGCAGCTTACCGAGCCGCTGTCCGGCATCTGTAGCCCCAGTGCCACCCGCAGGAGCGAGGTTTTACCGCAGCCGGACGGCCCCATGAGGGCGATCCGCTCCCCGGGATGCAAGCGGAGGCTGCATTTGTCGAGCACCGTCTTCTGTTCAAACCGCAGGGTGATATCCTTCAATTCAAGCATGCACGCCGTCCTTCCTGCCGAAGCTGTCCGTCAGCCGCAGCAGCAGATTTTCAATGAGCAGGCTCACCAGGATCACCGCGGCGGTCCAGGC
>CADAPH010000033.1:0-4715 GCA_902789745.1 Oscillospiraceae bacterium | reverse complement strand
TCAAGCATGCACGCCGTCCTTCCTGCCGAAGCTGTCCGTCAGCCGCAGCAGCAGATTTTCAATGAGCAGGCTCACCAGGATCACCGCGGCGGTCCAGGCGAAGAGCTCGGTGGTCTCGAGATAGAGCTTGGCCTCATAGATGCGCTTGCCGATGGAATAAGGCGGCACGGTCAGCACCTCGGCAGCGATCCCGGCCTTCCAGCCCAGCCCCAAAGCGGAGCGCAGCGCCGCGCGCAGATGCGGCAGCACCGAGGGCCAGGTGATCCGGCGCAGCACCCGTCCGCGCGGCAGACGATAGACCTGCGCAAGCTCCAGAAGCCGGGGGTCGACCCCTTTGAGCCCGGCGGAGACATTGGCCCACACCACCGGCAGCACCATGAGCGTGCTGATAAACACCGGGACGACGCTCCGCCCCAGCCAGACCAGCGCGAGGATAATGAAGGAGGCCACGGGCGTGGACTTCACCAGCGTCATGACCGGGCTGAAGAGCGCCTCCATCACCGCGCTTCTGTGCGTCAGGAATGCAAGACCCACGCCGAGTACGACCGCACTCAGGGTTCCGGTCAGTACGCGCAGCACGCTCCTGCCGACCGTCAGCCAGAAATCGCCCGTCCGGGCAAGGCGGATGAGTTCCTGCGCCACCTGGGCGGGGGAGGGCAGGAGCAGTTCCTGCCCCACCGCCGCGGCCGCGATCGCCCAGACCAGCAGCCAGAACAGAAGCACCGCGAGCGTCCGTAGGATTTTGCGGACGGCGGGACTCATTTCAGAATGCAGTAGAAGTCATCGGCGGGAACCTTGCCGCCGATGGACTGCGGGGCGGTCTCAAACATGGCCTGCAGAAAAGCGCCGAGCTCGCGCTGCATGTCCTCCCCGGTAACGAAGCAGATGTTGCAGTTGGGGATGGCCTTCGCGGCGACGGGGGCCTTGGCAAAGATGCCGGCGGCCTCGATCTTCTCGGCGGCGGCCTGCACGTCCTCGCTCAGAAGCCTGACGGAGGCCTCATACTCCGCCAGGAACTTTGCAAGCTCCGCGGGATGCGCTTCGGCAAAGTCACGCCGCACCGCGATGCAGCCCTGTACCAGGCTGCCCTTTTCCATGACCTTGTCCCACTCCCTGGTGAGATCAAGCGCGACAGAGAGCGCCGGGTTCTGGCTGCGGGCGACGGTGACCATCGGCTCGGGCAGCACGGCTGATTTGACCTCGCCCGCCGCGACGGCGGCGTTGAGCTCCGCGGGCTGGGCGTAGCTGTTGTCAATCGTCACATCGATGTTGTTAGCCTTGCACAGCGCCTGGAGAATGAAGCTGGGGTTCTGTGCCGGGGCATAGACGGTCTTCCCGGCGAGATCGGCAATGCTCTCGATCTTTTCGCTGCCGTCGGTCAGGAGATACAGGACGCCGCGGGTATTGAGCGCCAGCACCTGCACCTTGCCCTCGGTCTTGTTGTACAGCGCCGCGGCGGCGTTGGTGGGGAGGGCGGCGATGTCGCAGTCGCCGCTTACCAGCGCGGCGGTGACGACGGAGGGATCAGATTCTACGGAGAAGCTGTAGTTGAGCGCAGCCTTTCCTTCGTCTGCGGCGTGGATGAGCCCTGCCATGCCGAAGCCGGTGGTGCCGTTGAGGGTATACACGCGCACGGGCAGCGAAGCGTCAACGGCTTCGTCCGCGAAGACGCTGCCGCAGCCGGCCATGAGGCACAGGCACAGCAGCAGGGAGAGGGAGATGGTGAGAAGATTCTTTTTCATGTCAATTCAGTCCTTTCATTATTTTGCGCTTTTTGGGGTGACGGCCTTGGCGCTCACGCCGGGAAGCTTGCCGAGCTTCCCCGACAGGGCGTTGATCACGTCCATGGGCGCGTCCAGCACCAGGCAGATCACATTCAGGCCCTTCTCCCGGTAGGGGATGCCGAGCCTGCCGAGAATGTAGGGGGCGTAGTCGTGCAGGATGCCGTTGATAGTCTCCACCGATTCCGGGCCTTCCACCAAAATGGAGACGGCGGCGATGCGTGTTTCCATATTGCTCCTTTCCGCCGAAAAAAACAAAAAACCATGCCGGAAGGCATGGCAACAGAGCGTAAGATACGCATTTATGCGGCCTTCCGCCTCAAGCACTCTTTCGGCGTCAGTTGAATGATCCCGCCTCTCCGCAAGAGTTTCTCACGGATCGGACGGCTTTATTCTACCCGATCGCCGCAAAAAGTCAAGTCTCAATTGTTGACAGGCCGTTCCCGGCAAATCACGGATGTATGGATATGATGCCCGAAATTGTAAAAAGCGCTTGCATGTTTGAAGATAATACGGTATAATACCAAAGAATGAGTGTTAGAAAATTATCAAAGCACTCTGACCACAAAACGAAAGGATGCGATCACTTTGGAAACCGTTGATTTCGGGTTTGTTGATTCCGTTCTGGAAAAATACGGCGGCGACAAGGCGAAGATCATAGCGATTATGCAGGATGTGCAGGAGAAGTACCGTTATCTCCCGCAGGAGGCGCTGGAGTACATCGCCAAAAAGGTCGGCATGAGTGAGTCGAAGCTTTACGGCGTCGCGACCTTCTACGGCAATTTCTCTCTGGACGCCAAGGGCAAGTATGTCATGAAGGTCTGCCGCGGTACGGCGTGCCATGTGCGCAAGAGCAGCAATGTGCTCCAGGCGCTCTATGACGCGACCGGCACGAACGAGCACAAGCCCAACTCCGACGACGGCCTCTTCACACTGGAGATCGTCTCATGTCTCGGCGCCTGCGGCCTCAGCCCCGTCGTCATGG
Organism: Oscillospiraceae bacterium; assembly: GCA_902789745.1. Classification (GTDB taxonomy): domain Bacteria; phylum Bacillota; class Clostridia; order Oscillospirales; family Oscillospiraceae; genus Limivicinus. The sequence goes on along the minus strand of CADAPH010000033.1, from coordinate 1,949 downwards.
TCAACGATACCGTCCACGCCGCCATGACCCCGGAGAAGGCCAGGGCATTGGTCGAGAAGCTCAGAGAGGAGGCCTGAAGCCATGCGTGAAAAGATCAAGAATCTGGAAGAGTTCCGCGCCCTGCAGGAAAAGTACGTCCAGGCGCGCGACCATGAGAAGCGCAAGGTGCTTGTCTGCTGCGGCACCGGCTGCGCGGCGGGCGGAAACCTCGCCGTGTACGAGGAACTGAAAAAGCAGATGGCCGAGCACGGCGCCGCTTATGAGCTTTCGCTCAACGACAGCTGCGGCGGCGACTCCACCGGCATCAAGAAGTCCGGCTGCCACGGCTTCTGCGAGATGGGCCCCCTGGTGCGTATCGAGCCGGAAGGCTGGCTCTATACCAAGGTTCACGCCGAAGACGTGAAAGAGATTGTGGAGAAGACCATCCTGGGCGGCGAGTTTATCGAGCGCCTGGGCTACAAGCAGAACGGCCAGCTCTACAAACGGCAGGAGGATATCCCCTTCTACAAGAAACAGACCCGCCGCGTGCTGGAGCACTGCGGTCACATCGACGCCGAGAGCATTGAGGAATACTTCTCCATCGGCGGCTACGCGGCGCTGGTCAAGGCCCTGTTTGAGATGAGCGGGGAAGAGGTCATTCAGGAGATCTCCGACTCCGGCCTTCGCGGCCGCGGCGGCGCGGGCTTCCCGACCGGCAAGAAATGGGCCCAGGTCGCGGCGCATACCGAGGAACCTGTCAAGTACATCGTCTGCAACGGCGACGAGGGCGACCCTGGCGCGTTTATGGACCGCTCCTGCATGGAGGGCGACCCCCACAAGATCCTCGAGGGCATGATCATCGCGGGCGTGGCCACCGGCTCTACCGAGGGCTACATCTATGTCCGCGCGGAGTACCCGCTGGCGGTCTCCCGTCTCCAGATTGCCATTGCCCAGGCGGAGGAATACGGCCTGATCGGCGACGATATCCTCGGCAGCGGCAAGAGCTTCCACATGCACATCAACAAAGGCGCCGGCGCCTTCGTCTGCGGCGAGGGTTCCGCCATGACCGCCTCCATCGAGGGCAACCGCGGCATGCCGCGCACCAAGCCCCCGCGCAGCGTGGACAAGGGCCTGTTTGGCAAGCCGACATGTCTTAATAACGTCGAGACCTTTGCCAACGTCCCTGACATCATCAAGAAGGGCGCGGCCTGGTTCCGCTCCGTCGGCACCGAGGGCAGCTCCGGCACGAAGGCCTTTGCCCTGACCGGCAACGTCGTCAACACCGGCCTCATCGAAGTCCCCATGGGAACGACGCTCCGCGAGGTCGTCTACGACATCGGCGGCGGCATCAAGAACGGCAAGAAGTTCAAGGCCGTGCAGATCGGCGGCCCCTCCGGCGGCTGTCTGACGGAAGAGCATCTTGACCTCCCGATGGACTTCGCATGGACGAGGACAGCTGCATGGTCAACATCGCCCAGTTCTTCATGAACTTCATCTGCGAGGAATCCTGCGGCAAGTGCACCCCCTGCCGCGAGGGCACGACCCGCATGAATGAGATCCTCAAGAACATCACCGAGGGCAAGGGCAAGATGAGCGATATCGAAGAGCTCAGAAGCCTCGCCAAGATGATCCAGGTCTCCTCCCTCTGCGGTCTGGGCAAGACGGCCCCGAACCCCGTCCTCTCCACCCTGCAGAACTTCGAGGAGGAGTATATCGAGCATATCCGCGACAAGCGCTGCCACTGCGGCGTCTGCAAGTCGCTGGCGCAGTACGTCATCACCGACAAGTGCATCGGCTGCACCCGCTGCGCGCGCAACTGTCCGGTCGACGCGATCACCGGCACCCCGCGCCACCAGCATGTCATCGACACCACCAAGTGCATCAAGTGCGGCACCTGCAAGGCCAACTGCCCGGTCGGCGCCATCAAGGAGGGTTAAAGCATGGCTGAAAAGAAAATGATCATCGACGGC
>CADAPH010000032.1 GCA_902789745.1 Oscillospiraceae bacterium | reverse complement strand
GTCTCCGTTGCGCGTGGCCGTGCAGCGCAGGTCGCCGATGAGACAGCGGTAATGATTCCTCAGCAGACTGTCGATCTTCTCCTCCATCGCCTCATAATCCGTTGTGAACTGGAAGGTAAAGTTGCGGCGGATCTGGTCGTTGTCCCGGGTGACGTTCGCAAAGGTGATGGAATAGGTAAGCGCGTCTCCCAGAATATCGTTGAGCACCTGATACTCTTCCTTACTGTTGTTGTAGCTGCCCATCTCGCTGGCCGTGCCGCCGGCAGTAACGTCATCCAGCTCATTGCGCATGCGGTGCATCTTTTCAAGCTTTGCATCTACGGTTTTGAGCTCCGCGGCCAGCTCCTGCGCTTCGGCATGGGCGCTTTCTATCTTGGACCGCACCGGCTGATCGACAAACTGATAGTAGGCCAGTCCCACCAGAACCAGGCTGAGAAGCAACAGAAGGATTTTTTCCTTCAACGTAAAATCGCGGCTGAGTACCTTCATTGTGCGTTCACCCCCGCCCCGGAATTGAGATAGACCAACACTTTCGCTTTCACCTCGTCATACTCGACAGTCTGTTTTTTTCCTTTGGTATTATCGTTGGTGTTGGCCGTGTTTACCGTGCAGAAGTCCACCAGATCATCCGCCTCTATCTGCTGTACAATCAGCTTGATCTGCTCCAGACTCTCCCCGGTCATATTGACCGTGAGCGCATTCCCGGAGACAGACCAGGAACTGACCGCCGCATAGGGAAGGATCGTGTCATCGATGAGCTTGAGCACCGCCACGCGGTCGGCGCGGTTAAGCTCTTCCGCCGTGAAGCCGGAATAGGTATAGTGGGCATACAGGTCGCTGAGATCATCAAAATCAGCCAGTTCCTCGTAGCCCGCGTCCAGCTTTCTCTGAAGATCATATACCACGCGCTGGGCAGCGTCAACCTCCGCCATTCTGTCGATGACCAGGAATTTGCTGAACACGGCCGCCAGAACCAGGATCAGCAGAACGCCCGGGATCGCAAGTCCGACGCGCATCGGCTTCTCGCCGACGTTTGCAAGGTTGATCGTGCGTTTGGTCGGCATTTGACCGCGGCGCTTACGGACGCTCCCCTCTTTGTTTTTGCTCTTAATGGCGACAGCCACAGCTCCTCACCCCCGCTTAATCCATTGTAATGCCGATCGCCTGCAGCAGCGCGTAATCGTTCTCAACCGCTGCTCCGCCGGGGATCAACTCGCCGGCGGAATGGATCCTCATGTCCAGCGTCTCGGCGATCGTCTGCCGGAGTGGCTTGATGCACGCGCCGCCGCCGCAGATCCAGATATCCTCCAGACGGCTGTCCGGGTTGCTGAAGCGGTAGAAATTCAGCGCCCGCATCAGTTCCACCGTCATGTTGCCGTAAGCGTTCATGCAGTATTCCTTGCTCTGACAGTCCTCATAGTTGGAAATCAGATAGGTGTGCGCCAGATGCACGTCCACGGAATAGGCTTCTGCAATCACCTGATCCAAGCTGCTCATACCGATCTCCAGCACGCGCGTGACCATGTGCCGGTCTTCGCGGAACATGTACATGCGGATGCTTTGATAGCCCAGGTCAAGGATGCAGTATTCCTGCGGGTTTTCCGCGTCCTTTTTCTCTGCGGCACGGATCAGCGACTGGTAGGCGCAGACCGCCGGCGCGGCCTTGACCATCTTGAGCCCCGCCCGGTGCAGCGTCTCCTTCGACTCCGCGATCAAAGACTTGGGCGCGGCCACGGCCATAAGCTCCATGATGGCCCCGCCGCTTTCACCGCCCTCGCTGTTCTCGTCGCTCGCGTTCTCCTCCTTGGTTCCCTCCGAGGTGGAAACGACGGCGTAATCATAATAGTAGTCCTTCAGCTCGTCGGTGATATAGTCACGGAATTCAAAGGGCAGGTTATAATTGAGCTGGTCGATCGTCATAAGCGGCATTGTCACGCTGCGGATAAAAACCGTCTCGTTCGGCAAGGCGATCGCCGCAAGACTGCCTCGGATGCCATGCTCTCTCATGGTTTTGCGGATCAACTCGCCCATGGTCTCGATCGAGACGACGCGCCCCTCGCGTATCAGATTCTTGGGCATGGGGACGACGGCAGTCTTGCGGACAGTCTTTCCGTTGACCAGTGCCAGCTTCAGGCTGTCATAGCCGATGTCCACGCCCAAAATCGTTTTAGCCATTCTTTTCACCAAGCTTCCTTTTTATTTAAAGGCCGAGAAGGCCCAGATACCACTTCACAAAGCCATCGCCAAACAGCAGCATAAAAGCCGCCGCGAGGGAGATCGAAGGGCCGAACGGAATCGCCTTTCCCTTTTCGCCGCGTCTGCTCTGCCAAAGCGCGAACAGCAGGCCCAGCACACAGGAGAAGAGCATGGTAAACAATGTACCGATAAAGCCGAGGTAAAGCCCCACCACTGCGAAGAGTTTTACATCTCCGCCGCCGAGGCTCTCCCTGCCGAGCACCTTATCCATCACGATCGACAAAAGCAGGATGCCGCCGCCGAAGACCAGCCCGGCCAGTACCGAACGGCCGATCTCCGCCCAGCCGGGGCGCAGGAAGGGCAGCGCCGCAACCCAGGCGCCCGCCGCGATCAGCAGGCAGCCGTCGGGGATCGTATAGCACTCCAGATCCACCAGCGACAGGCAGAAGAGGCAGCACAGGAAGATCCAGTTTCTCAGGCAAAGCACCGTGAGATCAAAGCGCAGCAGGCACAGAAGCGTTATCAGCCCGAAGGCCAGCTCCGTCAGCGGATAGCGGACGGAGATTTTCACCCCGCAGTAACGGCAGCGGCCGCGCTGGAAAAGCCAGCTGAAAATCGGGACAAGATCGGGCAGACCCAGCGCATGTCCGCAGGCGGGGCAGCGGCTGCGGCCGCGCAGAAACGATTCGCCGTGGGCAATACGCCAGGCGGCGCAGTTGAGGAAGGAGCCGAACACCGCGCCCAGCACGAAGGCCATCACGCAGCAGTAAATCAGCACTCCCCTGTTGACCCAGATTGACACCGGCCTCCCCCTTTACTTTTGCTGAATGACCGTATCGGATTTGTATTGATAATCTGTACCGGTCACATTCTTATAACTGTCGCCGGTCCATTGCTCGCGGTATGTCCAGTTGGCGCAGTGATCCTCGTCGGCGTAGGAAAAATACCAGATTTCCCCTTCCTTTTTGCCGGAGTCCGCGCCGTAATCGCTGTGGCCGACAATGGAGTAATAAGCGACAATGCCGGCCTTTTCCATACCCATGGTGGTGCGGGTGCCGCGCTTGAGGCCGGACGGTTCATCCACCAGCAGGGCGGTATAATCCTTATGGTGGAGGGTAAACGGAAGGCTCTCCGGATAGGCCTCGCCGTCGTTTTGCCGCTTCAGCAGCTCTTCACGGAGCTGGTCAAGCACGTTGAAGGCGTTAAGACGGGTGCAGAGCTTTTTGTCGGAGCAGTGGAGGCCGCAGACGATATCCCAGTCCAGCTCGCTGTCTGATTTGGGAATGATATAAACGGTGCCGCCCTCCGGGCAGAGATCGTCCCAGCCGTTCATGACCAGGGTGATATAGTCCTTCGCGGCGTCGGCTGAGTCGTTTTCAAAGCCGTTGAGCATAAAGTTGGAAGCCAGTTGGCGTCTGGCGGTATCAAGCGCGGTGCCGCAGGCGACGACCTGCCCCTGCCGCTGGTATTTCTTGTAGGCCGGAATCATGCTGGTAATGGCCAAGATGATGATCAGAACCAGCAGAATCGCAAAAATCCAGGCAATGCCGCGTTCGCTCTTCAATTTTGCGCGAATCGGTGTATTCATGCGCGGCTCCTTCCCTGCTGCCCGTGCCTGACAATATATGGCAAGCCGCAATAATTCATGCTTATTTTAGCACACGCGTTTTCGATGTGCAAGGGGCATTGTTTACAATTTGTAATAAGTCTCAAATAAATGCCCCCCGCCCGGAACCGGGTCGGGGGGGCTGTATAACCTCCCTCTCTGGGGGAGGGGCCTGATGCACGGGAAGCGTGCGACATTCCAAGCTCTGCTGCCCGCGAAGCGGTGGAATGAGTCAGCGTAGGGCTCCATCAGTTGAACACGAATTCCTCGGGCGCAGGCCAGTCTCCGTAGTGGGTGGCGACGAGGTCGGTGTCCTCCACAGACGCGCCAAGCTGCTTCACCGTTTGCAGATCGTACTTGCCTTTATAATATGTAGTCAGCGCGGCGTCATAAGGCTTAGCGTCCTGCCATTCGTCAGGATCGCCTACAAAGCTGTCGTAGCTATCCGCGTCCGCGTCAAAGGGCTTAATATTAAAATCGGTCTCGGTCACCTCACGTGTCTTGTTTCCAAGCGGTTTCAGATAATTATAACCGTCAATCTCGTTGCCGTCGTCATCCTTCTTTATTTCGTTGACGATTTCAAAATACTTGCAGTTTGTCGCGGAAAATCCGGTTTCTGCCGTGCCTGCAAAGGCGCCCTCTGTCGCGCCGGAGACAAGGCCCGTGCAGTAACTGCCGCTGATGCTGCCGCCGCCCGTGCCGACAAAGCCGCCCGCCGTGCCGCCGGTTGTGTCGGTCGCTTTCGCAGAGCAGGTCGAGTAGCTGTTGCTGATCGTGGTATTTCCGGCGTCTCCAATCAGGCCGCCCGCGACGCCGGTCGCAATTACGTTCATCCGGGCTTCGTCGCCAGCTGTCGTTGCGCTCAGATATTTTCCGTCCTTCGTATGTCCACCGGCGTAGCAGCCGCTGACCGTAACGCCGCTCTCGGCTTTGCCAATCAGGCCGCCCGCTGCGTCTCCGCCGTTCACATAGACCGCTACGGCGCAGTTGGTAACGCTGCCGCCCTCCATGTATCCGACCAGGCCGCCCGCATAGCCGTCGCCCTTGATCTCAAGCGACGCGTCCGTCCCGCTTTCGACTTCGTTGCGAACGATCACATTCTCAATGCTTGAGTCTTCCAAGGTGCCGAACATTCCCGCGTTGCCCGTGTGCTGCACCCGGAGATTCAGCACGCTGTGGTTCTGCCCGTCGTATTCAATCGCGTGATCGGGACTCACGGGATAATAACACCCCTTCTCTGTGGGTGTTGCGCCGCTGTAAACAACTGTGTTTTCTTTACCTGTCTTGGCCATAAAATCCGTCCAGGACAGATCCTCAATCTGATTCGCCTTTGTAACAGCAAAGTCATCCGAGTGTTCCAAGCTTGAAACTGCTGCGTCCAAGTTTTCCAGATGCCGAATATTCGCAATTGACGCCAACCCGTTATCAACATCGCTGCCGTTTTTCATAACGGATTTTGGATCGGCAAAGAGGCTGTTGGTGGTCTTCGTCGCGCTCATGGCGACATTGGCAAGGGTGCTTGTACTATAGGAAACAACTTTGATCTCAAGATCCTCGCCGGGAACAAATCCGCCGCCAAGATCCGCAAAATGCATGCTTTCCTGTGTTATATCGTCGAGCAGAATTTGATAGGAACCCGACGAGCCCGTGACTCTGCCGTTTGGGCTTGCTTCGTTAATAAGATCGAAATATTTTTCCGCTTTACTGGTCTTTCCAATCACGATAAGCTTGATCCGATAGCCTTCCGCCGCAGACGTATTGGGGTCCGTCACCTCGACCCAGAGCGTATCTTCATTGTGAATTTCGAACGTAGGCACTCTCAGGCGTTCACCTGTGGGAATCGGACTTTCGCCGCCGTACCAGCCGATGATTTTGTTCCCGTCGTATTTTTCCCGGTTGCCTTCTCCGCCCGCTCTGTAATTGGGTTCGTCTCCCATCAGCGTCCCATAATCATCTTTGTTAAACTCCGTTCCCGCGCGGGTAAGGAAGGTCGGAGTGCCGAGGCGGGAATAGAACACATCCAGCACCTTACCCGAAGAGGGCTGGTATCGGATGAGATAGCTGCCGGAGAGTATGGTCTGGTCGACGGCGTAATCCGGCAGCAGGAGATTCAGCGCCTCTTTGTTGCTTCCGTCGTTCAGAACATAATAGACTTCCTGTTTTCCGTCTATTATATCTTTTTCACTTCCTTTGGAGAGACTGCCGGGATAGCCGACAGAATCTCCAAGTCCGTTAAGAAGCCCCTGGCTTTCCGCTTCAGTCAAATGGTTCTGCGCGGCGATAAAAATCTCCTTTGCGATCGTGTCCAGCTCCAGGCGCGTTGAAGAACTTTGATAGCTCTGGACGCCCACAAAGCTGACCCCCGCCAGGATGACAATGATCCCCACGACGATCAGCATCTCCGCCAGCGTGAAGCCGCGTCTTTTTCTGTTCTTCGTCATGTCGTCTCACCCCCGTCAGCCATTATAGGAATCGCCTGTGCCGCCCGCCGATTCTGTGCTCATCACCCGGATCAGCAATATTGTGTCATTTGAATCTTCTGCCTTAGGCATCTTTGCCAGTACACTGCCGTCTCTCGCCACCTGCAGTCCTTTAATAGTAACGTATGTGCCGTCAAAGGAAGCGCTGCTGTACGTTACCGCCATTAAGTTCTTGCTGTTGCGCGTCGTCCGCCGCATTGCGTTTGAGACAAGCGGTCTGGCCGATGTAGATGTCTTCGCGTTGTCGCCGTCCCACCATCCCGGCGTGCCTTCGCCCGTCTCTCTGCTGTATTCCTGGAGCATGATGCAATTGTCGCCCATCGATATGACAGATTTATCGCCCGTGTTGGCGCTCTGATAGGCAATCGTCGACCCGTCCACGCTCACATTCCAGGCAGTTGACAGTTCATCGCGCAGGGCGTTGACCGTCGTTGACAGCAGTACCTGCGCGTTGGCGGCGTCAACTGCGTTTCGGTATGCGTTCATCGCGGCGGGAAGCGCCGCTGCAGAGATCAGCACCAGAATCACGACGGCAATCAGCGTTTCGGCAAGCGTAAAGCCGGCGCTGTTATTCGGTCTTTTCAACACCTTTTTCACCGCTGTATCCTCTCATCCCCTGTTTCTTCAGCCGTTATACCGATAAGCAATGACCAGCTCCGACAAAACTTCATTGATCGCGTATACCGTTTTAACAGACTCAATCAGGTCCGGTGATCCGCTCTCCGGATTGTTCGCACTGATGCTGACATACATCTCTGTGCCGGCGCTCAGCGTCTCGAGCGCTGCGTTGCTTTTATAATAGTCCTCCATCTTTGCTTCGCTTGTCTTGACCATGCTGACCGTTGCAGAGATCATAGAGGCCAGCATTGTCAGCGCGACCGCGATCACCAGCACCGCTATGAGCGTTTCCGCGATGCTCTCTCCGGTTTGACTGCGGAGTTTTTTTTTGATCTTCTTCATCTTAGCCTCCTCCGTCCCCGCCGGATTACGATTCTATGGGCATCTTGCTGTCGATGTCGTACAGTACCCACTTGAAGCTTGACGCGCCGCCGACGTTCATGAAATACAGCGTGATGGTATATTTGGCAGAATCATCCGCGTTGCTGACCGCAAACGTCACATCGCCGTTGGACGATATCGTTTCCTTCGCTTTCACGGCAAGGTTCGCGCCAAGATTATCGGGCGGTTCCAGACTCAGCGTGACAGTCTCTCTGTCTCCGCTCATCTCCAGCGCCCGCCTTGCAAGATCAAGAGCAAGAGAAGTCTCCGTAGGTCCGACTTCTTCCGTTTCTATGTATAGTTTATAACTTTTCCCTGTGCCCTCTTCACCCGCTTCAACCCAAATTTCATTCTTCTCGATCAGCTCGATCAGCAGCCTTGCGGCGCTGTTGACGCTGTAGTAGCGCTGATCCATCTCCGCGATCCTGCTCATGCGTCCCGAAGCGGCAGTGCCCGCGACCAGGACGGCCGAACCGACCACCGCGCAGACCAGAAACAGCAGCAGCGCAAAGGTCAGCGACGCGCCGCGCTCTGAATTCAGTTTGTTCTTAATCGTCCGCATTCCCGGCATCGCCTCCCGATTTCCGCGACTGTTTGATCTCGTAATTATACATAGTAAATATAACACAGTCCCGCCGGAGTTTCAAGCCTTCACACAGGATTTCCGGGATTCTTTGGAAATCTGCTCCGGGCAATTTTTTTCATCGGCCGCAAAAAAATCTTGGTAACTTCTTGCAATACAGGAAACGGAATGCTATAATAGCAGTAACCAATTTGTAACTAATGTCGGGAGGAAAGCGGAATGGCTTTTTACCGTCGTCTGGGTGAGCTTCTGCTTGCCGCCGGGACGATCACACAGGAAGACCTTGACCGCGGTCTCGCGCTGCAGAAAACGCAGAAAGGCCGTCTGGGCGAGGTGCTGATCGCCAACGGCATCATTACCGAGGATCAGTTGATTGAAGCCCTGCAGATGCAGCTGGGCATCGAATACATAGATCTCAGCAAAATCAATATCCCGACGGAGCTGGCCTCCGTCGTGCCGAAGAACATCGCCAAGCAGTACCAGGTCGTACCCGTGGCCGTGAAGAAGGATGAGCTCTACCTCGCCATGAGCGACCCGCTCAACTTCTACGCCATCGAGGAAGTCCGCAAGGCCGTGCGCAAAAAGGTGGTGCCTATGGTGGCCCACAGCGCCCAGGTCGAGCGCGCGATCCAGGTGCTCTACGGCAACGAGGGCGCGGCCCGCGCCATCGAGGAGATGAAGCGCGAGGCAGCCGCCGGTCAGGGCAATGAGACCGGCGTGACGGACAACTCCTTTGTCGCCAACCAGATCGACGATTCCGTCAACAACGCGCCGACCATCCGCCTCGTCAACTCCATCATCGAGCGCGCCGTCAACGAGCGCGCAAGCGATATCCACCTTGAGCCGCACGAGACCGAGATGGTGGTGCGCATGCGTATCGACGGTCTGATGCGCACGATCCTCACCGTGCCGAAGGATCTGCAGAGCTCCGTGATTTCCCGTGTCAAAATCATGAGCGGCATGGACATCTCCGAACGCCGCATCCCGCAGGATGGCCGCTTCAACGTGCGCGTGCGCGACAAGGACATCGACCTGCGTGTGTCCACCCTGCCCACGGTTTACGGCGAGAAGATCGTCGCCCGTCTGCTGGACAAGAGCGGCGGCAACCTCAACAAGGACAACATCGGCCTGAGCGGGCACGATATGGAGACCTTCGACAAGATGATCAAGTGCCGCAGCGGCGTGCTGCTGATCGTGGGTCCCACCGGCAGCGGTAAGTCCACCACCATGTACGCCATGATCGGCGAGCTCAACAAGCCCGAGGTCAACATGGTCACGCTCGAGGATCCTGTTGAGTACAATATTGACGGCGTGAACCAGGTGCCGATCAACGAAAAGACCGGCATGACCTTTGCCAACGGCCTGCGCGCCATCCTGCGTCAGGACCCGGATATTATCGGCGTCGGCGAGATTCGCGACGGCGAAACCGCCGAGATCGCCATGCGTTCGGCCATCACCGGCCACGTCGTCATCTCCACCATCCACACCAACGACGCCGTCGGTACGATCGAGCGTCTGGAGGATATCGGCGTGGCGCCCTACCTGGTGTCGAGCGCCCTGCGCGGCGTTATCTCCCAGCGTCTGGTGCGCCGTATCTGCCCGAACTGCCGGAAGGCCTACACCCCCGACGACGACGAGCTGGCCGAGCTCGGGCTGCCCCCGCAGGAAGGGCTGGAGTTCTACCGCGGCGCGGGCTGCCCCCAGTGCTTCGATACCGGCTATCGCGGGCGCATCGCCGTGTTTGAAATGCTGATCATCAACTCCCGCGTGCGCCGTCTGATCGCCGAGGGCGGCGGGCGCGAAGAGATCGAGGCGGAGCTGAAAAAGCCGGAGAACGGCTTTGTCTCCCTGCGCGAAAACGCCATGCGCCTCGTGCGCGAGGGCATCACCACCACGAGCGAGCTGCTGCGCGTCATAAGCGAGGACGACTAAATCGCCCCCGTTTGACTCCCTCAGTCACGGCGCTTGCATGAGACGCGCCGCGACAGCTCCCTCGAGGAGGGAGCTATAGTTGAAAGGAGCTTTACCTATGATTACAATTGACGGGTTGGTTGCCCAGGCCAAGCAGGACGGCGCTTCCGATATTCATATTATATGCGGCCTGCCGCCCAAGTACCGCAAGGACGGCCAGATCGAAAACATGTGCGACGAGGTGCTTGACGAGAAGGAGTGCCGCCGTCTGGCCCGCGACCTTGCGGGAAGCGACGAGGCCTTTGAAGAGTTCATGCGCGTCGGCGAGTTGGACGCGGCGGAAACCTATGCCGGCAACCGCTGCCGTATCCATCTGTTCAAGCAGCAAGGCTACCCGTCCGTGGCGCTGCGTCTGCTGCGCGACCAGATCCCCGATCTGACCAAGCTGGGCCTGCCGCCCGCTGCGATGGAGCTGCCGAACCAGCACAAGGGCATCGTCCTTGTCACCGGCGAGACCGGCTCCGGTAAATCCACGAGCCTCGCGGCAATGATTGATTATGTAAACCATCATCGCAAGGCGCATATCGTCACGCTGGAAGACCCCGTGGAATACATGTACACCCCCGATCTGTGCGCCATTAACCAGCGCGAGGTCGGCAAGGATACCAGGAGCTTCTCCGAAGGGCTGCGCGCCAGCCTCCGTGAGGATCCGAACGTCATTCTCATCGGCGAAATGCGTGACAAGGACACCATCGAGACGGCCATCACCGCCGCCGAGACCGGCCACCTTGTCTTCGGCACCCTGCATACCGGCAGCGCCTCCGACGCGGTCGACCGTATCGTGCAGGTCTTCCCCGAGGCCATGCAGACGCAGATCCGCCTGCAGCTTTCGATGTGCCTCCAGGCGGTGCTGACGCAGCAGCTCGTCCCCAAGAAGGGCGGCGGGCGCGTGCTCGCCTGTGAGCTGATGATCGTCACCGACGCGATCCGCAACCTGATTCGCGCGGGCAATACGCCGCAGATCGCCAACGCCATCGCCACCAGCGCCGCGCTGGGCGGCACGACGATGGATCAGTCCCTCGTCCGCCTCGTCCGCAGCGGCCAGATCACCCGCGACATGGCACTGCAATACGCGCACGACCGCGAGTACGTGAAGAAGAACGCGATATGAGGTGACTCCCTCAGTCACGGAGGGACCTAAAGGGTGCGAAAGGAAGTGACAGCCCTTGGTAACCTATAAATATGTCGCCATGTCCAACAGTGGGGAGAAGGTCTCCGGCGTGGTAGAGGCCTTCAACGAGATGGACGCCGTTGACCGCATCAAGCAGAACCACGGCGTTATCATCAAGATGACCCCGGTCAAGGGCGAGGGCGAAGGCTTCCTCAACATGGAGATCGGCGGCAAGAAGCTTGACAGCAAGGCGTTTATCGTCATGTGCAGCCAGTTCGCCATCATCCTCAACGCCGGTATCCCCATCGCGCGGACGGTGCAGCTCATCGCGGCGAAAACCACCAACAAGCCGCTGCACAAGATGCTCGTCCATGTGGCGGGGGACGTGGAGGCGGGCCGCTCCATCTCGGCAAGCTTTGCCGAGCGCGGCGAGGGCCTCCTGCCGCCGACCTTTGTGGAGACCATCGCCGCCGGTGAATCCAGCGGCAACCTTGACAAAGCCTTCGAGACCGTGTACGAGCACTTTGACAAGCAGGCCAAGATGGCGGCAAAGGTCAGAAGCGCGCTGGCCTACCCGATCTTCGTGCTGTGCATCGCGGTGGGCGTTGTGGCGGTGCTGATGATCAAGGTCGTGCCGACGTTCACGGCGATCTTCGACAGTCTGGGCGGCGAGCTGCCCATGATCACACAGCTTTTGATCGCGATCTCCAACTTCTTTATAAAATACTGGATGCTGCTGCTCGCCATCATCGCCGCCTTTGTCATCTTTTACAAGGTTTACGGCAACACGGAGCAGGGACGCATGAACCTCGCCAAGTGGTCGCTGAAGGTGCCGGTGCTGGGCAATATTCAGGAGCTCAACGCTGCCAGCGAGTTTGCCAACACCCTGTGCACGATGCTGGCCTCCGGTCTGCCGATGACCCGCGCCATCTCCATCACCGCCAAGACCATGAGCAACTATTTCATGAGCACCGAGGTCGGCAAGCTGGCCGTCAAGATAGAGGAGGGCCACGCCCTCGGCCAGAGCATGCGCGAGGCGAACTTCATGCCCGACATCCTGGTCGACATGGTCTCCGTCGGCGAAGAGACCGGCGAAATGGAAAAGACCCTCAAGACCATCGCGGGCTACTACGACGCGGAGCTGGATATGGCGATCGCCTCCGCCCTTGCCAAGCTGGAGCCGGCGCTGCTGGTCGGTCTCGCGGGCGTCGCAGGCTTTGTCGTTATCGCGATCTACATGGCCATGTTCGGCATGTACGCCGTCATGTAAATCGTGCACAAGTTATTAAGGATTTTTCAGCTTTTTCCCCTTGCATAATCTTGCCAGTTATGGCATAATAGTAGGTGGAAGAACATGGTGTTTTTTAAACGACGCCCGGGTCGTTTGAAAATAGAACATACTCCGGCCGTTTCCCGGAACGCCGGAAATAATCCTAAAAAAGGAGATAAGTGAATGAAGAAGAACAATAAAGGCTTTACCTTGGCCGAGCTGCTGATCGTCGTTGCGATCATCGCCGTTCTGGTCGCCATTGCTATCCCCATTTTCTCCGCGCAGCTTGAGAAGAGCCGTGAGGCGACTGACGTAGCCAATGTCCGTTCCGCTTATGCAACACTCGTTGCCGACTATCTGACCAACACAGGCGCTGCTACCGCTAAGACCATTAAGGTTCCTGTCGCACAGAAGGAAGCAAACTGGCAGACTTTGGGTGCTGATGTCACTGACTATCCCCTCGAGCAGATGCGTGATGGCTCTATCACAAGCGTAAATATTCCTCAGAAGACTTCTGGCACTTACGATGTTACCATTGCTGCTGACGGTAATATTTCCGTTGCCTGATTCTCACATTAAATAATTCCTTTTCTTAACCTATCGGAGATACCGGGATTTTCCGATAGGAAGCATCCGAGGGGCGCCGCCTGAGCATGCAAGGCGGCGCTCTCCCTATATATTGCAACGGGAGGCGCGGTCATGAATACGCCGTCAGAGATAAACCAAGCGAAAACCGGCTCCGGCCTGAAGAAAGCCGGGCTTATCCTGCTGTCATTTTTTATTCCGTTCATCATCATCCTGCTCGGCTATATCGCGCTGCACATCACCCCCTTCGGCGAGCATACGCTTCTGGTTTCGGATGCGAGAGCCCTTTATGCAAGCGACCTTGGCTTCATCTCTCGTGCGCTGCGCGGGCAGGAAGACGTGCTTTACTCTTTCAAATCCGGCATCGGCATGAATCTGATGGGCGCGAACAGCGGCCTTTTGAATCCCGCCAATGTCATCTCTCTCTTTTTTGATATTACGAACTGGCCCGCCATGTACTCTCTTGCTGGCAGTCGACATCGCCATGTGCGGGCTGACAATGTTCTGCTTCCTGTCAGGCGTGTACGGCTGCAGACGGAAAAATCTGATCTTCTCGACTGTCTACGCCATGATGGGTTTTAACGTGGCCTATTGCTATCAGTATAATTTTATACTCAGCCCGGAGCTGCTGCCTCTGATTGCGCTGGGTATTCATTATATTTTTAAAGGCAAAGGTCCATGGCTGTATATTCTCAGCCTCGGATATGCCATTTTTGCCAGTTTCTACTTTGGCTTTATGCTCTGTCTCGCATCCGCGGTGCTCTTTCTGTTCTGGTATGTGCGCGACAGGGATACGCTATCGGGCAACAAGAAAAAAATATGGGTCAACTACATTTTTGGTTCTCTCGCCGCGGGTCTGCTCCCCGCGCTGGTTTGGCTCCCGGCGCTGCTGTCCTTCTCGGGCGGTCGGCTGAACCAGGATTCGATTCTCGACTTCACCTTTGCGGAAAACATGTCCGCTGCGGACTTTTGCGCGAAGTTTTTCATAGGCGCAAACAGCATCAATGAGCAGATCAACGGGCATCCCAACGTTTTCATCGGCAGTCTGGCTCTGTTTTTGAACTTTGCTTTTTTCTCGGATCGCCGCAACAGCGCCCGCAAAAAAATCGTTTATGCCGTTCCTCTGATTTTCTATTTCATTACTTTCTATATCAAAGCATTTTCCATGGTGGTCCAGGGCTTCTCGGCTACCAACTGGTTTAATTATCGTTACTCCTTTGTCTTTTCCTTCCTCATGATTCTGATTGCTTATGAGGAGTTTTCTCAGTTACGGGAAATGGACGCGGCAGATTTCAAAAAGGCCTGCGTCGCTTTCGTACTCTTTACGGTTCTCGTTTTCGGCCAGCGTTACAGCTTCGTAAGCGGTGGCGGAATGCTGCTGAGTCTGGTATTTCTCAGCGCAAGCCTGGGTGTCATCTGGTGGAATCGGATTGATCCCATCCGCGCACCGACGGATCTGCTGGTGATGCTGCTGGTGTTGCTCTGCTCGATTGAGTCTTACGCGAATTATGTCATATGTACCGGGGTTCTCAAAGAATGGGAATTTGATCTGAAAGACTATCAGAACACTTTACTTGTCGGCAGCGTGTTCAGTGAAGCAGTACAAAAGGCCGACTCAGGCTTTTTCAGAATGGAAAATGAGCACAGCACCAATCAATTTGCTTCAAACGATCCGCGTCTTTTTGGCTATAACGGCCTTATTTATTTTGGCTCGTGTGAGAGCGACTTTGTATACAAGGGACTCAGCAAGTTTGGCATGTCCTGGGTGATCAACCGCATGTGGTACAAGGAGGGAAAGCCGAATGTGTTTGATTCCCTTCTGGGTGTAAAGTATTTGATCTCCGAGCGGGATCTTGCGGAGGAAAAGGCCTATGAACGCTTGGTCGAGTTTAACGGATACCAGTTATTCAAGAATCACAACGCGTTGCCCATTGCGATGCTTGCTGCGCCGGACAACGCGGAATTGACGCTCACTCTCAATCCTTTCGAGAATCACAATGCACTGTGGAAATCGTTGACCGGCTTTGATGAAGACGTTTTCAACCAACAAAAGCAAATCAAGTTCACCTACCGCGCCGGAATTGACGGCACGACTGTGGATCGCGAAACAGCAAAAGCATACAGCGCATCCATCTCAATGCAAGCAGCATCCGCGGAAGCTGCTTCGGAAGAAAGCGGCTCCGGCAGCGAAGCTGAGAAGGCCTCTGTCAGAGACGTTAAGGCGATCCGGCAGGGAAATCATATAGAATGCAGTTTCACCGCCGAGCAAGACGGGCCGGTTTATGCATATACCGGTTTGATGGTAGATGAAAACTACGGCTACGCGGGCGAGGCAATGTACTGTCTCGGCAATTTTCAGAAGGGTGATGAGGTCACCGATTATATCCCTGTGAACGCGCCGCCAAGCGAGGGGCTGCTCAATCTGCTCTGTGCGGAGTACTACATTGCCTATCCCAATCAGAAGGTATTGGATGAATACAGTGCGAAACTGCAGACCGGGGCAGGACTTCTTGAAAAGCGGTCGGACAGTCATCTTACCGGACAGGTAACAGCCGAAAACGACAGCCGCCTGTTTTTCACGATTCCTTATGATGAGGGCTGGACGCTGTCTGTTGACGGAAAGGAAACGCCTTTGGAGAAAACCGCCGATCTCTTCATGTCCGCCGATATAGACGCCGGGGAGCACAGCTATGAGCTCCGCTTCTTCCCGAAGGGCATGCAAACGGGCGAGTACTTGTCCTGTTTGGCTCTCGTGCTGCTGATTGGCCTCACGGTATACAATCATGCAGGCAAAAAACGCTCGTATGAGGAATCTTCCGAGGAGGCATTAACATGAAAATCTCTGTTGTGATACCAGTCTACGGTTGTCGAAAAGCTATTCCGGAATTGTATGAGCGTCTCACAAATACGCTGCCGCAGCTGACAGACGACTATGAGATCATCATGGTCAACGATGCCTGCCCGCAAAACTCCTGGGAGGAAATCGAAAAGCTGTGCGCGCAGGACAAGAAGGTAGTCGGCATCGAAATGGCGCGCAACTTTGGCCAGATGAAGGCTATCACCGCCGGTATGGACTATTCAAGCGGCGATTGGGTGGTGGTCATGGACTGCGATCTGCAGGACGCGCCCGAGGAAATCCTGCGCCTGTATGCAAAGATTCAGGAGGGCTATGATGTCGTCTTTGCCCGAAGGATGCAGCGCAAGGATCCCCCTCTCCGGCGGATGATTTCCAAATGCTTTTACGAAATATATTCCATGGCAACTGACGGCAGATATGATCCGTCCCTGGCCAATTTCAGCATCATGACCAGGCAGGTTGCTGACGCCTATTGCAGCATGCGGGAGATTCACCGTGCCTTTGTCATGTATGTCAAGTGGCTCGGTTTTCGTCACGGTTATATTGAGGTTGAGCACCAGGCGCGGCATTCTGGAAAATCGTCTTATTCCCTTAAAAAACGGATTGCCATGGCAGAGGAAATCCTTACGTCCCAATCAGACAAGCTGTTGCGGGTGATTGCGAAATTTGGTCTGCTGATTTCATTCATTTCTTTTGTAATGATTATCGTAACGATCATCCGTTACTTCATACTTCGTATTCCGCAGGGATATACCAGCACCTTTGCCGTCATCTTTCTGATGGGCGGTTTAATCCTGTCCGCGATTGGAATTGTGGGAATATACATCGGTAACATTTTTATGGAGGTAAAGGATAGGCCGCTCTATGTAGTGCGGACGGTTATAAACAAAGACGATAGGAGGAATTGATATGATCGTCATATTCGGCGCAACTGGCTTTATCGGATTGTACACTGCTGAGGCATTTATCGAAAAGGGGTATCATGTGCTTGGCCTTGGACGCAATCAGAAAACCGGCGCATTATTGCGCTCGTTGGGAGCGGAGTACCGCGAATTTGATATTACGGATACAGATGCATACAAAACCCTCCCCTCTGAAAATGTTGAGGCAGTCATTGTGCTTGCCGGGTTGCTTCCCGCAAACGCTAAAGTGAATCTGGACATAGATGAAAATGCGGCGGACTATTTCAAAGTCAATGTGATTGGCATTATTAATATTCTGGAGTATTGCAGAAAAAACGGAATAAAAAAAGTAATCGGTAATACCAGTTATTCCGACGTCTCTGGCACCTGGGGGAAAAAGTACCCGATTACGGAGGACGAGCCCAGAGATTTCAGTCTCTCGGGTGATCACGCGGTATATGTAATAAGCCGCAATGCTGCAAACGATGTCATGGAATACTATAATCGCCAGCATGGCTTTCAGTGCTGCTGGTTCCGTTTCCCCCCTGTATATGGGGTTGGGCCGCACGGAACAATCTATGTCAACGGCACAGCAAAGAAAAGCGGATATGTTACTTTTATTGATAATGCAATAGAAGGAAAGGATATTGAAATTTGGGGCGACGCGCATCTAAAAAGAGACATTGTGTATATTAAAGACGCAGCCAATGCTTTTGTAAGAGCAGTTGAAAGCGGTAAAGCACTCGGGCTATACAACATCACCGCACATGTACAAATTGATTTACAAGAGCAGGCCGAAACTATTATCGACGTTTTTGGCGGCGAAAAACGAAGCAGAATTGTTTATCGCCCTGAGAAAAAGAATTCCACGCCGCCTTATCTATACAGCATTGATAAAGCAAAGCGTGATTTTGGCTATTCGCCAGAATATGTAGATTTCCGCTCCATGATGGAGGATTATAAAATGGAGATGGAGAGCGGCAGATGGGGGCTTCTGCTTGACAGTCGAAAGAAAGACTGATTTCACAGGAGTAAAATAATGAAAAATGGGAGCAGCAATATACTACAGCCGAAGTTGATACTCGCCCTGCATCTCTTTTTAATGATATACTCCATCAGCGGCGTTGTCAGCAAGTTTGCCGCAGGTCAAGCATTTATGAGCCCTTCGTTTATTCTCCTTTACGGAATCGAAGTACTTCTCCTTGCTTTCTATGCCATTGGTTGGCAGCAGTTTGTGAAGAGAATGCCCTTGTCGCTTGCTTATGCCAATAAAGCGGTCACCGTTGTTTGGGGATGCGTTTGGGCAGTGCTCATCTTCCACGAACGTCTGACGCTTGGTAAAGTTGTCGGCGCTGCCCTCGTACTTGTCGGCGTCGCGCTCTACGGCTATGCCGACGGAAAGGCAGACTGCGATGAATAAACAATTGCTGTCCTATGCTGCGTTGATGCTTTTCGGTACGTTTATCAGTTCTGTTGCCCAAGTGCTTTTGAAAAAGGCCGCCCAGAAGCAGTACGACTCGGTACTCAAAGAATACTTGAATCTGCCTGTAATTACTGCTTACGCGATTTTCTTCACTGCAACCTTCCTAAGCATCTATGCCTATAAGGTGGTTCCGCTCTCTATGGGACCGATCCTTGAGGCAACCGGCTATATCTACGTCACTATTTTTGGTGTCACAATATTTAAGGAAAGAATCAACAAGCAAAAAATTATCGCTTTGACGCTGATTCTATGCGGTATCGTCGTGTATTCGTTATGGGGGTAACGCAGGACAGAAAGATTGAGAGGGGACACATATGGAGCAGGCCATGCTTGACTGGTTCAAGGCATAGCGCGCGTGCCGGTCGGCACGGCCCTGCGTATCGTCCTCTGCGGATAGGGACGGGATTGTGCTATGGACGACAGCGTAACAGCAGATTGATTCGGCATTCAGGCTCTGAGAAAAAGCCGATTATGAAGATTTTTACGTCGTTGCAATTGAAGACGCCGAGAAGCAGATAGAGAAAGCGGAAAATATCATTGCCGCAGTAGAGCAATACACGGCGACAAGATGGGATAAATGAAATCGTAAAATCACCACCAGCGCGGCCCCATGTCCGGGGCCGCGATTTTACATTTTTA
>CADAPH010000031.1 GCA_902789745.1 Oscillospiraceae bacterium | reverse complement strand
CTCAGCATCATAGCCATGAACGTCGCCCATCGTCTGGCGCTCTGGCTTTTGCGCTTCTTTGCCTTCAACCGCTTCGTTCTCGTTTTTCAGTAAACCCTATTTAAAAAAGTTGCTCTCAA
This sequence comes from Oscillospiraceae bacterium, assembly GCA_902789745.1. Taxonomy (GTDB): domain Bacteria; phylum Bacillota; class Clostridia; order Oscillospirales; family Oscillospiraceae; genus Limivicinus. The sequence continues at coordinate 38,603 of CADAPH010000031.1, read as the reverse complement.
AGGGATCATCACAGTTGCAGAGAATCGTCTTGTCCTTGAAATGCTTTCGGTATTAGCGCATTTCTTTTTCTATATCGCTCAGCTGCGTGTAAAATTCATCCTTGCGCGCGGTCTTCGCGGTATTCAAGTTGCTGTTCCCGGCCATATCAGCACCCCGCTTTGTCTGTGTTTTTTATAATACTATCATAATCCACATGAAAAGGGAATCACGAATGTGGATATTTTTTTCAACAATTGAAATACAAACCAGAGAGACTTGGCTCGCCCTCGCCGGCAGGCGGGGGAGAGCTGGCGCGACAGCGCCTGAGAGGGGGACCGGCGCCGGGAAAGCGGCCCCTCTCCGTCACTTCGTGACAGCTCTCCCCGACGCGGGGCGAGGCAAGAGCGATGGCAGATAATTACCATAATGAAACGAGGATAAAAAGGCCGATGCGTGTTTCAGCATCGGCCTAAAGCTATATGATTCGGTTTTGTGCTTGGCTTTTCGGATCAGTACATGCCGCCCATATCCGGGGCTGCGGGCATCGGGGGATTCTTCTCCGGAATGTCGGCGACCAGACTCTCGGTAGTGAGAACCATGGAAGCGACGGAAGCGGCGTTCTCCACCGCGCTGCGGCAGACCTTGGTCGGGTCGACGATGCCGAGAGTCATCATGTCGCCGTACTGATCGCCGGCGGCGTCGTAGCCGTAGTTGGCGTTGTCGCTGCTGGCGACGTTATTGAGGATCACAGCGCCCTCCATACCGGCGTTCGCGGCGATCTGCATGATGGGGGCCTTAAGGGCCTTTGCGACCAGGGCCGCGCCGGTCTTCTCGTCACCCTCGAGGGTGGCGGTCAGCTTGTCGGCGGCCTTGGCGGCGATGACGTAGGCGGTGCCGCCGCCGGGTACGATACCCTCGGCAACAGCGGCGCGGGTGGCGTTCAGCGCGTCCTCGATGCGGAGCTTCTTCTCCTTCATCTCGGTCTCGGTGGCAGCGCCGACCTTGATGACGGCTACGCCGCCGGACAGCTTGGCGAGGCGCTCCTGCAGCTTCTCACGATCATAGTCGGACGTGGTGGTCTCGATCTGGCGCTCGATCTGGGCGACGCGGGCGCGGATCTCGGCAGGGTCACCGGCGCCGTCGACGATGACGGTGTTCTCCTTGGTGACCTTGACCTGGTGCGCCTGGCCGAGCATGCTGATGTCGGCGTCCTTGAGCTCCATGCCCACATCGGAGGAAATGACCTGACCGCCGGTGAGGATGGCGATATCCTGCAGCATCTCCTTGCGTCTGTCACCAAAGCCGGGGGCCTTGACACAAATGCAGGTGAAGGTGCCGCGCAGCTTGTTGAGCACGATGGTGGCAAGGGCTTCGAGGATGAGCGCGTCGTCGATGACGGCCTCCATCTTGTCGGGATCGGTGACCATGTAGGGGGAGAGGTAGCCGCGGTCAAACTGCATGCCCTCGACCACTTCGCTGTAGGTCTCGGCGGTCTTGCTCTCCTCAAGGGTGATGACGCCGTTCTGGCTGACCTTCTCCATGGCCTCGGCGATCAGGGAGCCGATCAGCTCGTCGCCGGAGGAGATGGTGCCGACGCGGGCGATATCCTTGGAGCCGGACACGGGGACGGAGATGCCCTTCATCGCATCGACAGCAGCGGCAGCGGCCTTCTGGATGCCCTTCTTCATGACCATGGGGTTTGCGCCCGCGGCCAGGTTCTTGAGGCCCTCGGAGATCATCGCCTGGGCCAGGACGGTGGCGGTGGTGGTGCCGTCGCCCGCGACGTCGTTGGTCTTGGTGGAGGAGACTTCCTTGATCATCTGGGCGCCCATGTTCTCAAAGGCGTCCTCAAGCTCGATCTCCTTGGCGATGGTCACGCCGTCGTTGGTGATCAGGGGAGAACCGAACTTCTTATCCAGTACCACGTTGCGGCCCTTGGGGCCGAGGGTGATCTTAACGGTATCGGCGAGCTGGTTCACGCCGCGCTCGATCGCTTTTCTTGCTTCTTCGCCGTAAATAATCTGCTTAGCCATACTATATTAACCTCCAATTCTTACTCAATAACGGCCAGGATGTCGGACTGACGGACGATGGTGTACTCTTCGTCCTCCAGCTTGACCTTGCTGCCGCTGTACTTGCCGACAAGCACCTTCTGGCCCGCGGTGACGATCATCTTGACCTCATTGCCGTCGACCAGTCCGCCGGGGCCGACCTCAACAACCTCATAGACCTCGGGCTTCTCCTGGGCGGAGGAGGTGAGGAAAATGCCGGAAGCGGTGCGCTCTTCGGCCTTGTTCTGCTTAAGAACGACTCTGTCTGCCAAGGGTTTGAGTTTCATTGCTTATATACCTCCAATTATTTATTTACAAAAATCAGCATCGTTAGCACTCGAATACCCTGAGTGCTAACGATGCATACTATACCACACTTTTCTAAATTTGCAAGAGGCTGAACATAAAAAAGCGAACAAATTTTTTGAATTTTTTGTAACAGGGCCGGATTCACCGGGTCTTATCCTCAAAAAAACGCATGCCCTTCGGGACGATCAGGCGCAGGGCGCGGGGCACAAGCTTCATGTCGACGCTTTTGGCATACATGGCCTCGCCGTCGATGTTTACGACGTTTTCCTCCTCAAAGTCGATGTGCAGGCTGTCGCCCTTCAGGTGGGTGATGACATTCGGATAGCGGTCGGCCTTGCCGGAGGCATACTTGCCGATGTAGCAAGCAAGCGTAAAAAGCTTAACGTCGGGAACGATGAAGATATCAAGCACGCCGTCATCGGGACGGGCGTCAGGGCTGGGATTGAAACCGCCGCCGTAAAAGCGCCCGTTGCAGGCACAGACCAGGGCGTGCGGCCCCTCCGAGACATAGCCCTTGGCAATGACGCGCATGGGACGATTGATGCCCTTGAAAACATTAACTATTGCAGAGACCACATAGCCTCCCGCGCCGCCGATAACCGGCAGGCTGCTGTATTGATGAACCTCGGTGCCGATGCGCGCGTCGATGCCGACCGAACAGATGTTGGCGCTCCATCGCCCGTTGCAGTCGATGAGGTCGATGGGGTGCTCCGTCCCGTCGAGCAGGGCGTCCAGATCGCGGAACAGGTCCTTCTCTTCCCCGAACATGCGGCAGAAGTCGTTCCCGGTTCCGGTAGGGAAGGGGGCGACGGCAACATTTTTGAGCAATGCCGCGCCGCAGACGCACTCGTTAAAGGTACCGTCACCGCCGCAGGCGTAGACGCGCAGATGTTCCCCGTTTGCGGCCTCGCGCTGTATTTTCTGTACGGCGTCCATGGGCCCTTGCGTCACGTAGATTTCATATTCTCCGTCCCGATTTTGGAAGGCCTCTCTGACGGCGCGGGTGACCGCAATGCTCTTATCCTTGCCCCCGGCTTTGGGATTGACGATAAACAGATGCTTCATCGCATGATATCCCTTTCTTGTTTATTTAAAGTACATATACAGATCGCACTTGATCATGCCGTTGTAAAGCTTGCGTTTTTTATCTGCGGGTCTTCCGAAGCAGCGCTCAAACTCCGTGTGAGAGGATAGAAGATAGAGCTGCCAGTTCGGACAGCGGGAGAGCGCCTGACCAAAGCCGCGGTAGAGCGTCTCGGCCTCCTGCTTTTCCATGATGCGCTCACCGTAGGGGGGATTTGTGACGATGACGCCGCGCTCCGTCTGACGGTCAAACGCCATGGCGTCGGCGACCTCAAAGCGAACAACGTCGTCCACGCCCGCGCGCTGTGCGTTCTCCTGCGCAATAGCGACGGCCTTCCGGTCGATGTCGGAACCGACAATACGGTAGTCGCCATGATACTCTCGCGCGCGTGCAGCGTCGCGCTCATCCTCCCAGACACGGCGGGGGATGCTTTTCCAGCACTGGGCCGTAAAGCCCCTGTCCAGACCCGGCGCGCGGTTTTTGGCGATCAGCGCCGCCTCGATGGGAATGGTGCCGCTGCCGCAGAAGGGGTCGCAGAAATCGTCGCGCCCCCGATAGCGCGAGAGCGTCACCATCGCGGCCGCCATGGTCTCCTTGAGCGGGGCCGCATTGTGCGCCGGGCGGTAGCCGCGCTTGTGCAGCCCATCGCCGGAGGTGTCGATGCACAGGGAAACCCTGTCCTTCATGATGGAGAACTGAATCTGATACAGTGCGCCGGTTTCGGGAAACCAGTCCATATGATACCTGCTTTTCAGCCTCTCGACCACGGCCTTTTTGATGATCTTCTGGCAGTCGGAAACCGAGAAGAGCCGGGAGTTGAGGCTGTAACCCTTGACCGGAAAGACGCCGTCGGCGGGAATGATATTCTCCCAGGGCAGGGCCTTTGTCCCCTCGAACAATTCGTCGAAGCTTTTGGCCTCAAAGGAGCCGATCTCGATGAGCACACGCTCGCCGATGCGCAGGCAGATATTGGCGCGGGCAAGCTCGGAATCGCCGCCCGTAAAATAGACGCGGCCGTTTTCCGAGCGCACGTCGGAGATGTTCAGCCGTTTCAATTCGTCCGCGATCGGCCCCTCAAGGCCGAGAAGACAGGGGACACACATTTTATAGTCCATAGCTTCTCCTTTAAAATAGTCCAACAGCTTTTGCCAGCGGCACCAGAAGTATCGGCAGAAACACGCAGGGGATCATGTCGCCGATTTTGAAGCGCTCTTTCCCGAGCTCGAGCATGTTGCAGGCCAGTGCCAGAAAGATCGGCCCGCCGACGCCGGACATCTCATTGATAATATCGGGGGTGAGGACAGGCTCCAGCGCCCCGGCCAGCAGAGTGATCGCCCCCTGATATACAAGGATCGGAATCGAAGCGAACATGCAGCCGACGCCCAGCGCGGAACTGAAGGCCATGGCAGTGATGCCGTCGATCACGCTCTTGGTGAGCAGAATGCTGTAATCATGGTCAAGACCCGCGCGGATGGAACCGAGGATCGCCATGCTCCCGCTGCAGAAGAGCAGCGTGCAGGTCACAAAGCCCTGACTGAAAGGACCCTTGCCGAGCGGCGTGCGCTCAAGCTTGCTCTTGGCCCAGTCGCCCAGATCATTGATCCTGTCGTCGAGCCTTATCAGCATCCCGATCAGCGTACCGACGGCGACGGATACGACACATACCAGAAAGCTTCTGATCCCGGCGGCGCTCTGAATGCCGATGGCGGCCACAGTGAAGCCCATCACAGCCATAATCCCTGTCGTGTATTTTTTGTTGATCCGGTCGCCGAAAAAGCTGCCGAGCGCGCCGCCGATGATAATTGCGGCGGCGTTGATGATTGTAGCGAGCATTGCGCAAAACCCCTTGTCGTTCGTTAAACAGTGTTGATTTTAGCATAGCCGCGGCGACGTTTCAACCGAAAGAATGAAAAATGTCGGATCGGACTGCTGGTCACGAACTGACGAGCAAGAAAATCTTTACTTTTTCACAATCAGCGGATATAATATATCGTCACAAACAATTTGGAAATAAAGGAAATCATTTATGCCGGACTATAAAAAAGAAATTGAAAGGCGGAGAACCTTCGCCATCATCTCCCACCCGGACGCGGGCAAAACCACGCTGACTGAAAAGCTCCTGCTCTACGGCGGGGCGATCCAGCTTGCGGGCTCTGTCAAGGGAAAGGCCACCGCGCGCCATGCCGTCTCCGACTGGATGGAGCTGGAAAAGCAGCGCGGCATCTCTATCACATCTTCTGTCATGCAGTTTGAGTATGAGGGATACTGCATCAACATTCTGGACACTCCGGGCCACCAGGACTTTTCCGAGGATACCTATCGAACCCTTATGGCTGCCGACTCCGCGGTCATGGTCATCGACGCCGCCAAGGGCATCGAGCCGCAGACCAGAAAGCTCTTCAAGATCTGCGCCATGCGCCATATCCCGATCTTCACGTTTATCAACAAGCTCGACCGTGAGGCGAGAAGCCCCTACGATCTGATGCAGGAGCTGGAGACGGAGTTCGGCATCGGCACCTATCCCATGAACTGGCCCATCGGCTGCGGGCAGGATTTCAAGGGCGTCTACGACAGGGAGCGGCGGGAAATCCTCGCCTTCAACGAATTTCACCGCGGACAGAACAAGATCCGCGCCATTGAGTGCCGCCTCGACGAGACGGAGAAGCTGGATGAGCTGATCGGTCACAGGCTGCGCGAGCAGCTTGCCGACGATATCGAGCTTCTGGACGGCGCGGGATATGAATTTGATATCGACGAGGTGCGGAAGGGGAAGCTGAGCCCTGTGTTTTTCGGCTCGGCCCTCAACAACTTCGGCGTGGAGCCTTTCCTGGAGAGCTTCCTGAGAATGACCATGCCGCCGCTGCCCAGAATCTCGGAGGACGACATCGTCGATCCCATGGACGCGCGCTTCTCCGCTTTCGTCTTCAAGATCCAGGCCAATATGAACAAGGCCCATCGCGACCGCATCGCCTTTATGCGTATCTGCTCCGGCCGCTTTGAGCGGGATAAGGAGTACTACCACGTCCAGGCGGGCAAGCCGCTGCGGCTCGCCCAGCCTCAGCAGCTCATGGCCCAGGATCGCGCCATTATCGACGAGGCCTACGCGGGCGACATCATCGGCGTATTCGACCCCGGCATCTTCTCCATCGGCGATACGATCTGCGAGAAGGGCATGAACGTCCGCTTCGAGGGCATTCCCAGAAGCGCAAGCAGTTTGAAAAGGGCATCATGCAGATCGCCCAGGAGGGCGCCATCCAGATCTTCCACGAGCCGTATACCGGCGTGGAGGAGGTCATCGTCGGCGTCGTGGGCGTGCTGCAGTTTGAGGTGCTGGAATATCGCCTGCGCACCGAGTACGGCGTGGAGATACGCCGCCGCCCCATGCCCTATGAGCTTGTCCGCTGGGTGGAGAATGAGGATATCCGCATCCCCGATCTGAACCTCACCAGCGACACCAAATGGGTGCAGGATTTCAAGGGCAACAATCTGCTCCTGTTTACCTCCGACTGGTGCGTCAACTGGGCCCTGCAGAAAAACGAGGGCCTGCGGCTGAGAGAATTCAACAGGGACTAAAGGTGATCTTATGGCGGAAGGAATCAAAATCGAAATCTTCAAGCTGAAAAACGCGGACGAGCTGACAAAATCCCTCGCCGAGCCGGAATCCCGGATGGAGACCGGCGGGGCTGCCGCCATGACCGCAGCGCTGGCCTCATCTCTGTTGGAGCGCGCTGCGGCGCTGACTGAGAAGGAATTGCCGGCAAATGAGCGCGTTGACTACATCCTGCGCAACGCCGGGATCCTCAGAACCTATATGGTTCACCTGATCGACGAGGACGTCAAATGCCGCCAACCCCTGCGCCGCGCTCTGAAAGAAGGCGGCGAGCGGGAGATCGAGGCCGCGCGTCAGCCTGCCGTCGCCATACCGGCGGAGATCATCAACATGATGGGTCAGGCGCTGGAGCTGGCAAAGGAGCTCTCCGCCCTCTGCCCGAAGGAATCCCTGCACTACCTCGGCGAATGCGCAGAGCTTGCCATGGCCGCGATCAGGAGCGCGCGCATGTTCATTGTGGACATGTCCGACAAATGCTCGGACGAGACTTACCGCTTCATTGTACGCCGGGAGAACGAGATCACGCTGAGCAGCTGCGAGACCTGCGCAAAGGAAATTATCGCCGCGGCGGAAGCGGCAATATAAATAATTCGGGAGGGTACGTCATGGAAGAGAATATCGCGAAGCTGAGAGACTGGATCGCGGACAGCGACAACATCGTGTTTTTCGGCGGGGCGGGCGTCAGCACGGAGAGCGGAATCCCCGATTTCCGCAGCGTCGACGGCCTGTACAACCAGAAGTGGAAATACCCGCCCGAGACGATTCTGAGCCACACGTTTTTTGAACGCTTTCCCGAGGAGTACTACCGCTTTCACCGGGAAAAGCTGGTGATCGACGGGGTCAAACCCAACCGCTGCCATCTGCGCCTGGCTGAGCTGGAAGAGGAGGGAAAGCTCCGTGCGGTCATTACCCAGAACATTGACGGTCTGCACCAGGACGCGGGAAGCAAAAACGTCCTGGAGCTTCACGGCAGCATCCGGCGCGCCTACTGTTCCCGCTGCCGCAGGAGCTTTGACGCGGATCTCATGAACCATGGCACGGGTGTGCCGCGCTGCTCATGCGGCGGGGTGATCCGCCCGGATATCGTTCTCTATGAGGAGCCGCTGGATCAGGACGTCATGCGCGCTGCGATCCAGTATATCCGCAATGCCGACGTGCTGATCGTGGGCGGCACCTCGCTCAAGGTATACCCCGCGGCCGGTCTTATCAACTATTACCGGGGCGACAAGCTGGTGCTCATCACGCGCAGCAGCACCCCTGCCGAGGCCGACCTTGTTATTCACGGCAAAATCGGCGAGGTCTTCTCACAGGTCTGAAAATAAACAAAAAGGGATTGTTATCCTATGCCAAAAGGAAAGCTCATCGTCCTCGAGGGCATTGACGGCAGCGGCAAATCCGCGCAGTACCGCCGGCTGTGCGCCCGAATGGAAAGAGACAAAATTGCGTATAATCACATTGTGTTCCCGCGCTACGACAGGGACAGCAGTGCGCTCATCCGTCTGTATCTCGGCGGCGCCTTCGGCTCCAGGCCGGGAGACGTGAACGCCTACGCGGCCTCCACGTTCTATGCGGTGGATCGCTTTGCTTCCTACCGGGACGACTGGGGCAAAATCTATGAAAACGGAGGGCTCATTCTCTCTGACCGCTATACCACGTCCAATGCCGTACACCAGGGGAGCAAGCTGCCCGACAGTGAGCTTGCCGATTTCTTTACCTGGCTTGCGGATCTTGAGTACCGCAAAATGGGTTTGCCGGAGCCGGATCTGGTGCTCTACCTCGACGTGGATCTTGAAACCTCACGCCGCCGTATGAGAAGCCGCGAGGAGAAAAACCACACCAGCGCGGATATTCATGAGCTTGACAGCGACTATCTCGCCCGCTGTCTGCGCACGGCGGACAAGGCCTGTGAGCATTACGGCTGGAGACGCGTACCCTTCCTGAAGAATGGGATCGAACGCGATGTGGACGAGAAGAACGACGAGCTTTATCGGATTATTCTCGAGACCCTCGGAAACAAATAAGCGGCTGTATCGTCAAAAAAACGAGGCCCCGGATGGGGCCTCGCTCGGTGAATCAGCAGCAGCCGCAGTTGTTGCCGCAGCCGCAGTCGTTGCCGCACCCGCAGTTGTTGTTGCAGCCGCAATTGTTGTTGCAGCCGCAGCCGTAACCGCCGCCGCCGCAGCCGAAGAGAATGATGATCAGAATGAGGAGCCAGACGCTGTTATTGTTGTTACAAGAATTGCAGAACATAGCTGCTTCCTTTCTCCGCACGGAAACTGTCGCTTTCCGTCCCGGCCGTGCGGCTGCGGGGATGGATCTTTTCTATGTTGACGCATCGCGCTTTCGCGGCGCTCATGCCATCTTATGACAAAGGCCGCTGTCTTGACACATTCCGACAGATCGCGCATGCATTGACCGAAGGAGTATACCATGCCGGACGAACTGGATAAAATCAACGAAATATTCCGCATCCACGATGAACGCGCCAAGCCTGCGGAGAGACCCGCGCCGAAAAAAACAGACGAGGGCAAAAAGCGGACGCCGCTGAAGGCGGTGGACGAGCTGCTGATCGACGCCTCCGGCAAGGAGACCCGCAATTACACGGGCGACGCCGCGTCCGAGCGCGATTACCGTCCCGTCCGCCAGAGCCATGAATACCGCTCCGGCTGTCTCGGGGGGCTCATGTACTTCACCTTCATCGTGTGCGTCAGCATCGTGCTTGCCTGCCTCGCCTGGATGGCGGCAAGCGATATGCTGGCCCTGAACAAGGAGACCTTCAACGCCGTCGTTACGCTGCCGAGCAGCATTTTCCAGTCCGAGACGGTGGACAAGTTCGACGAAAACGGGAACAAGGTCGGTACCAAGCGCATCACCCATGCCGATATGGACTACGTGGCGGACGTTTTGAAGGACGCGGGTCTGATCGAATACAAATGGCTGTTCACGCTGTTCTGTAAAATCTCCACAGCCGATGAGAAGGTAAGCCCCGGCGAGTATGAGCTGCGTTCCACTTACGACTACCGCGCGCTGATTCAGCATATGCGGGCGGGCTCCTCCTCCACTGTCACGGTCACCGTGACGATTCCGGAGGGCTTCAAGATGCATCAGATCTTCATGCGCCTGGAGGAAAACGGCGTATGCAGCTTTAATGATCTGATGGAGGACGCAGGCAATACCGAATTCAACTACGAATTCCTCAGCGAGTCAGAGGGCGAGGGCGCCTATCGTCTCGAGGGCTTCCTCTTCCCGGACACCTATGAGTTCTATGTCGGCATGCAGGGCTCCAGCGCCATCAACAAGCTGCTGGAAAACTATCACCGCCGTGTGACAGAAGAAATGTACGCCCGCGCCGGGGAGATCGGCCTGAGCATGTACGACGTGCTGAAGGTCGCCTCCCTCATCGAGAAGGAGGCCGGCAGCGACGATGAGCGGACGCTGATCGCCTCGGTCATCTACAACCGTCTCAACGCTGGGATCGTGCTCGGTATCGACGCGTCAGTTCTCTACCCCTATGACGAGCACGACGGCGCGCCGACGGCGGAGATGCTGGAAAAGGACGACCCGTACAACACGCGCGTGAGAAGCGGCCTGCCGCCCACGCCGATCTGCAGCCCGGGCCTTGCCTCGATCTACGCGGCCCTCTATCCCGAGTCTACCAACTATTATTATTACGCACTCGACGCCGACGCCGGGGTGCACAGATTCTTTACCAACGATACGGAGTTTAATAACTTTGTTGCTTCACAGAATTATTCGTAACGATCTGGAGCTGCTCGCCCCCGCCGGGGACTGGGAGCGGCTGGAGATGGCGCTGTGCTACGGCGCGGACGCCGTCTATCTGGCGGGAAAGGAATTCGGCCTTCGGGCCGCCGCCGGGAATTTTGACAACGAACAATTGAAAAAGGCGGTCGAGCTTGCCCACGGCATGGGGAAAAGGGTCTATGTGACCTGCAACACCCTGCCGCGCGAGGACGAATTGAACCGTCTGCCGGACTATCTCGCCCTTTTGCGGGAAATAAAGCCGGACGCGCTCATCATCGCGGATCTCGGCGTGCTGGCGCTGGCGAAGCGCTTCGCGCCGGAGATCCCGGTGCATGTCAGCACCCAGCTCGGCGTGGTCAACAGCGCCACAGCCAACGTCCTTTTCGCCATGGGCGCGGATACCGTGGTTCTGGCGCGGGAGCTGCCGCTCGATGAGATCCGCAGAATCCGCGCGAACACCCCGTCCGAGCTGCGGCTGGAGGCCTTCGTGCACGGGGCGATGTGCGTTTCCTTCTCCGGGCGCTGCCTGCTGTCCAACTATATGACCGGGCGCGACGGCAACCGGGGCGAATGCGCCCAGCCCTGCCGCTGGAAGTACAGCCTTATGGAGGAAAAACGCCCCGGTCAATTCTTTGAGATTGAAGAGGACGGCGGCACCTATATCTTAAACTCCAACGACCTGCGCATGATCGATCATCTGCAGGATCTCATGGAGGCGGGCGTCACGAGCTTCAAGATCGAAGGGCGCATGAAGTCCGCCTATTATGCCGCCGTGGTGACGAACGCCTACCGTCATGCACTCGACGCGGTGGCCGCGGGCGATGCGGTGCCGGAGATCTGGGTACGCGAGACGGAGATGGTCAGCCACCGGCCCTACTGCACGGGCTTCTATCTCGGCGGAGAACCGGGACAGTGTTATGACGGTACTTACGACAGCGGCGCGGACATCGTCGCCGTGGTGGAAAACTGCGATGAAGACGGAAACGCTCTTCTCACCCAGCGCAACAAGTTCGCAAGCGGCGAGACGCTGGAGCTGCTTACCCCGGACGGCGAGCCGAGCTTTTTCACGGTGGGGGCTTTGTTCGACGCGGAAGGGGAGGAGATTTCCGACGCCCGCCACCCGATGATGGAGCTGCGTACGCGCCTGCCGAAACAGGCGCCGAGGCTGTCGATTTTGAGAAAGCGCAGATAATCCTTGACAAATCGCGGATTTCTGGTACAATGCCGTTTGTCAATTGAAAAAGCGACAGGCGATGACGGAAAGAGTCGGCGCAGGATTCCGCAGAGAGGGGCCGTTTGGTGCAAGACCCCGTATCCAAACCCGACAGCCGCTCCCGAGCCTTCCCGGGATGACCGGGGCGTGAGCCCGCGTTAAGGGCGCTTGAGATGCAGCGCAAGCTGTAATCAGGGTGGTACCGCGAAGTATTTTATATCTTCGCCCCTGCACAGGGGGCGGAGATTTTTTGTTTGGAGGAAAAACAATGGAAAAATACGGACTGAACCAACTCAGAGAGATGTTCCTGAGCTTCTTTGAGACAAAAGGGCATCTTCGCCTGCCGAGCTTTTCGCTGATCCCGCAGAACGACGCGAGCCTTCTGATCATCAATTCCGGCATGGCGCCCATGAAGCCCTATTTCAAGGGCGAGCAGGAGCCGCCCCGTCACCGCGTCTGCACCTGCCAGAAGTGCATCCGCACCGGCGATATCGAGAACATCGGCAAGACCGCCCGCCACGGCACCTATTTTGAGATGCTGGGCAACTTTTCCTTCGGCGACTACTTCAAGAAGGAGGCCATCGCCTGGTGCTGGGAGTTTCTGACCTCTCCCGACTGGGTCGGCATCGACCCCGACCGCCTCTATCCCTCGATCTACGTCGACGACGACGAGGCCTTTGAGATCTGGAACAAGGACATCGGCATCGCGCCGGAGCGCATCTTCCGTTTCGGCAAGGAGGACAACTTCTGGGAGCACGGCGCTGGTCCCTGCGGCCCCTGCTCCGAGGTCTACTTTGACCGCGGGCCGGAGTACGGCTGCGGCTGGAACAACGTCTTCTCCCAGTTCGACAACGACGGCAACAACAACTATACCGAGCTCAAGCAGAAGAACATCGACACCGGCATGGGCCTTGAGCGCCTGGCTGTCGTCTGCCAGGGCGTGGATTCCCTTTTTGACGTCGACACCGTCATGAACATCACCCATAAAGTGAGCGAGCTGACCGGTGCTTACTATGGGCAGTCCCATAAAAAGGACGTCTCCCTGCGCGTCATCACCGACCATATCCGCGCTTCCACCTTCATGATCTGCGACGGCATCCTGCCCTCCAATGAGGGGCGCGGCTATGTCCTGCGCAGACTTCTCAGAAGAGCGGCCCGCCACGGCAAGCTCCTGGGCGTGGACGAGCCCTTCCTTTACAAGGTCATTGACACCGTCATCCATGAGAATGAATGCCAGTATCCCGAACTCAGGGAGAAGCAGGAGTATATCACCCGCGTCGTCAAGACCGAGGAAGAGAATTTCGCCCGCACCCTGGACGCCGGCATGAAGATTTTCGGCGAACTGCTTTCAGAGCACAAGGCAAAAGGGGAGAGCACCTTCTCCGGCGCGGACGCCTTCAAGCTCTATGATACCTACGGGTTCCCCATCGACCTCACCATTGAGATGTGCCAGGACGAGGGCATGGGCGTGGACGAGGCCGGCTTCAAGGCCCTCATGGAAGAGCAGCGCGTGCGTGCCCGCAAGGCCAGAGAGGCCCTGGGCGATCTCGGCTGGGCCGGCATCGAGTTCGGCAAGGAGATCCCCGACACGGTTTTCGTCGGCTATGATCAGGCCGAGACCGGGGCGAAGGTTCTGGCACTCGTCTCCGAGGACGAGCTGCAGCAGGAGCTCGGCGCGGGCGCAGAGGGCATCATCGTCCTGGACAAGACAGTCATGTACGCCGAGATGGGCGGCCAGGTCGCCGACCACGGCAAAATCGTCTCCGGCGGCAGCGTCTTCGAGGTCAACAACGTCCAGAAGAACAAGGGCGGCAAGTACATGCACTACGGCGTTGTCAAATCCGGTTCCTTTGCCGTCGGCGACAGCGTGACCGCAAGCTACTGCAAGACCCGCCGCCAGGCCATCGGCCGCGCCCACAGCGCGACGCATTTGCTCCACAAGGCTCTGCGTGAGGTGCTGGGCGATCATGTCCATCAGGCGGGCTCCCTGGTCGAGCCGGACTTCCTCCGCTTCGACTTCACCCACTTCTCTGCCGTCACGCCCGAACAGCTCAGGCAGGTCGAGGAGATCGTCAACAACGCGATTCTTACGGGCTACGGCATTGATGTGAAGGAGATGTCCCTTGACGAGGCCAGAAAGACCGGCGCGACCGCTCTGTTCGGCGAGAAGTACGGCAATGTCGTGCGCGTTGTCAACATGGGGGACTGGAGCGTGGAGCTCTGCGGCGGTACGCATCTGGACAATACCGCCAAGGCAGGCGCCTTCCATATCATCTCCGAGGGCTCCGTCGCGTCGGGTGTGCGCCGTATCGAGGCCAGCACCGGCCTTGAGACAATGAAGATCCTCAACCGTGATCTTGAAGAGCTGTCTCAGCTTGCGGCCATGTACAAGACCAGCCCCGCAGACCTGCCCCAGAAGCTGGAGCAGCAGGCCGGTGAGCTGCGCGAAGCCAAACGCCTGATCGAGCAGTACAAGGCGAAGGAATCCGCGGGCGGCGCGGACGAGATGCTCAAAAACGGCAAGGATGTGAAGGGCCTGCGCGTTGTGACCTGCTCCAAAGAGGGCTGCGACGCCAATACGCTTCGCCAGCTCGGCGATGTGCTGCGCGACAAGTGCAGCAATGTGGTCGCCGTGGTGGCTTCCGTCAACGGCGACAAGATCACCTTCCAGTGCGTCTGCGGCAAGGACGCCGTCGCGAAAGGCGTCAAGGCCGGAGACATCATCCGGAACATCACCGCCATTGCCGGCGGCAAGGGCGGCGGCAAGCCCGACTCCGCCATGGGTGGCGGCAACGACGTCAGCAAGCTCAACGACGCGCTGAACGCGGTCGAGGGCTTTGTGAACGGTAAAATCTGACAGGAGGACAATAAAATGGACGATTGCCTGTTCTGCAAAATCATTGCAGGGGATATCCCCAGCACCAAGGTATACGAGGACGATTATGTTTTCGCCTTCCGCGACATCAATCCCCAGGCGCCGGTTCATATCCTCGTGACGCCGAAGAAGCATATCTGCTGCGCGCGCGCAGTCAATGCGGACAACTCTCTGCATGTGGCCAAGTGCTTTGAGGCTATTGCGAAGATCGCAAAGGACGAGGGACTTGACAACGGCTACCGCGTCATCAACAACTGCGGAGAGGACGGCGGTCAGACCGTCATGCACCTGCACTTCCACCTTCTGGGCGGCGTGAAGCTCGGTGAAAAGGTGATCTGATTCGATTGAAAAACGGCGGGGCCGGCAGTCTTGCCGGCCCCGTTTCTGCGGAGGGGAATATGAGAAAGCTCGCGACGGCGGCGCTGGCTTTTTCCGCCGCAATTTTTCTTGCAAACTATATTCTGCCCGAGAGCTGGCTGATCGTACCGGCGGTACTGTCCGCCGTGCTCGGGGCGTTTCTGGCGCTGACGCGGAGAAAATGGCTGCGTCCGGCCGTGATCGCGCTGCTTTTCTTCTCCCTCGGACTGATGGAGTACGCCGTATACGAGCGGCTGACGGTCAAGCGTGCGGCTGAATATGCGGGTGAAACGCGGGAGATTCAGGGGACGGTTTTGGATTACCCGGATCTGTACGGGAGCTATAACAGACTGTATATCCGAATAAGCTCCGGGGATTTGCCGCGCTTCAAGGCGATTGTCTATGACAACAAGAAGGCCTTTACAACGGCGGAGCCCGGAGATCACGTCGCTTTTACGGCAAAAATCAGAACGGCCGATACCCTTTACGGAAAGCCTTATGACAATTACCGCACAAACGGGTATTATCTGCGCCTGAGTTCCAAGGGCGGTGAAGTACTTGAAAAGCGCGGCTTTTCCGTTCTGAGCCTTCCGGCCCGCCTGCGCCATCTCCTGTGCCGGCGTGTGGACGACCTCTTTCCCGCAGACTGCCGCGCCTTTATCAAGGCCCTGATGCTGGGCGATAAGCAGGACTTTTACGCGGATGACGCCCTCTATGTTGCGATGAGCCGTTCCGGTCTCATGCACGTCGTCGCGGTGTCCGGTCTGCATATATCCTTCCTCGTCGGACTTCTCAGCCTTCTTTTCGGCAACGGCAGGCGCGGCGCGCTTTTCAGCATCGTGCTGATCTGGTGTTTTGTGCTGGTCACGGGGGCGAGCAATTCCGCCGTCCGTGCCGCTTTTATGCAGACGCTGCTCCTTCTGGCCCCGATCCTGCGAAGGGAAAACGATTCTGTCACCTCGCTCTCCGCGGTGCTGGCGATCATTCTTGCGGTCTGTCCCTTTGCGGCAAAGAGCGTCAGCCTCCAGCTCAGCTTTTCGGCCATGGCCGGCATCGTCTGCTTCGGCGAGAAAATCCACAGCTGGCTCATGCGCCCGATACCTGAACATCTGCAGATCCTGCCTGTTCGCTATGCGCTCGGCGTGATTGCAAGCTCCCTGAGCGTGACGGTGTTCACCATGCCGCTCACTGCCCTGCACTTCTCCTATGTTGCGCTTCTCTCGATTTTGAGCAACATCGCCTGTATCTGGGCGGTGAGTCTCTGCTTCTGTATGGCGTGGATCGCCTGCGCTTTGTCAATCGTTCAGGTGTTGGGGGCTGCGGCGGCGTGGCTGTGCGCATGGCTGGCATGGTATATTCTTTTCTGCGCCGGGCTTGCCGCGCGTATCCCTTACGCAGTGCTGTATATGAGGATGGACGGGGCGATGCTCTGGATGGCGGCAAGCTATGCGCTGCTGCTTTTCGGTCTGCTGCTGAGAAAGAAACGCTTTCTGCGGGTACTGCTCCCTGCGGGCTTGTCGCTTGCCCTGCTTGCGGGCATCATCCTGCATACGGAGCGGAAGTATCGCGAAAAAGACTATTTCAGCGTCCTGGACGTCGGGCAGGGCCAGTGCATCACGGCCTTCTCCGGTGACGCTGCCGCTGTTATCGACTGCGGCAATATCAACAATATCGAGGACGCCGGGACTATCGCCGGCGAGTACCTGCTCGGCTGCGGGCGCAAGAGCGTCGAGCTTCTGATCCTGACCCATCTGCATGCCGACCACGCCGACGGAGCGGTGCGGCTGATGGAGATGCTGCCGGTCGATACGCTGGTTCTCCCGGCGGACGCGGACGACAGCGGCGGCCTGTATGCGGGAATTCTCTCCTGCGCAGACCGGCACGGTACGCGTGTTGTCGCAGCGGGAAACAATACCACGGCAAGCGTCGGCGGGATAAATGCGCGCATTTACAAACCGGCGGACGACGGAGATGAGAACGAACGCTGCCTGATGCTCAGCATCCAAAACGGGGACACGGAGCTACTTGTCACGGCGGACGCGTCAAAAAAGCAGGAACGCGCGCTTGTCCGGCGGGAGGATGTGAGCGATACAGATATTCTGATTGTCGGGCATCACGGCTCCAAATACGCGAGCAGCAGGGAACTCCTGGAAGAGGCCGGAGGCGGCCTTGCCGTGATCAGCGTCGGCTATAATACCTATGGGCATCCCGCACAGGAGACGCTGGACGCCCTGAAACGATACGGTTATCAGATCATGCGAACGGACGAGGACGGAACCGTGGAGATCCGCCTGGAGAGGGAACATGGCTAAGAAAAAAGAGGAAGCTTTCAATTACACCGCAGAACTGCGGATCCTCAGAGAGCGCGGGCCGGAGCGCCTCTATCTTCTCTGGGGACCGGAGGACTATCTGCGTGAGCAGTTTTTGTCAAAGTTAAAAAAAACATGCCTCCCCGAAGGGGAGGACGACTTCAGTTATAAGCGCATCGACGGTCCGGCGCTGGACGCGAATGCCTTCCAGCAGGCGGTCGACGCCTTGCCCTTCATGACAGAGCATACCTTTGTCGAACTGCGGGACGTAGACATCAACAAGCTCGCCGACGCGGACGCCTGTCTGAAAACCGTCTCCGATATCCCGGATTACTGTACCGTCGTCTTCGTTCAAAATGCGCAGTACGAGCCGGACGGGCGTCTGCGTTTTGTCAAAACCCTGCGCAGCGAGGGGAAAGAGCTCAAGTTCACGCAGCAGTCCCAGGGCATGCTGACGGACTGGATCGTCCGCCGCTTCGCCGCGGCGGGGAAGGGGATCGAGCTCTCGGCCGCCCAGCGTCTGATTTTCATCAGCGGCGACCTTATGAGCAGGCTCATCCCCGAGATCGAAAAGATCGCCGCCTACGCCAGCGGCGATAAGGTGACCCAGGAAGACGTCGAGGCGGTAGCCAACCACATCCCGGAGGCGGTGGTCTTCGAGATGACGGAGCTCATCGCCCAGAATAAGATCAACTCCGCCCTCTCCGTCCTCTCCGAACTGCTGGCAGACAAGAACAACGAGCCGATCATGATGCTGGCCGTTCTCGGAAAACAGATGCGCCAGCTGTATGCGGCGCGGCTTGCCCTGGAAAAAAATCTCGGCACAAAGTACGTCATGGAGGTCTGCTCCATGAAATATGACTACATCGCATCAAAGCTTCTCACA
This sequence comes from Oscillospiraceae bacterium, assembly GCA_902789745.1. GTDB lineage: Bacteria > Bacillota > Clostridia > Oscillospirales > Oscillospiraceae > Limivicinus. The sequence continues at coordinate 20,167 of CADAPH010000031.1, read as the reverse complement.
GCGGCGAAGGGGTTTACGCTTGACCAGCTCAGGCGGGCGGTGGAGCTTTGCGCGGAGACCGATTACCGGATGAAAAGCAGCGGCGCCGATCCGAAAGAGCTTCTGAAGGAGGCTGTAGTGCGGATCGCGGCGGGGGAGAGCTATGCAAAGAATTAAAGAGGTCATCGTTGTCGAGGGCCGATATGACAAAAACACCCTCAGCCAGGTCGTGGACGCGGTGATCCTTGAGACCGCAGGCTTCGGTATTTTTAACGACACTGCCAGGCGGCGTCTGCTGAAAACCATGGCGGAGACGCGGGGACTCATCGTGCTCACGGATTCAGACGGCGCCGGCTTCATGATCCGCAATCACATCCGCGGCTGCGTCGACCCGAAGCTCGTCAAGCACGCCTACATTCCGGACGTGTATGGGAAGGAACGCCGGAAGGCCGCCCCCTCAAAGGAGGGAAAACTCGGCGTGGAGGGCATGCGGCCGGAGGTGCTGCTCGAAGCGCTCAGGCGCGCGGGCGCGAGCTTCGAAGACGATGCCGCTGCGGAGAGACCCGCCCGGATAACCAAAGCGGATCTCTATGCGCGCGCTTTGAGCGGGAGAGAGGGAAGCCGTGAAAAACGGCTCCGGCTTCTGAAAAGCCTTGATCTGCCGGAGCGCATGAGCGCCGACGCCATGCTGGACGTGCTCAACGCCCTGATGGATCGTGAGGCGTTCTACCGCCTGGAGATATAGACGTCCTCAATACAGACAGAGAAAACCGCCCCGATGAGCAGCAGGGCCTGTCCGATCTCGTAGAGGCTCATGGCCGTCATATATTGCGTGTATCCCTCTGCCATGTTCCCGTTACAGCTGAGCAGGAGAAGAAAAGCGCAGAACAGTACAAAGGCCGTGAGCTTGACGGACGAAATAAATATGTACCAGGCGCCCGGACACATTTGATTTTCATTGCATCACCCCGGCTCCATTGTAGCCGGGGCGGCGCCGTTTTCAAGGCAAAGATTTTTCCATCCGCCTGCCCGATGGTAGAAATTTTTTGAATAAACTATGAAAAAAAGATTGTAAAGCCTGATTTACTGTGATATAGTAATAAAGTCTTTGGAATCGTCATGTGTTCCGGGACAAAAAAGGGAGTCCGCTCCAACAACTGCGCGGCAGGGCCCTGCCGCATGCTTTTTTCAAAAGCATGACGGGCTTTGTCAAGCGGCGGCGTGCTGCGGTCTCCGATATCAACAAGGAGGAAAACATGAAAAAGACACTTGCCCTTCTGCTCGCGCTGACCATGGTGTTTGCGCTGTTCGCTTCCCAGACCGCGTTTGCGGACGACGCTGACGACATCCATATCGGCATCATCACCGGCTCCGTCTCCCAGTCTGAGGACGACCGCCGCGGCGCTGAGGCTTTCCAGGCCAAGTATGGCGAGGAAATGGTCAAGCTGGCCATCTACCCCGACAACTTTACCGAGGAGCTTGAGACCACCATCCAGACCATCGTCAACATGTCTGACGACCCCAAGATGAAGGCCATCATCGTCAACCAGGCTGTCCCCGGCACCACTGAGGCCTTCCGTCAGATCAAAGAGCGCCGCCCCGACATCATCTGCATCGCCGGTGAGTCCCATGAGGACCTGCCCGAGATCGGCTCCGCTGCTGACCTCGTCGTCAACAACGACTTTGTCGCCCGCGGCTACCTCATGATCCGCACCGCCCATGAGATGGGCTGCGACACCTTTGTCCACATCTCCTTCCCGCGCCACATGTCCTACGAGACCATGAGCCGCCGCGTGGCCATCATGAAGGCCGCCTGCGAGGAGTTCGGCATGAACTTCGTTCTTGAGACCGCTCCCGACCCCACCACGGACGTCGGTGTTGCCGGCGCTCAGGCTTACATCCTTGAGAAGGCCCCCGAATGGATCGAGAAGTACGGCAAGAACTCCGCTTACTTCTGCACCAACGACGCCCACACCGAGCCTCTGCTCAAGCAGCTGCTCGCCTACGGCGGATGCTTCGTCGAGGCTGACCTGCCCTCTCCCACCATGGGTTATCCCGGCGCCCTGGGCATCGACCTGACCGCTGAGGCCGGCGACTACGCCAAGATCCTCGCCAAGGTCGAGTCCGCCATCAATGAGAAGGGCGGCGAGGGCCGCTTCGGCACCTGGGCCTACTCCTACGGCTTCACCGTTTCCGCCGGCCTTGCCGAGCATGCGCTGAACGTCATCAAGGGCGAGAGCGATCTGCTTGACATCGACGACATCTCCGACGCTTACGCGGTCTTCTCCCCCGGCGCGGAGTGGAACGGCTCCAACTACGTCAACGCGGAGACCGGCGTCAAGCTCGAGAACGTCTTCCTGATCTACCAGGATACCTACATCATGGGCAATCCCGGCCACTACATGGGCTCCACCGAGATTGAGGTTCCCGAGAAGTACTTCACCGTCAAGTAATTATCAAAAACGGCAAACAACACCGGGGAGGGAGTACTTTTTCCTCCCCGGTCCCTTTCTGTGAGCGCTCAATGTCATCCTGAGCGAAGCGAAGGATCTTTCCCTCCGACAGAGACGAAGGATTCTTCGCTCCGCTCAGAATGACAGCTTAGGCGTATTACAGCGTATTCATTTTTTAGGTGGGTAACAGATATGGCAAACGCTAATGCTCCGCTTCTGGAGATGCGCAATATCAAAAAAGATTTCTTCGGCAACCAGGTTCTGACAGATATCAACCTGCAGCTTGCCGAGGGCGAGGTGCTGGGCCTCTGCGGCGAAAACGGCGCGGGCAAGAGCACCCTTATGAAGATCCTCTTCGGCATGGATGTGATCCGGGAGACAGGCGGCTACGAGGGCGACATTCTGATTAACGGCGAAAAAGTGCATTTCAATACGCCCTTCGACGCGCTGGCGGCCGGTATCGGCATGGTACACCAGGAGTTTTCCCTGATTCCCGGCTTCACCGCCACGGAGAATATCCTGCTAAACCGCGAGCCGGTCAGAAAAAATGTGATTTCCGAGGTGTTCGGCGAGAGACTGAATACTCTCGATTACAATGAAATGACCGGCAGGGCGGAGGCTGCCATCGACAAGATGGGCTTCACCATCGACAAGGACATGATCATCAGCGAAATGCCCGTCGGTCACAAGCAGTTTACGGAGATTGCGCGCGAGCTCAGCAAGGATCAGCTCAAGCTCCTGATCCTGGATGAGCCGACCGCCGTTCTGACCGAGAAGGAGGCCGAGGCGCTGCTCGATTCCATTCGCGCCATGTCCGAAAGCGGCATCGCGGTCATCTTCATCACGCACAGACTGCACGAGATCCTTTCTGTCTGCAACAGGGTCGTAGTCATGCGCGACGGCTTCGTGGTCTCCGACGTTCCCGCGGCCAGCACCAATGTCAGTGAGATTTCGAAATCGATGGTCGGCAGAAGCGTCGCTACCGCCTCCAAAGTTGAGATTAGGGATCATTCCGACGCAAGGACCGTCATGTCCATCAAGAGGCTTTGGGTGGACATGCCGGGCGAAACGGTTCGTGATGTGAGCCTGGATATCAAGGAAGGAGAGATCCTCGGCATCGGCGGTCTCGCGGGACAGGGCAAGCTCGGTATCCCAAACGGGATCATGGGCCTTTACGAGGCGGGCGGTCAGGTGATCTTCCAAGGCCAGGAGATCCCGCTCAACAGCCCGCGCAAATGTCTCGATTCTTCCCTGGCCTTCGTGTCGGAGGATCGGCGCGGCGTCGGCCTGCTGCTGGACGAGTCGCTAGAATGGAACGTGGCCTTCCCGGCCATGCAGGTGCAGAACAAGTTCCTGAAAAACTATCTCGGCGGCCTTGTCAAATGGCGCGACGAGAAGGCCATCCGTGAGATCACGGAGCGCTACATAGACGAGCTTAAAATCAAATGCGTCGGTTCCAAGCAGAAAGCGCGGGAGCTGTCCGGCGGCAACCAGCAGAAGGTGTGCCTCGCCAAAGCCTTCGCGCTCGAGCCGAAGTTCCTCTTCGTATCCGAACCGACCCGCGGTATCGACGTCGGCGCAAAGGCACTGGTGCTGGAAGCCCTGCGCCGCTTCAACCGCGAAAGCGGCGTCACCGTCGTCATGATCTCTTCCGAGCTGGAGGAGCTGCGTTCGATCTGCGACCGCATTGCGATCGTATCCGGCGGCAGGATCGCCGGCATACTCCCCGCGACAGATTCGCCGGAAGACTTTGGCATGCTGATGGTCAGTATGGTAAAGTGAGGAGGACAGCATGAACGAAACTTTAGACAAAACCAACCTGACCCTGCAGGATCGCGTGAGAAACATGGTGAAGAGCTTCGGCCTCCCGCGTCTGATCATTGCGGGTTTCCTGCTGATGCTGTTCATTGCCGCCCCGTTTGTCGGCGCGGATTTCTGGACGCAGATCAGCAATACCGTCAACCGCTTCAGCTGGAACGCGGTCATGGTTCTCGCCATGGTGCCGATGATCCACTCCGGCTGCGGCCTGAATTTCGGCCTGCCCCTGGGAATCATCTCCGGGCTTCTGGGGGCGACGCTCTCCATCGAGTTCGGCTTTACCGGCCCGATGAGCTTCCTGATGGCCATTCTGATTTCCACGCCCATCGCCGTGATCCTCGGCGCGGGCTACGGGTGGCTGCTCAACAAGATCAAGGGCGGCGAGATGATGATCGCGACCTACGTCGGCTTTTCGTCCGTGTCCTTTATGTGCATGATGTGGCTGCTGCTGCCCTACCACAGCCCGACGATGGTCTGGGGCTATGCGGGCAAGGGCCTGCGTACCACCATCTCCCTGGAGGGCTTTTATGACAAGGTGCTGGCGGGCTTTTTGCAGATCAACATCGGAAACCTCTCCATCCCCACCGGCACGCTCCTGTTCTTCGCGCTGCTGGCGTTCGGCATGTGGGCCTTCCTGCACACCAAGACCGGTACGGCCATGACCGCCGTAGGTTCCAATCCGACCTTTGCCAAGGCCGCCGGCGTGAACGTGGATAAAATGCGCCTGCTGTCCGTCATCCTCTCCACCTGGCTTGCCGCCATCGGCATTCTGGTTTATGAGCAGGGCTTCGGCTTCATTCAGCTCTACATGGCGCCCTTCTACATGGCCCTGCCTGCGGTTTCCGCCATTCTGATCGGCGGCGCCAGCGTCAACAAGGCGTCTATCGCCAATGTCATCATCGGCACCTTCCTCTTCCAGGGTATCGTCACCATGACCCCGACGGTCATGAACAACATGATCCACATGGATATGAGCGAGGTTATCCGCGTAGTCGCCTCGCAGGGCATGATCCTCTACGCACTGACAAGGAAAACGGAGGCGACAAAATGAAAAACAATTCTGAAAACAAGCTTCTGTCCTTCCTGCGCGACAATACCGTGCCTTTGATGTTCATCGTGATCTGCGCGGTCTGCATCCCGCTTTCAGGTTTTTCCACCAGCTATCTGATCAACGAGATCGTCACGCGCATGGGACGCAACATCTTCCTGATCCTGGCGCTGCTTATCCCGATCATGTCCGGCATGGGCCTGAACTTCGGCATGACTCTGGGCGCGATGGCGGGGGAGATCGCCCTGATCTTCGTCTCCGACTGGCAGATCTGGGGCATTCCGGGCGTCGTGCTCGCGATGATCCTCTCCATCCCTATCTCCGTCCTGCTCGGCGCGTTCTGCGGCAAGATCCTGAACATGGCCAAGGGCCGCGAGATGATCACAAGCTACATCCTCTCGTTCTTCATGAACGGCATCTATCAGCTCGTCGTGCTGTACATGATGGGCTCCATCATCCCGATCAAGCACTTCTCGATCAAGCTCCCCCGCGGCTACGGCATCCGCAACACCGTATCGCTTTTGAACATGCGCCAGTGCCTCGATAATCTCCTGGCCGTGCGCGTGGCGGGGGTGAAGATCCCGGTGCTGACCTTTATCATCATCGGCATCCTTTGCCTGTTTATCGTATGGTTCCGCAAGACCAAGCTCGGCCAGGACATGCGTGCTGTCGGCCAGGACATGGGTGTTGCCCGTGACGCCGGCATCAATGTGGAGCGCACCCGCATTATCTCCATCATCATGTCCACGGTCCTTGCAGGCTTCGGCATGGTCATCTATCTCCAGAACATGGGCAATATCGCGACCTACAGCTCCCACTCTCAGATCGGCATGTTCTGCATTGCGGCCCTGCTGGTCGGCGGCGCGAGCGTGGACAAGGCCTCCATCGGCAATGTTTTCCTCGGCGTTATTCTGTTCCACACGATGTTCATCGTGGCCCCCAAGGCGGGCGCTGCCATCACCGGCGACTCCATGATCGGCGAATACTTCCGCGTCTTTGTCTCCTACGCCGTCATCACGCTGGCGCTCATCATGTACGAGACGAAGAAGCGCAAGCACAAGAGCCAGGCCGCCCAGCAGCTCCAGCTCGACCAGAAGGAGGCGGACGCACATGAATAAGAGACGTTTCGCTTTCCGCGCTGCTGCGGTTCTCATTTTAGTGGGCATCGCGGCCTGGATGATGGTCATCGGCCGCGGCCACACGGTCTACATCGACAACAAAACGCTCGAATATGAAGGCCAGACTTATAAAGCCTTTCACCGCGCCGTTGTCTATGTCAACGGGGAGAAGATATCAAAGCTTGCCGCGCGCGAACGCTGCAGCGCGACGAACATCGGCCAGACCTTTACCATGACGGTCGGCATCGTTGAGGAAAAGGGCCAGGACGAGAAGCCCGTTGACATCACCATTGAACTCCCCTATAATTGGGACGGCATCATCGTCAATATCCCCGGCTACATGGCGGGGCTGCCGCAGGAGGCCTGGATGACAGAGTTTGTATCCACCCCGTCTGAGGCCGAGATGCAGGAGGAAGCACCCGGCGAAGAGGAGGATATCCTCGCCGGCGCGGAGTTCTGATATCACATTCATATTGAACAGCCCATGCGGTCTGCTGCATGGGCTGTGTTTACAGGAGGACAGTATGGCAGTATTAGAGGGCCTGGAGCCCAAAAAAGTGTTTGAATACTTTGAGATGCTTTGTTCCGTTCCACACGGCTCAGGCAATACGAAGCAGGTCAGCGACCTGTGCGTAAAGTTCGCGCAGGAGCACGGGCTGCGCTATGTGCAGGATGAATACAACAACGTCATTATCTGGAAGGCTGCGAGCCCCGGCTGCGAGCAGGCCGAGCCGCTGATTCTTCAGGGCCATCTCGATATGGTCTGCGCTGCCGAGCCGGACTGCGGCATCGACATGGAAACCGAGCCGATCCGGCTTGTGGTGGACGGCGACTGGGTCAAAGCCGACAAGACCTCGCTCGGCGCGGATAACGGGATCGGCGTTGCCATGGCGCTGGCGATCCTTGACGACGATACGCTCAAGCACCCGCGGCTTGAGGCCGTCTTTACCACCGACGAGGAGACCGGCATGTTCGGCGCTGTCGGCATTGATCTTTCCAAACTGGAGGGGCGCTGCCTCATCAACCTCGACTCCGAAGAGGAGGGTCTGCTGACTGTGAGCTGCGCGGGAGGCGTGCGGGTCGACTGCCTGCTTCCGGCTGATTGGGAGAAAACGCCTGCGGGCTTTTGCTTCTATGAAGTTGTGATCGAAGGGCTGAAGGGCGGCCACTCAGGCGCTGAGATCGACAAAGGCCGTGCCAGCGCAGCGCAGCTTGTGGGGCGTTTCCTGTATGAAGCGGAAAAGGAGACCGGCCTTCGTGTCGCCTCCATCACCGGCGGCACCTTCGCTAATGTCATTCCGCTGTACTGCCGTGCCGTTGTTGCGGTTCCCGAGAACAAGGCGGAGCGCTTTGCGGAGCTTTGCAAAATCGGTGAGAAAATGTTCCGCGCGGAATACGCGACTGCCGATCCCGGCCTGTCTATGCGTGCAGCGCCGACAGAACGGGAAGACTGTGTGTTCTCTGCCGGACGAAATAAGGCGCTGCTGAACCTGCTGCTTCTTGCTCCTTACGGCGTACAGGCCATGAGCATGGATATTCCCGGCCTGGTGCAGACCTCGCTGAATCTTGGCGTGATCAAGACGGAAGAAAACGGGATCAAGCTGTGTTTTCTGCTCCGCTCCGCGATCCAAAGCCAGAAAGAAATGCTGGTGAAACAGCTGCAGGCGCTGTGCGCGCTGTTCGGCGCCGGTTTTTCCACGCATGACGATTATCCGGGCTGGGCATTTCGGAAGGAATCCCGTCTGCGCGATGCGATGAGTGAGGCATGTGAGAAGGTTTGGGGCAAGAAACCCGGCATTACGGCGACGCACGGCGGCCTGGAGTGCGGTCTTTTCATGGAAAAACGGCCGGATTTCGACTGCGTCTCCCTTGGCCCTGAGCTGCATGAAGTCCATTCCGTGCGCGAACGGCTCAGCATCAGCTCAACAGAAAGGGTCTATCGGATTTTAAGACTCTTTATCGAAAACTGGAAATAAGCTTCTATATCCCCGGATTTCCGGGGATATAATCATATTTTGTTTCTGATGTTTCTACAATGAATGTCAGGGGGGATGTTGATGTGTTTTTGCTTCCATGGATCATAAACATCTGAGCATGAGTCTTGCAGCGGTTTTTCTTCTGCTCTGCCTGTATTATTGCGGAGGAATCACGCTGCTGCCGATTGTGGCGATACCGATCGCGGTACACGAGCTTTCCCATATCCTGACGCTGCGGCTTCTGGGGCAAAAGATCACAAGACTGTCGCTGGATGCGCGGGGCATATGTATATATTATGACGGTTCATGTTCCGCGGCAGGCCATGTCCTCGCCGCCCTGGCCGGACCGCTGGGCGGCGCTCTTTACGCAGCTGCCGCCGACCGCCTCTCGCGCGCTGGCGGGGGCGACTGGCTCGAACAGAGCGCAGGCGTGAGCCTGCTGCTGACAGCCTTCAATCTGTTGCCCGTTCTGCCGCTGGACGGGGGCCGGGTATTCGCACAGCTCTGTGCCCTCCGGCTGGGCGAGGAACGGGGGAAGGGGCTTTCTCGCTCCGTCAGCACCGTGACGGTCGCCCTTCTGCTATTCAGCAGTGTGGTTCTCACAGTATGGGAAAAAACCACGATCCCGCTTGCCGCCGCGATCTGGCTTCTGTTATTTCAAAATGAAGAGGAAGTACTTGTCAAAAGCGGAGAAATCAGATAAAATGTCTCAAAACCCAAACAGGAGAAGAACATGGACAAAAGACTGGAGCGCATCCTGCCCCGCGTACAGAAGCCCGCGCGCTATACGGGCGGCGAATATAACCAGGTTATCAAGGATAAGGAGAAGGTTGACCTGCGCGTTGCCTTCTGCTTTCCGGATACCTATGAGATCGGCATGTCAAACCTTGGGATGAGCATTCTGTATCATACCATGAACAGCCTCAACTATGTATGGTGTGAGCGCGTGTTTGCCCCCTGGGGCGACATGTATGAAGAGATGAAAAAGGCCGGTCTGCCGCTGTATGCCCTGGAGAGCGGCGACAGTCTCGAACGCTTTGACGCGCTGGCTTTTTCGATCGGCTATGAGATGGCTTACACCACCGTGCTCGATATGATCGACCAGGCCGGCCTGCCGATCAGGAGCGCTGAGCGGTCAGAGCTCCTGCCGCTGGTCTTCGCGGGCGGCTCCGCGGCGGTCAACGCCGAACCGATGGCGGACTTTATCGACCTCTTCGTCATCGGCGAAGGGGAGGAGATGAATAACGAGCTTTTGGCCCTGCTGCATACGGCGAAGCTTGAAGGCTGGAGCAAGCGCGATTTTCTGCGAAAGGCCGCCGGGATCGGCGGTGTGTATGTGCCTTCGCTGTATGACATTGCGTACAACGCTGACGGCACGGTCGCCTCCATCACCGCGAAGGACGGCGCGCCGGAGCGCGTCACGAAACGCATTGTGGTCGACCTTGATTCCGCACCCTATCCCACAAACCCCATCGTCCCCTCTACCGAGGTCGTGCATGATCGCGTAAACCTCGAACTCTTCCGCGGCTGCGTGCGCGGCTGCCGCTTCTGCCAGGCGGGCTATATTTACAGACCCATCCGGGCCAAGAAGCCGGAGACCCTGGTGAGACAGGGAATCGAAGCGCTGAAAAACACCGGCCATGAGGACGTGACGCTCCTGTCCCTCTCCACCAGCGACTATCGACCCCTGCCCGGCCTCTGCGACGGGCTGCTCGACTACTGCGAGAGCCGCAGCATCGGTCTGTCGCTGCCGTCCCTGCGCGCGGACAATTTCTCCATGGAGATCATGGAGAAGCTTCAAAAGGTGCGAAAAAGCGGCCTGACCTTCGCTGTAGAGGGCGGAAGTCAGCGCCTGCGCGACGCGATCAACAAAAACGTCACGGAAGAGGATCTGCTGCACACCTGCGCTATTGCCTTCGCGGGCGGATGGAACACGGTCAAGCTCTACTACATGCTGGGCCTGCCGACCGAGACGGATGAGGACATCGTCGGTATCGCGGACATGGCGGGACGCATTCTGCACTGTTGGCGGGAGAACGCAAAAAATAAGAACCGCGGCGTGAAAATCACGGTCTCCACCTCCTGCTTCATTCCCAAACCGCACAGCCCCTTCCAATGGGAGGCGCAGATCAGCAGGGAAGAGTACCTGCGCCGTGTCAATCTCCTGCGGGCAAGCATCAATTCCCGAAATGTGGTCTATAACTGGCACGACGCGGATACCAGCGTCGTCGAAGCCGTACTGTCGAAGGGCGATCGCCGCCTCGGCCCGGTCCTTGAGGAAGTCTGGCGAAACGGCGGCAGACTTGAGGCTTGGACGGATTATTTCCGCTTTGAGCGATGGATGGAGGCTCTGGACAAATTCGGCCTCTCAGCCGCGTTCTATGCCGAACGGGAGCGATCTGTTGATGAGATTCTTCCCTGGGACATGATCGACGTGGGCGTCAGGAAAGCCCATCTCATCCACGAACGGGAGCTGTGCTGCGAATCCACACTCTCGCCCGACTGCCGACATCAGTGCATGGGCTGTGGGGCGCTGAAGCTCATGAAGGGAGGCAAGTGCGATGGATAAGCTGCGGCTGCGCTTTGAAAAGACCGGTCGCGCGGTCTGGATCTCACATCTTGATCTCATGCACACCATGCAGCGCGCTTTTTCCCGCGCAGGATATGAGCTCAAGTACTCCGAGGGCTTCAATCCCCATCCGCAGATCTCCATCGCCCTGCCGCTCTCGGTGGGGGTGGAGAGCTGCTGCGAAATCATGGATTTTCGACTTAAGGGAGATGCGGACATCAAATCGCTGCCCGAGAGTCTGACGGCTGTCATGCCCGAGGGGATTCGCGTGACGGACTGCTATGAGCCGGAAACAAAATTCGCGGCGCTGAAATACCTGCAAATCGAGGGCTGCTTTGAATATGACAGGCGTCCTGCAGCGGAGATGGCTTCGGCGCTTAACAATTTCTACTCCCGCAGCGCCGACCCCATTGTTATCACAAAGAAAACCAAGCGCGGCGTCGGAGAGAGCAATATACGCCCCGCCATCCGGGAACTGCGTTTTGAAGCGGGGGAGGAGGGCGTGCGGCTTTACGGCGTGATCTCCGCCCAGGAGCCGACGCTGAATCCCGCACTGCTCGCAGACGCCTTGCGTCAACGCAGACCGGAACTGGCGCCGGATTTTGCGCGCTTTAGCAGAATCGAAAATTATCTGGAAAATATGGAGATTTTTCGATAAAAAGTACTTGCATTGTGGCAGGAATTGTGATACTATACCATAGCTTGTGCAGCTGCGACTGCAAAGCCGTGAATAAGGCGGTCCGCTTTCAAGGCAATGGCCCTCTGATATGAACGTCTATAAGAAGGAAGGATCATAAAAATGGATCTGGTTAAAATTCTCTCCGAGCAGTACACCAAGAAAGAACTGCCCGAAATGAACGTGGGCGACACCGTCCGTGTTCTTGTCCGTGTCAAGGAAGGCAACCGTGAGCGCACCCAGGCTTTCGAGGGCACCATCATTGCCAAGAAGCATGGCGGCATCAACGAGACCATCACCGTTCGCCGTATCTCTTACGGTGTCGGCTGCGAGAAGGTCTTCCCCGTGCACTCTCCCTCCATCGTCTCTGTCACCACCGTCCGCAAGGGCAAGGTTCGCAGAGCCAAGCTGTACTACCTGCGCGACCGCGTGGGCAAGGCGGCCAAGGTCAAGGAGCGCCTGTAAGACAAAAAAGCGTGAAGGCATCTTCCGTTTGGAAGATGCCTTTTGCGTATATGCTCCTTTACATGGAGGCACAAAACTGATAAAATCGAAAACGGGAGAGGGGGATGACTGTGAAAAAGGTTCGCATCCTTGCGCTGCATCTGGCTTTCGGCGGTATTGAGAAGGCAATCTGCAGTATGGCAAATATGTTTGCCGAGCGCTGCGAGGTCGAAATCATCAGCGTTTACAACATGCCGGATGCCCCGGCCTTTCCGCTGGATGAACGGGTCAGCGTGCGTTATCTGCTCGGGGATATCCCGAACCGGGAGGAATGGAAGGCCGCCCTGAACGGACGAGACATCTCCGGCCTTGTCCGGGAAAGTCTGCGCGCGGTTCGTATTCTTCGGGATAAAAAGCGCGCGGTGATCGAGGCGATCCGGGGCATCAGCGACGGCGTCGTCATCACAACCAGACCGGAGGACAACGTGCTTCTCTCCCGATACGGCAAGCCCGGCGTCATGAAAATTGCTCAGCTTCACCAGGATCATGCCTTCGACCCAAAGCTTGTCCGGAGTTTTCAAAAGGACTACGGCGGCGTGGACGTTTTTGCTCTGCTGACCCCCGGACTCCGGGACGAAGTAAAGCAGATGCTGCGCGGGAACAACGCGCATACCGAGGTCGTCTATATTCCGAACTTTCTGGAGCATTTCCCGGAAAACACTGACAGGTACCCGCGTGAAAAAACCGTCCTCGCTGTCGGCAGACTCCATGAGGTCAAGCGCTTTGAGCTGCTCATCCGCCTGTTTGCCGCTCTGCACAGGCAATTCCCCGATTGGAAGCTCCGCATCGTGGGCGAAGGGGAGGAGCGCGGCAGGCTTGAGGCCGCGATCAAGGAACTGCACGCAGAAAATTATGTAAACCTAACCGGCCGCAAGGACGCCGACGGCGTGGAGGACGAGATGCTGCGTGCCTCGCTCTATGCCATGACGTCCCGCTCGGAGGGCTTTCCCTTTGTGCTCCTGGAGGCCCAGAGCTGCGGCCTGCCGGTCGTGGCCTTCGACGTGCGCGTCGGTCCAGGCTTTGTGGTACAGAATGGCGTGAACGGTTATCTTGCCGCCGATATGGTGTACGAAGATTTCTGTGAAAAGATCGCCTCGCTGATGAAAGACGAGGCTCTGCGGCACGAAATGGCCGAAGCCGCCAAAGCGCGCGCCTCCGAGTTTTCCCGGGAAAAGGTCGCGGAGATTTGGTATTCGATTATTGGAGACTGATGATATGGAAAAAACAAACTCCTTTGCGGAGCTTTTCAAAAAATACTGGATCACGGTTCTGATCGCGGCGCAGCCCCTGCTGGATATCCTGGCCTACTGGACGCGCAGTCCGGACGGCACCGCCGCCGGTATGCTGCGGCTTGCAATCATGCTGATTCTGCCGCTGCATCTGCTGATCACGCTCAAGGACAAGAAACGCTTCCTTTTATCCATGGCGCTGATCGGCCTTGTGGGTGCGCTGCATGTTGCAAACTGCCTGCGCGTCGGCTATATCGACATGCGCTTTGATCTGGTCTACCTTGCCCGTACCATGCAAATGCCGGTTCTTGCGATCTGTCTGGCTTATTATATTGAGGACGTGACGAAAAAGAAAGCCGCCATGCGCGGTCTTCTGTACGCGGGCCTGATCTATTTTGCAGGTCTGGTGCTTGCCGTCGCAACCGGAACGGCTACAGACACCTATGGGCCCGGCCTTGGGGTCAGCGGCTGGGTCATCGGCGAAAACCGCTGCGCCAACAGCGTCATCTGTGTAACGCTCGCGCTGGTGCTGCTCTACTTCTCGGTCAAGAGCGACAACATGTGGCTCAATGTGATTGTGCCCCCGCTCATGGCCTTTGCTTTGATCATGAACGGCACCAAGGCGTGTTATTATTCGCTCTTCGCAGCCTATGTCGGTTTTGCTGTTTATCTTGTGATCGACAAGCTGCTTCACGGCGGAAGACTGCGCACCCGCATTATCGCGGTGCTGCTTCTGACAGCGATCGTTTCCGCGGCCGTCTATCCCATCACCCCCCGACATCTGATCGAAATCACCCAGCAGCGCAGCTCCGCCCGCCAGCAGGACGAGCTGGAGCGCATCATGCGCGAATTGGGATATGATCTCAATTCCATGACGCTGGAGGAGAAGCTGGCCGATCCCGTGATCGTGCAGGTTTTCGGCGATTATTACTATGATCTGATCTGGGCCATCATCCCGGATATGTTTGCGCGCTTTACCTATCCGCAAATCTGCGCCAAGTATCAATTCAACACCAATGCCGGACAGCTCATCAATGTGCGGCTGATGAAATACAACTATGCGTCCCTGATCTGGGACGAGAAGGACGCGCTGACGCATCTGGTGGGCTATGAGCCCTCCGACGTATGGTACGGCGCGAACACCGATCTGGAAAACGACTGGCCGGCGATCTATTTCTACTACGGCTATCTGGGCTTCGGACTCTATGCGGCGTTCCTGCTGTACTACATGTGGCTGATTCTCCGTCGCCTCCTGGCGGACTTCAAGGGCACAATCACGCTGGAAAACTTCTTCCTGCTGCTGCTCTTTTTCCTGCATGTGGGGCTTGCGCAGTTTTCCGGTTCCGTGATCCGCCGGCCCAACGTCTCGATCTACATGTCGCTTGTGCTGGCGCTGATCGCCTATAAGACGACGCGCCATCCGATCACAAAGGGGCGTCTGGAATGAAGCTTAGCCTGATCGTTCCGGTATACAATGTGGAAAAGTATCTCGCGGAATGCGTTGACTCCCTGCTCGGGCAGACGCTGACGGATTTGGAGATCCTGCTGGTGGACGACGGTTCGACCGATTCATCGGGAGAGATTGCCGACCGCTATGCCGCGAATTATCCTGAGAAGGTTCGCTGTCTGCATGTGGAAAACGGCGGACAGGGGAGGGCAAGGAATTTTGCCCTGCCGCTGGCGAAAGGGGAGTATCTGGGCTTCGTGGACAGCGACGACTGGGTTGTGCCGGACATGTACGAAAAACTCTGCTGTCGAGCTGACGAGACCGGGGCCGACGTCGTCTCCTGCGATTTTCTCGAACGTTACGGGGATGGGACGGAGAACAGGGTGCCCGGCGCGTTTCAGGGGCATCCGCTGAGCTTCGCGGGTTCCTGCTGCAACAAGGTTTTTCGCGCGGCCCTTGTCGGTGATCTTCGCTTTCCCGAGGATCGGCTGTGGTATGAGGATTTCTATTTCTCCGCCGTCATGCTCATCCGCGCGAAACACACGGAATATATCCGTGAGCCGCTGTACATCTATCGCCGCGGGCAGCCCTCCACCATGCACAACAACAACGCCGCGAAGAATCTGGATATCCTGCGCATCATGGATATGCTGGAGCCGGAGCTGATCCCCTGCGGACGAAGGGATGACTTTGAGTTCCTGCTGATCAATCATGTCCTGCTCGACACGATCAGCCGCCTGGCAAATCAGAACGATCCGTACAGGAAAGCGGCTGTTCAAAAGGTGCGGGAATATGTTCAGAAAAAAATCCCTTCACTGAAAGCATGCAGGAGCTTTCGCGCCGAGACCGCAAAAAGAAGAACCATGATGACGCTGAACTATTACGGGCTTGAGGATATGGGACAGTTGATCCTGAGAGTCAAAAACAGTTTATGAGTGGATAAGCAACTTGCTGATCGGAGAAAATGAAAACGACTTTTGAAGAACTCCTTGCCCGTGACGGCAGGCTGGTTTACAAAACAAAAGGCACAAGCATGGAGCCTATGCTTCGCCAGAACAGGGATCTCGTCGTGATCGAGGTTCCGGCTTCGCGTTTAAAAAAAGACGACGTGGCCTTTTACAGGCGGGGAGAAAGCTATGTTCTGCACCGTGTTGTCGACGTGAAAGAGGATCGCTATCTGATCCGCGGCGATAATACGTACACGCTGGAAAATGTGCCGGACAGGGCGGTGCTCGGCGTACTGACCGGCTTCGTCCGAAAAGGAAAACAGCATTCCGTGGATGAGGAGGGCTATCGCCGCTACGTTCGCTTTTGGAACGCAATCTATCCTCTTCGCGCCGTCTGCTTCCGATGCAAGCGCCGGTCTGTCGGCATCGCGCGGAAACTCGGAATCCTTCCGCTTCTCAAAAAACTTCTGCGCCGTGAATAATGAAGGAACCGCCCGTCGGGATCGATATAAGTCCCGGCGGGCGGTTTCATCAAAGGATCGGAATATTTGTTAATGCGAATCTCTGACAATTTTCACACATTCCATGATGCTCAGAATGATCAAGGGCATGAAGATCAGGGAGGAATACTCATTGAAAGCAAAAGGCTCCCGAATGATGCCGGAGATAAAGAGGCTGAATACAAACAGCACAAAGAGGCCGTACCAGGGGATCGTCGCCTTGCGGTTCAGCTTGCCGCGGCTTAAAAACTCCAGATCCTCGGTAAAGACCTTGCAGTCGGAGTCCAGGGTACCGGTCATGAAAAGGATGCCCGAGATAATAAAAATCACGCAGGGAATAAAGGATGAAATGTTCTTGGCAAGATTAAAGCCCATGATAACGTCCTGATACATCCACGAGACCGCCATCCAGACAGCCGCCAGGACGGTCGGCAGGATCATCGTACCGGCGATGTACTCCTTCATGGTCCGGCCTTTGGAGATATGGGCCAGCCATCTGGAAACTGTCGGCGTCCAGGAGAGGAACCAGAAGATCCAGCTTGCCGCTGTCGCGCCGCAGAAATATTCACGCCAGAAGTTTCCGGTGATCCGTCCCGTTATGGGGCTGAATTTGAAATCTGTAAGCGGCGTGGAGAGAACGGCGAGAAACGCGAAGAAAAAAACCAGAAAGGCAAGTCTTGACATGCCCTTGAGCAGGTTGTTTCGCGCGGAAATCATCGCCACCATAACCGTGATCGCCGCAAGCATAAACTTGAGGCCGGGGAAGCTCAGGCCAATGAAGCGAGCGACGGTGTTCATACCGGTCCAGAGCGATATGGACATGCCGAGAACGGTGGACAGCATCGCGGCAAGCTTGCCGATTTTGGAATCCATATGCTTCAGGTACCAAAGCCCCATGACGGAGTACAGTGCCCAGACAGGAGCGCCGTTGAGCAGTGCGACCATGGTGATGGATTCCACCGGGTTCAGTCCCTGCTGCACATAGCCCACCAGGTCGCCCGGCGCGTACATGAGGGCAACACCGGTTCCCGCAACGAAAACGCCCGCGATCCAGGTGCCGAGCGGCCAGGGCTTTTCTTCGGTCTTGCTGTCCAGCTCGATCCTTTCGCCCTTCGCGTTTTTGCTCTTGCAGGTGAAGAAAAGGACAAAGCACAGAACGATGCACACGATTGTCGTCAAAGACCCTGTCCAATAGACGATCTGATTGAAAATATCCATGGAGGAGATCACTCCGATCTAATAATCTTTGGATAACGATAACCTGAAAACAGGCATATATGTTTTTCCACTCGGATAGGGAGTATATCACAAGAAGCTTGTAAATGCAAGAAGACGCAGGATGCGAGGATCGCAAAATCCTTGTGTTTCGGTGCAAAACATGGTATAATCATTACATTAGTTTTGTGTCATACACTATTATTTTGGAGGAATCGACATGAGCGAAAATATCATTTACTGCTACTCGGGCTCCGGGCACTGCCTGGACATGGCAAAGAGTATTGCCAAAAGGCTGGGCGATACGGACATCGTCATGATGCGCAGCTTTCCGGAAAAGACCGACGCGACGGAGGCAAAGCGCGTGGGATTCGTTTTCCCGTGTTATGGCGGCGGCCTGCCCGGCCATGTGGAAGAGTACATCAAGGCAATTAAGATCGCGCCGGACGCCTACAAATTCGCGGTCGAGCAGTTTGCGGGTTATCTGGGCTGCGGTCTGCATAAGATTGATGAGATCGTCGGTTTGGACTACTGGAACTTTATCTCCAATCACTCCACCTGCATCTGGCTGATGCCGCATGGGCTGTGCTTCCCGCCGACCTCAGCCGAGAAGGCGAAGGAGCGCGTGGATCAAAAGGCGATGGAAGTCGCTGCCGCGGTGAAGGCAATGAAAAAAAGCGAGAAAAAGCCGCCGAAGAAGGCGCTGTTTGCGCTCGAAAGCAGCGCGTTTTCTCAAATGCATCCCATGCGCACGAAAAAATTCAGGGTCAGTGACGCATGTATCGGATGCGGTACCTGCGCCCGGATCTGTCCCATGGGAAATATCGTGCTGCAGGACGGGCGTCCGGGCTTTGGAACCAACTGCATCGGCTGCCTCAGCTGTGTGCAGTACTGTCCGAAAGAAGCCATCAACGTCGGCAGGATCACCGAGAAGCGTGAGCGTTTTCCGAATCCCAACGTTTCGGCCGTTGATTTGACGAAAAAGATCATTCACATCGACTAAGGATTAAGAAAAGCCCGTTAAGCGTGATTAGTCCATGGAAAGTGTATATAATAATCGGGTATTCCATGTAGAAAGAGTTGAAAGCTTTGAGCCGAGGCAAGAATCTTTTCTATTGCATCATCATGGGTATCGTCATGCTGCTTTCGCTTACGCTGATGATTTTGTTTTTTGTCCAGCGTACCGAAAAAGCGCCAAAGGATCCCCATGCGGGGCAAGTATATCTCTATGACGGAAAAGACTGGACCTGGATCACACCGCAGGAGGGCGTGCCTGTCAACACCCTGACGGCCGAAAAATTTGCCGCGGAGGGCGAGGTTCGTTATATCGGGACAGAATACACTGCGCTTCGGGGGATCGATGTGTCAGAGCACCAGTGGGAGATCGACTGGGAAACGGCGGCAAATGCAGGACTCGATTTTGCGTGTATCCGTCTTGGGCGGCGCGGCTATACGGAAGGCGGGCTGTTTGAAGATCCCTGGTTTGAAAAGAATATGCGCGGTGCGCAGTCGAACGGGCTGAAGGCGGGGGTATATTTCTTTTCGCAGGCTGTCAATGTGGCGGAAGCGATTGAGGAAGCAAACTTTGTGCTTGCGCGTATCGCGCCCTACAGGATCGACGCGCCGATCGTTTACGACTGGGAGTCGGTTTCTGAGGACGGCGCCCGTACCGCGGATCTCAGCGCGGCCACACGGACTGACTGCGCCGTCGCCTTCTGCGAGACGATACGGCGTGCAGGCTATACGCCCTGCGTCTATTTCAACCGTGATATCGGGTACTACGGTTATGACCTTTCGCGCCTGAAGGATTATATGTTCTGGTTCTCTCTCCCTGAGAGCATGTTCCCGAATTTCTATTATGCATGTGATATCTGGCAGTACAGCTTTACCGAGGAAGTGCCGGGCGTCAAGGGGAACGCGGACATGAACCTCTGGTTCATCCCGCGCCCGACGCCGGCGGCTTCCGAAGTTGAAAAAGAAAAGCCTTGAATTTTTTATCTGTTTGTTATATACTCTGAGCAGCGTGCCGGTGTGATGGAATGGTAGACGTAGCGGATTCAAAATCCGCCGATGGCGACATCGTGTGGGTTCGAGTCCCACCACCGGCACCATAAAAAGGGAAATCCGAACAGGATTTCCCTTTTTATGGTGCCGCGCCTATGGCGCGGGATGATCCGCTGCGCTCAAACGCGAAAGGGGCCTCCCCGCCCCTCTCGCGCTCTTCCCATGCAGACTTGAAAGCTGATTTGGATTATAATTGCCCCGGTGCACCACGGCGTCAGAAGAAGCAAAATGCGTTCCGCTTCCCCGGTTTGCGTAAGGGCCGGGAAAGCTCCACATCTGTTGGCTCCTTCTTCCTTTCCGAAACGGGAGTCTCACGGGGGACTCCCGTTTCGGCTTATACGGGGGAAGAACAGGATTTCCCTTTTTCTGGTGCCGTCAATGTGTAGACAAACCCACTCCCGTCATTCCGAGCATAGCGACGCGCGGGAAGCGCGCGACGTTCCATGCTTGTCGTGTCGCAACACCGGCGTGGGAATCCGTTGAACGCCTTGCCGCATTTGCCATTCCCGGGCCTGCTTCGCGAAAGCCCGCCAATGGCGCGGCTGCGGAAAATTCAGGCCGCCTTCTTCTGCCACAGGCAGCGGCGTCCTGTATTTCTCCCGGCGGCCAGCCCAAGAATTGGCT
>CADAPH010000030.1 GCA_902789745.1 Oscillospiraceae bacterium | reverse complement strand
GTAGTGGGCCGGGCAGGACCACACGAGGGCGCGGAACTTCATCTTGCGTTCGGGCCAGGCGGTCTCGCCGTTTTCGTAGGCCTTCATGAGCATCTTGTCCACCTTCAGCATGGAGGGCAGGACGCGCGGGTCGATGCCGCCGTCCATCTCGTAATTCCACTTGCGGAACAGCTCGTAGCTCGGGCCGATGAGCTGCGGGCGGGCGGACTTGTTGATCTCCCACTTGTTGAGCTCGAGGTCGGTCTCCTGGTTGAAGCGCTTCATGCAGGTGAAGTAGGCGTCCCAGGACCACTTCGCGCCGGTGCGCTCCTCGATCCACTTGATGCAGGCCTTGATATCCTCCGCGCCCATCTGCACGGTCTCCTCATCCAGATAGCGGACGGGGAAGCAGAGGTGGAACACGGGGATATGCGGGAAGCGGCGGGAGAAGTAGGACGACGCCATGGTGGAGCCGTCGCAGGGCATGGAGCTGGAAATGAAGCCGGAGCCCATATCGGGCAGGGCGTCGATGACCAGCGCGCCGCACTCGGAGGACGGCACCGGACAGGTATCGGCGGGCAGGCCGTAGCTCTCGACCGCGTCGATGTAGGGGATGCAGACCAGCTGGTCGATCTCGGAGACGAGGAACATGGGCAGCAGCTGGTGCGGGATGCCGCAGAGGTCGGGGAAGCCAGCCATGATCTGGCCCATGGTCATCTCGTCGAAGGTGACCATCATGCGGTTGAGCTCGTTGCTGTTGCCGTTCTTGCGGTCGGCCTTCGAGAGGAGCACCAGGTTCTCCGCGACGTAGCGGAAGATCTGATAGGTCAGCTCATGGCTCATGCGGAGGTTGGAGCCGCGCAGGCCGAGAATATTCTTATCCATGAAGCCGTGGCAGCAGAAGTAGGAAATCATCCAGCGGTACCACAGCGCGCTGTTCATCGCGGGGATGAGGTCGCGGGAGAAGGTCATGAGCAGCATGCCCCACAGGCGGGCCCATTCCCAGAAGTCATAGGCGGTGTCCTTCACGCCGCGCCACTCGCGGCGGACGGTAGCCATCGCGCCCTTGCGGTAGAGGCGGCCGAGGCTTCTCTCACCGTTGACGACGCGATCCCATTTCTCCTTGTTGTCGAGTGCCATGAAGGCCTGGTACTCGTCCTTGACGCGCTCCCAGTCGGCCTTGCAGTCGTTCACGCGGTCCTGGCCGAACTTCTGCCAGTCGGTCTCCTTCAGGAGGTCCCAGGCGATGGCCCCGACCTCGGCAAGGTTCTCGCCCTGCTTCTTCCAGTCGATATTGTCTTTCGCCTTCCAGAACCTGGGGTTCGGGTAGACGGCCTTTTGCTTTTTAGCCATTCTTCTCTGCCTCCTTGTGGATACGTTTGATCTCAAGCGATTCAACAAAGGCCTGGACACGGGTTCTGAGCTGGCCGGAGTTGCCGTTGTTGTACAGACGGTCGATGGACAGGACGGGCCAGCCGTATTCGTCGTGCATGATGTGGGATACGAGCGCGCGCTCGAAGCCCCAGTAATCGCAGTACTTCATCTGCTCATAGATGATGCCCTCGGCGTTGTACTCCTTGGCGAGGCGGTCGGCAGTCTCGCGGCGCTGCAGAACCTTCTCGTCGGCGATGTAGCGGGCGCACTCGGAGTGCTGCATGATGTGCAGGCAAATCTGCGGCAGGGCGGGCTCGTCGTCCTTGAGCTCGATGATCTCACGGCCCGGGGTGGAGCCGAAGCAGTAGCGGTCGGACACGACCAGCGCGCCGCAGCCCTCGATGAGCTTGGTGAGGCTGGGATCGTCGATCTCGGAGCCGACGATCGCGACTCTCGCGCGGAAGGGATTTTCCTTGTCGGGCTTGCGCTTTTTGAGCTCCTTGAGCGTCTCGCGCAGGTAGGGCAGGATCAGCTTCTTGGGACATGTGTAGGAGACGAGGTTGAGCACATGGAACTCATAGCCGGTGATGATGGGGTTCTCCGCCTTGCGCATCTCGGCGATCTCGGAGATGATGGAGCAGACCTCGTTATGTTCCTTGACGGCCTCGCGGATCGCCTCCTCGGAGGTGTCCACGCCGTACTTCTCGGTCAGCACGTCGAGCACGCGCAGGCGCATCTGCTTGACGTAGGAGTCGAGCGTGTAGTCCGTGACCTTGAAGGGGATGTCGCAGTGGGTGACGAAGAAGTTGGGCTTGTCGTTGACCTTGAGGATCTCGAAATGCTCCATGGCGCGGTTCATCATGGAGCAGGCGTCCACGCCGATCATGGCGTCGAGGAACTGGTAGCCGCCCTCGATGCCGCGCTCCACGAGCGCCCTGGCGTACTCGCAGGTGTAGTTGGACATGTAGTAGGTCGCGATGTCGATGGAGCCGGTGTTGGGTGCGCGCAGACGCACCGAGAAGCAGTTGCCGACGTTGAGCAGACACTCGGGAATGTGGTAGCAGGTATAGCCGAGGGCGAGGCCGCCCTCCGCCTGGGCCTGTCTGACCAGCTCATTGTCAGCGTTCTCAAGCAGTTTTTCAAAGAAAATCAGATGCTTAAGATCTTTCAAATGTTACACCTCTTTTTCTCAGTTTTACAGGATATCTATATTTTGGAGCGCTTCCTGCACCCCTTTGAGCATAAGGGAATCCGGGGGCAGATCCATGACGCTTCTGCCCATGATGTCGTTGGCGGCAAAGGCGCTGTCTGCGGGGATGAAGGACAGGATCTCGACGCCGGGGGTCTGGAACTCGCCCACCAGCTCGGGATTGGTGACGCGGTTGACGATGACGCCGATGCGGTCGTAGGCGATCAGCTCATCCGCGACCTGCTTGATGGTCGCGATGACCTGCGCGCCCTTCTTGCTCTGGTCGGTGACAAGGATCAGGTGCGTGACCTTCTCCATCACGCGGCGCTGGATCTGTTCGATCCCGGCCTCGCCGTCGATGACGACGTAGTCAAAGCTGTTGGCCAGGATGCTGATGACCTCTTTGAGATAGGAGTTGACCTTGCAGTAGCAGCCGGAGCTCTCCGGCCGGCCGATGGCCAGGAAGGCGAAGCCCGGCATCTCGACCAGTGCGTCGAAGATGCGGAAGCGCGCCTCGCTCAGAAGCTCCAGAGCCTCTCTGGTTTCGCCGTTTTCTACGCTGTCGACGATGCTCATGCGGATATCGTCCAGCGTCAGTTTTACGTCCACACCAAGAGCAACGGACAGCCCGACGGCGGGGTCTGCGTCGATGGCCAGGATCTTCTTGTCGGGATATTTTTCGACCAGAAGACGCACGATCGAAGCGCAGATGGAGGTCTTCCCGACGCCGCCCTTGCCGGCGACCGTAAGGATCTTGGTTTTCTGTTCCATATGCATTCCCCCAATCCGGAAAAGTGTGCAGTACGCGAATGATACTATCGTTACGATTCTAACACACGTCTCGCGATTATGCAAGATAAACACTATAAAATATAAGGAAGCGGAACTTTTTGGGCAAGTCGTCGTGAGTTGTAAAAATAAATGTCTGGACACTTGGGGCAGAATCGTAAAAAGGCATACTGCGAAACACGGCTGTCATTGCGAGAGCGGTTCGGAATGACAGAGAGCGTGTTTTGCAGTACGCCTTTTCAGCGGTTGAGCAGCCAGACGCCCAGATTGAGATACGCGGCAAAGCTCAGCCAGACGATATAGGGGATCATCAGTTTGCCTGCTCTGTCGTCGATGCACGAAAAGAGCAGGGCCGTGATCACGACCAAAACCCACAGCACAAGCAGCAGCAGGAACGCCGCGAAGTACAGCCTCGCGGTAAAGAACACAATGGGCCAGAGAAAATTCGCCGCAAGGCTCAGGCCGTAGGCCGTCAATGCCCGCTCGCGGCGTTTCTCGCTTGCCCCGCTGGCCCAGACAAGATACGAGGCCGCGCCCATCAGGAGGTACAGGATCGTCCACGCCACGGGAAAGAGCCACGCCGGCGGGCTCAGCGGCGGCTGGGAGACCGTCTTGAAATAGGCCATGCCGTCGCGCGTCAGGAAGGCCGAGAAGCCGCCGACGGCCAGCGGGATCGCCAGCGCTGCAGCCAAAGGCCCGTATTGGATTTTACGCTTCATTTTCATCACCCCCGCTCAGTTTATGAGAGGGAGGGACAAATTATACGGCTTCTGCAGGTCCGCCATCCTGATCAGAACAGCCTCTCAATTTGCACGTCGTCGCTTGGATCCACGAATACAGCACCCTCATCCGTCGGTGTCGTCAGCGTGAGATTGTCCGCAATCAGCTCCGGCTGTTCCAGCAGCGAGAAGCATTCCGCCAAATAGCTCTCCTCAAGAGTATCCGCATATCTCTCCCGCAGCATTTCGAGCGTAAAGCTGGTCAGATAATACCGGTAGCCGTCCCTTTCCCCGATTTCGCGGATGTTCATGGAATCCCAGGCGCGCGTGTAATAATCCGCCTCCGCTTCGTTCCCGCGGCCTTTTGCCTCTGTCACCGCTTTTTCACGCAGAAAAGCGCGAAGCTCTTCCGATCCCCAGGGCCTTGCTGTGACATAGATGGAAAACATATCGATCTGCTTCTTCTCGAATTCCATTTCCAGCTCGCCGACCAGATCCCACTCTTCCATCAGGAAGGCCATATCGATTTCGTCGCTCGCCTCCAGCCGTTCTTCCTCCGGCATCCCCGTATAGTAGATACGGCTGAACAGGATGCCGGTGCCTTCAAATTCCAGACCGCCGCCGAAATCGAAGAAATGCAGGAAGCCGGCGGCTGTCCGATAAGCCTCAGGGATCGAGAGCGAATACCCGGAAAACTCCGCATACCATACGCCTCCGGCCGTATCATCCACCTCGGCAAAAGCAGGCGCGGAAAAAGAGAAAAGCAGCAAAAGCGCCAGCACAACCCCAACAGTTTTTTTCATTATATTCTCCTGTATCATACGATTCGCCGGAAAAGCGAAGTATCAGAACTGGAAATAGATAAACGGGCTCTGCCCGGTATAGCCGAGGGCGAGGGTAATTCCCACAAAGAGGAAGAACGCCAGCAGGCCGCCGAAGGTACTGAGCTTCACCGTCGGATAATACCCCGTCGGCGGGATGCCGAGACGGCGGCTTCGGACGCAGGCGGCGATGTGCGCGCCCCAGGTCACGACAAGACCGAAGACGCCCCAGAAGCTGACATAGCGGATACCCTTGTGCAGGGTAAAGATGTAGACGATGATGTTCCACGCCTGCCCGATGGAGCTTGCGCGGAAGATAACCGCAGTGAAGCAGATGAAGGTAAAAGTCAGGAATGTGCTGATCGCCGTAAGCAGCGGGCTTTTCGGCAGTTTTTTCCGCAGCGGCGTCGTGAAGCGGTACACGCATTGGGCGACGCCGCTTAAAAAGCCCCAGAGCACGAAGGTCCAGGCCGCGCCGTGCCAGAGGCCGCAGACCGTCATGTTCACCAGAATGTTGAAATAAGTGCGTGCCTCCCCCTTTCGGCTGCCGCCGAGAGGGAAATACAGGTACTCGGTCAGCCAGGTGGAAAGGCTGATGTGCCAGCGCTTCCAGAACTCGTTGACGTTTGGGGAGATAAAGGGGATGTTGAAGTTCTTCGGCAGGTCGTAACCCAAGCACTTCGCGCAGCCCACCGCCATATCCGAATAGCCGGAGAAATCGCAATAGAGCTGGACGAAATAGGCGTAGGTGGCGAGCATCAGCGTTCCCGCGCTGTAGGCCGCGGGGGCGCGGTGTACCGCGTCAATGAAAGCGGAGATGTTGTCCGCGATGACGATTTTCTTGAACAGGCCGAACACGAAGATCTGCACGCCCGGTTCCAGATTCAAAAGGGAGATGTTGCGCTCCTCCCTGAGCTGGGGCAGAAACTCCCCGGCCTTGACGATGGGGCCTGCCACAAGTTGCGGGAAAAAGGCAATGTAGAGCGCGGTTCTGACGAAGTCCGTCTCGGCCTCCAGCTTCCCGCGGTACACGTCGATGGTGTAGCTCAGGGACTGGAAGGTGTAGAAGCTGACGCCCACGGGCAGGATGATCCGCAGCGCGCCCGCCCTTGCGATACCGAAGACGGCGCAGAAGGAGTCGACGAAGAAATTATAGTATTTGAAAAGCCCCAGCACCAGCAGCGGCGCCACTACGCCCACCGTGAGCGCGGCCTTGCGTACGGGCTTTTTCATCTGCAGGGCGCAGACATGGGCGACCACCGTCAGCCCCAGCATCAAAAAGCAGCAGCGCCAGTTCCACCAGCCGTAGAACACATAGCTTGCAAGCAAAAGGATGATGTGCCGGACACGCAGGCGCTTTTCCTGCGGCATGGCCTGAAAGGCGGGCAGATTGGTCACCGCCATGGCGATGCAGACGAGGGTGAAGAAGATGACAAAGGTGAAGCTGTTGAAAAGCATCGCTCAGCCCTCCCCTTCTTCGATACGCGCGCGCACCGCTTCGGCATAGAGGCGCAGGCCCAGGCTGTTGATGTGCCCCGTGCCCGGGGCGGTATTGGCAAAGCCGAAGGGCAGGCGCCCGGCCTCTTCCACCGCGGCAATGTTGCGCTCCGTCAGGTCGAGGAAGATGAGGCCGTTTTCCCCGCACAGGCGGGCAAAGCACTCCCGCTCCCCCGGTCTTGCGTCGGTCACGGCGCGGCCGTCCTCGTCGGGCAGAACAGTCGGCGTATAGACCAGCATGGTTTTCACGCCGTGCACCGCGCTGATCTCCCCGATTTTGCGGAGCAGGCGGGACAGCGACGCTTCAAACGCCTCCATGGACACCGGCTCCGCAGTCCCCGCGGCGGCGGCCACGGCCTCGTTTGCGCCCTTGACATATTTGGTATAGAACAGGCGCAGATAGGGCAGCTTCTGCAGCGCCGTGAGAAGCCCTCCCGTGTGGGAGGGGATGTCCGGCAGGGTGCCGTCGCAGGCCGCGTCCATGGCAGCGGGATCGTAGCTGAGCGTGGCCAGCTCAATCACGACATACTCCGACGGCCGATAGACCTCCAGTGCCTTGTCCAGCCGTTTGGCGCAGTAGAGAAAGGTGTGGCCCGCCATGCCGATGCTGTAGGCGTATTTCTCCCCGTCGAAAAGGCGGTTCAGCACCGCGGCGGCGGTATTCCTCTGCGGCACACAGAAGCCCTCCGTATGGGAAGAGCCCATCAGCAGCACGTCGACCTTCTCTTTCGGCGTATAATCGCGCGCATTGTTGAACCCGTCGTTGTTGACGCGGCCCCAGCCGTAGCCCTCCGTGCCGCGGAAAAAGGCGCCGGATTCGTACTTGTATTCCGTCGCGCCGTCGGGGTTCGTGTAATGCACAGGGGTATTAAAATAAAACAGACATCCAAGGCACAGCAGCGCGAAGGCCAGAAGCCCTGCCAGCAGCGCCTTGCCGATCCAGTTGACAGCTTGTTTCTTCATAAGACGTTCCTTTTACGCCGCGCGCCGATTTTTGACCGCGGTGAGGAGATATAAAAGGCTCTCGTTTTTGAGGGCCAGATTCAAAAGCAGATAGACTGCTCCGCCGAACACGATCTGCACGGCCAGCAGCGGCAGCGCCGGCAGCCCCAGCAGCCCCAGCGCCCATACGGCGGCCGCCATGCAGATCGCCGTGAGCAGGGATTTCCAAACATCCCGGAGCTGGGCGAGAAAGCCGTAGTTCAGGAGCTGTTTGATCGGCAGGGAGGTCACCCAAACGTCGATCCACGCGGAGATCAGAAAGCTCACCGCGATCGCCAGCGCCGAATCGAAGGCCACAACGCTGATCACCAGCACGATCAGCATCAGCGCCCGGCGCAGCAGCTCCTGCTTTGCGTAGATGTCGCTCCGCCCGAGAGATTTGAGCGCCACGAGATTGGCGCTTGTCAGCGGCACCTGGGCCTCCGCGATGCTCAGCAGCACCAGATACGGCACCGCGGGCAGCCACTGCTCCTTCAGCAGCAGGAGGATCAGCGGTTCCGCCACGGCGGCGATGCCGAACATCACAGGGAAGATCACAAAGCTGCCGAGCTGCTTCATCCGCCGCAGGATCGCAAGGAACTGCGCCCTCTCGTCCTGGGAACGGGACAGCACCGGGAACATCACCGAACGGATCGCCGTGTCCAGATTCATGGAGACGGTGGTGGCAAATTTCTGCCCCCGGTCGTAATAGCCGAGATCCTCCGTGGAAAAGCGCCGCCCGATGATCAGCGGGCGCAGGCTGTTGTAGAGATTGGTGACCAGGGAGGCCGCCAGCATTTTCAGCCCGAAGCCGCCGAGGCGCTTTGCGCTCTCCGCGGAGAAACGCCCCCGCGGAATCCAGCGCAGCACCAGAAAGGTTGCGACGCAGGCCACCACGATCTGGCCGTAGTGGTAGGCCACCAGCGCCCAGAGTCCCGCGCCCTGATAGGCCAGCGCCACGCCCAGCGCGCCCGCCAGTACCGTCGCGGCGAGGTTGCAGTACATCATCTCCCGGAAACGCATCTCTCGCTGCATCCGGGCCACCTGAATGGAGTTGAAGGAACTGAAGATCAGCGAGAACGCATAGAAACGCAGCGGCTGTACAAGCTCCGGGCTCTTGTAATAGGCCGCGATCGCCGGGGCAAAGAGCTCCAGCAGACAAATCGCGAAGGCCACGATCCCGGCGGTGATGAAAAACACCGTGACATAGTCCCGCTCGTCGGCGGTTTTTGACTGCACCAGGGCGCTGTTGACGCCGTCGTCGATGAGCACGAAGGAGAGGTTGACAAAGATCTCCAGAATGGCGACCTGTCCGAGGATCTCCGGCGTGAGCAGGCGGGCCAGCACGATGCCGATGACAAGTCCGATCAGCTTGACCGCGAAGCGCTCGGTGAACTTGTATGCCAGCGAGCGGATGATTTTTCCTTTTTCCATGGGGTTCCTTTCTTACCGGGCCCGGTAGATCTTCGTGCAGAAGAAGCGCAGGGCGTCAAAGCGCCGCCCTTGCAGGAGACCGATTACCACGCGGTTCGGCGCGCGTCGAAGCCCTCCCCCGCCGCCCCGGTAACCGGCGGCGAGAAACTCGCGGTAAAAGTCGGCGGCCAGGATGCTCTCCATCGCGGCGACGGCGTTTTCCCTGTCCGAGCATCGGCGGCAGATCTGCTTGAGCTCGATCACCAATTCGTCGAGCAGATGATTGCGCCAGCGGTCATAGTCGGCTCCGTCAAAGACCGCGAGCTTTCGGAGCCAGTCAAGCAGGAAGCGCTCCTTTTCAAAATCCGCCCGGTAGCCGTCATAGCAGAGCGTGCGCGTGATGCTGCCGCCGTTGTAGCGGTAGAAGTAAAACTCCTGCGGCAGGAAAAAGAAGCTCCGGGCGTTCTCCAGGATCTCGGTGCTCTGGATCAGATCCTCGCCCATGCTGATATGATAGTATGCGCTGAAATCCCGGCCGTCGAAGCAGCTGCGCTTGACACACTTGCGGCAAAGGGAATTGCAGGTATTATCGCTGAGCATGAGATTCAGGATCTCGTGCTTGTCGGTGATCACCCGATTGCAGAGGGCGTCGGGGCTCGTCACATGGATGGGGCCTCCCGGCCATTCACGGGTGACGCCGTAGATCAGGCAGTCCGCGCCGCTGTCGTTGATCGCCTTGGAGAGCGTCTCGAACACGCCGGGCAGGAGCTTGTCGTCGGAATCCGCGAAGAGGAAATAGTCTCCCCGCGCGCGCTCGATGGCAGTGCGGCGGGCGGACATGAGCCCGCCGTTGGGCTTGTGGATCACATATACGCGCGGATCGTTCGTCGCGTATTCATCGCAGATCGCGCCGCTCCGGTCCGTGGAGCCGTCGTCCACGATCATGAGCTCCAGCCGTTCCCAGCCCTGGGAGAGAATGGAGTCCAGGCATTCGCGCAAATAGGGCTCCACATTGTAGACCGGAACGAGGACGCTGAAAAATACCGGCTCAGCCATTTAAAATATCCTCCGCGTACTGCTTCCACTGGGCGAAGATCGCGTCCGGGCGGAAGCCCTCCGCCGTCTCCCGGGCGGCTTTGCCCATGCGCTCGGCCTCGTCCGGGTTTTGGAGCATATAGAGCATGGCGTCCGCCAGGGCCTTTTCCTCCCGCATCGGGACAAGCAGGCCGTTGACGCCGTTTTCGATCATCATGGCGGGGCCGCCGCCCTCGCAGTCGGTGGACACGCACGGAAGTCCCAGCGCCATCGCCTCCAGCAGGGCGTTCGGCAGGCCCTCATAATCCGAGGACATGACGAAGCACTTGGCGTCCTTGATGTCGTTGGCCACATCCGTACTCAGTCCCATGAGCTTCACGCGCTCCGAAAGGTGCAGGGACTCGATCAGCCCCCGCAGCTCGTCTTCCAGTTCGCCCGCGCCGTAGAGCAGCAGATTGTCCTCCGTCTCCCCGGCAATCCGGGAAAAGGCGCGGATCAGCAGCGCCTGGTTTTTCTGTGCCCGCAGCTTGCCGACCGTGACGATGTCATGGCGCTCCCCGCTGTGCTGTACGCCGAAGAAGGACTCGTTCACCTGGTTCATGATGATGCGCCCCTTCTTTTGAAGGCGCTTCGGGAACCAGCGCTTTTCCTCTTCGGTCTGGAAGACGCAGCCCTCCGCCATGGGCATGAGCACCTTGCCCACGAATTTTCCCATCAGGCCGGGGTATTCCTTCTCGCACGCGTTGCAGACGGAGACCATGCGCCTGACCGGTAGCCCCATCGAGGCCATCATTCCGCGGAAGTTCGGCTCCTGCATGCAGGTGATGAGGATGTCCGGTCTGCATTCCCGGATCAGCCGCCGCAGCTTCGCGATGCGGTGTACGTTTCGCCTGAGGCGGCCTTCATACAGGCGCTCCGCCTCCATGTTATAGCGCTCCACCCTGTCGTCCAGCGGGTACTCCACCCGTCCCGGCTCCCGGTAGGAGGTCACGAGGATGGAGCGCCATCCGCATTCGGCAAAGCGGTTGGCAAGCTGGCAGAACACCCGCTCCGCCCCGCCGGGGCTGTGGATGCAGTTGATATACAGCATGACGGTATATGGATCGGACATGGGATTCTCCTTTCCTTACGCCCCCGCAAGCTCCGTGTACAGCGCCGATAGTCTCTTCGCCGACGTGCGGATATCGAAGCCCGCTTTCACAATATTCTTCGTCGCGTCGAGGCGGGGACGCCGCTCCAGCATCGCGTCCGCCCACTGCTCGGGATCGCCGAGGGGCAGATACCGCACCAGCGGCGAGACGTCCACCTCCCGCGTGATGGTGTCGGACAGCACACAGGGAAGCCCCGCGGCCTGCGCCTCCACCACCGTCATGGGAAGCCCTTCCCAGAGAGACGGGAAGGCGAACACGTCCATCGCGCCCAAAAGCTCCGGCACATCGTCGCGGTTGCCGGTCATGATGACATGATCCGCCACGCCGAGGTCGACGGCCTTCTGCGCCATCTCCTGCTGCAGGGGGCCGACGCCCACCAGCAGCAGCACGGCGTCCTTCTCCCGCTCATGCACCTTTTGAAAGGCGTCGAGCAAAAACGTATGGTTTTTCACGTCGTAAAAGCGCCCCACGTTGCCGATGACCCATCGCCCCTCGAGCCCGAGCTCCTGCCGGTACTGTTTTCGTTTCTCCGGGTTCAGGATGAAGCGGCGCACGTCGATGCCGTTGGGCAGGAGGATGAAGCGCTCGCTCTCGCAGGCGCGTTTGCCGAAGAGCCATATTCCCGCGTCGACGGAGCAGGCCATCAGCACGTCCGCCTGGTAGCGCAGGGGCATCTGCATCACGGACTTGACCGCGCCCTTGACCCCGCCGCCGGTGGAGGTGGAGTGGCTGTGGATGATGGTTTTGACCCCATGCTGCCGCGCCACCGGCAGATAGAGCGAGGCGTAGCTCCGCACATGCGAGTGGAGGATGCGGTACTCGGGGTGGGTATAGAAAAAGTTGTTCCAGTCGCGTTTGATCTCCCCGGCGTTGGTGCCGCGGAAGGCCGGCATGGTGTAGACCCGCCCGCCGAGATCCCGGATTTCCGGGGCGAAATAGGTCTCCTTCGGCCGGTCGATCACGAAGTCGAACTGGATCTTTGAACGGTCGATATTCCGATAGATGTTCATCATCATGGTCTGGGAGCCGCCCACGTCCAGACTCGCGATCATGTGCAGGACGCGGATCATGCGCGCACCTCCCAGGGGCGGATGACGGTCTCGCGCTTTTGGGTGACGACGGAATTGGACGGGATATCGCCCTTGAGGATGCAGCCCGCGCCGATCATGCAGTTGTCGCCGATGGTGGTGCCCATGAGGATGACGGTGCCCGCCGCGATCCAGCAGTTTTTCCCGATGACCACCGGGGCGGTCTTGAAGGTCAGCTCCTCCAGCCCGGCGCGAAAGTCGTGGTCATGGTCGTAGATGCAGGCGTTGGGGCCCATGGAGGTCCCCTCGCCGATGGTGACGCTGTCGCGGCAGTTGATCATGCAGTTATAGGTAAAGACTACATCGTCTGAAAGGGTAAGCGTCGCGCCCTTGCGCACCTTGAGCTTGCAGCCGGAGTGGATGCGCGTGCGGTTGCCGATGGTGACATGGCTGCCCCGCTCAAACTCCGTGACCACGTTCGGCGAAAAGCGCACGATGGGCTTGAAGTGAAAGCCGGAGCCGAGAAAGAGCTTCATGATCGAGAACTTGATGAAGGTGAACACAATGCTCACCGCGTTATTGAACATTCTGCGGATGGACATGGATTTCTCTCCTTATGCTTTGTCCACTTCGTCTAAATAGGCCTGAATAACGATCTCCCGGTCGAATTCGCGGGCGACCTTTTCGTGCCCGGCAAGGCCCATCTTCTCCCTCTCCTCTTTTGTGAGGGCGAGGAAGCGCTCGGCCTTGTCGATGAGGTCGGCGCTGCTGTGCGGTTCAAAGATATAGCCCGTCACGCCGTCCTCCACCGCGTCGCGGGAGCCGGGGACGTTCGACACGATGCAGGCCCTGCCGGTGGCGGCGGCCTCCAGCACCGCATTGGGCACCCCCTCCCCGCCGTGGGAGGGCAGGATCACGCAATGGCAGCGGCGCAGCCATTTGTCGATATCTTTCTGAAAGCCGAGGTACTCGATATATCCCCCGGCCTGGTATTCCGCCAGCTTCTCCTTGTACCGCTCCTGCTCCACAAAGCCCGCGAGATAGAAACGGGCCTCCGGGTGCTTCCGCCGGACGGCGACGGCGCAGTCGAGAAGCTGGTCGATGCCCTTGACGCCCATGATGCGCCCCACATAGAGGAAGCGGATCTCTCCGTCGTCGGGCATGGGGGTCAGGGCGTGCTGTTCGAGATTCACCCCGGAGCCGGGGATAATCGCCCAGTTGTCCTTCACGATATGGTAGCGGACGAAATAATCCCTGTCGTCGGCGTTCTGGAAGAACACCTTATAGCACCGGCTGATCGACGCCCGGTACAGGGCGCGCAGCGTCACGGCCAGCAGATTCTCATAGGCCAGGGCGTTGCCCCGCCCCGTGATGTTGCAGACCTGCCGCAGCCCCAGCGCGGAAGACGCCATGGAGCCGTAGATATCCGGCTTGGATGTGTAGCTGAAAATGATATCGGGCTTCACGTCCCGCATGATGCGCCGGTACTTTGCCAGCAGCTTCAGATCCTCGGCCGGGTTCAGCCCGCGCCGGGACATGGGCGTTTCGATGATCTCACAGCCGAGCGCCCGGAAATACGCATTCTGCTCATCTGCGGGCAGGGAGAGCACCACGCGGTGCCCCAGCTTCACCAGCCGCCCGATCAGTTCCCTGCGGAAGGCGTAGAGCGTGATGAAGTGATTGGAGAGGAAGAGGACAGTCTTATTCTTTCCCATGCAGATACTCCCCCACCTCGCGCTTGAGGCCGACGTCGAAGGGCTCCGGCTCAAAGCCGAAATCCCGTGTGGCCTTGTCATGGTCAAAGACGCGATCCTCGCTCAGGCGCAGTGCCTTTTCCACATAGTCGATCCTGCCGCCGGTAGCCTGTTTGACGCACCAGGCCCCGCCCGCGACAGCCATGGTCGGGACGTTCACAAAGCGCGTCTTTTTACCGAGAAAGATGCCGATCAGGCTGCACAGCTCCCGCAGGCTCAGCTCCCGGCTGCCAGACACGACGTATTCAGGCTCCGGCAGCTTGTCCTTCATGACGCACTGGTAATAGCCCCTGCCCAGATCGCGGGCGTTGACCGGCCGGATCTTCGCCCGCCCGCCTTTGACCTGGGGCATGACGGGGAACTTGTCCACCATGAGGATGAACTTGTGGATGTTGCGGTCGCACATGTCGCCGAAGATCATGGTCGGGCGCAGGATCGTGATGTTCATGCCGCGCTCGAGATACCGCTGCATCTTCTGCTCGATCTCCTTATATTCCCCGGAAGCCATGCGGAATTTGGAATAGATCCCGGTGGTATGTACCAGCACGATGTGCCCTGTGACATGCGCCTTTTCGCACGCCTCCAGCAGCGGCAGCGTGTCCCGGATGCCCGCGATGTGCAGGACTTTATCCGCCCCGTCGACCAGCCGGAAGAGATCGTCGGGATTTTTGATGTCCCCGACCACCTTCTCGACCTTCAGGCCGGACGCGTCCAGCGCGCCCGTGTCGGAGCTTTCGCGCACGAGGCAGCGCAGCGTCCCGTCGAAGCCGTTTTTCACGAGCTCCTGCAAAAAATAGCCGCCCGTATGTCCCGTAATGCCGGTCACCGCAAGGATCATGGATCGATCTCTCCTTAGAATCAGATGATAATGATATAGAATATCACAAATGATCGGGATTTACAACTTTTTATGTAAGCAGCGCATACACCGACAGCATCCCGAGGATCAGCAGGTGCAGCGGGTAGATCGCATAGAACGTCAGCTTGAGCGGGGGGCCCTGCCGGCCCTTGTACAGCAGGATCGGAATAACCGAGGCCGCCGCCGCGAAAAAATGTATGATCGGCTGGCCGCCGACGATGTACTCCACCACGCACCACAGGATGATCACCGCCGCCTGGGAGAAGCGGCTGGCCCGTGCGATCCAGATCGCAAAGATCAGCGCCGCGCCCAGCGTGCGGTAGTCCGCATTGTCCCGGATGAGGAAGAACGCGCTGAACAGGCCGAGCGCCTGCATCAGAAGGCGGATCACATCCCGCTCCGGCCTGCACGCCTCGTCCGTCACGGCAATCAGCATCAGCCCCAGCGCGAGGGTATAGAAGACATTCAGCTTCGCCCCGAGGATCGTAGCGCCCGCGTATTCGATGCGCAGCACCGCCATTGTGAGCGCCAGCAGCGGCCAGATCACGCTCACGTCCCGCCGCACGGTGCCGAGCCAGGCCACGCACGCCACGAAGATCAGGATCAGGCACACGAACCAGCGCGCCCCCAGCTCGATGACAAGCCCTTCCCCGACGACGCGGGTGTGATACGCGTTCTGGAACAGTCCGTACGGAATCTGCGAGATCACGGCAAAGGCGACAAGCCGCGTGAGATAGCGCTTGACGTCGTGCGTCTTCTCATAGCCGTTGACGATCAGAAAGGCAAACAGCGGGAAGGCAACGCGGCCCGCGGCGCGCATCCACAGATAGACCTCCTTCGAGATATACGCCGGGTACAGCCAGATACCGAGATGGTCGGCCAGCATCGAAGCCACGGCGATCAGCTTCATCAGAAAAACACTCAAAATCTTATCCTCCGATCAGGTCTTGTCCAAGACCTTTTTATAGGGGGCAAGCATCCCCTCGTTCATCTTGTCGCCGATCACGCGGCGGAGGCGCCGATTCCTCATCAGCGCGCCGAGTAAACTGATCCCCAGCATCCGCGGCCAGCGCTTCTGCGGGAAGTCATAGAGCCCGTGTGCCTTGTAGTACAGGTGATCCTCCCGCATCATGCCGCGCATGAGCCACACCAGATCGCGGAAGATCTTCATGCCGCCCACGCCGTAGAAATTCCGCGGCGGATGATAGCCGTGCTCCAGCGCATAGGCCAGGCGTATGGAGACCGTGCGGATCTCATCCGCGTCACAGGCAAAGCCCGCAAGGAAGCTGTGCCCCACCGAGGCGCGGGCCTCCAGCACCGTGCGCAGGTTCTCCTCCCGGCCCATGTCGCCGTTTACCAGATAGGCGAAGGGCTTGCCCTCGGCCACCGTGCGGTGCCCGTTGCAGAACTGCCGGTCGTCATACATCTTGAAGCGGGAGCCCATGCTGTGATCGCGCAGGGTAAAGGCGTACACGATGGCGTCGGCGTTCTGGATCTTCTCCCGCAGAAAGGCGTCGAAGCCGTCGCGGTAGACGCATTTTCCGCCGGTGGCACAGTTGAGACAGCCGAGGCACCCGCCCCGGAACGGAAACTCCGCCAGATTCACAAAGCGCGTGCGGTAGGGAAAGGCCGCGCCGAAATCCCGGATGAGCGCGCGCAGGCTCTCGTCCCCCTCGCGCAGATCGCCGACGATCACGGTGTCAAAGCCGTCCTGCTTTTCACAGGCGTCCAGCACGCTGACATAGGGCGCGCGCTCCTGCGCCGGGGCGGAAGCGGACTTCTCATAGACCGCGTTTTCCGCGCAGAAGACCGCGTAACGGAAGAAGTCCTCCAGCTCTTTTCTCCCCCGCTCGTCCAGCAGATCCTCCATATCGGCGGAGAGACCTTTGATCACGCGCATGCCCAGATCATGGAAGTTCTCCTCCAGAAAGCGGTGTGCCGTCACGTCGAAGAAGTGCTTGGAGGTGGAAAACTGCGTCACATATTTATCCTTCAGCGGCAAATCGTTCTCCTTGATCAGCTCCAGAAAGCGGTGAAGCTGCGAGGGGACGAGGAAGGAATAGACCGGATAGGCAAATATAACCAGCTCCGCCCGGGCAAAGGCCTCCGCGGCGGGGCGCATGTCCTTCTCAAAGCCGTCGATCCCTGCGCCCGCGTTGAGGTATTCAAAATGATGCTTCCGGAAGCGCTTTTCCAGATACAGACAGCTCTGCAGCGTCACGCTGAAGCGCCCCCGCGGCGAGCCGTTGACAATCAGAATATTCATGGCATCCACCTATATAAATAATCTTTTTGATTTTACTCCATTTGACGGCAAAAATCTACCTATAGTTTCTCTGTTTTTAATAGAAATAAAAATGGGAAGCACCGGACAAACGGAAGCGCATGGATCGGCGGGCAGATTTTTCACCTGATGAAGGCGAGAAATCGAAGGCATACTCTGTGTATGTCGCAGACTGTAGACAAAGTTCTATTTCCGTGTCATCTCGACCGAGCGAAGCGAGTGGAGAGATCTATAAAGCGAGAATTTCCAACGTTTTGGATCTCTCGACTCCGGCTTCGCCTTCGCTCGAGATGACATGTACCGGGGTTTGTCTACACATTGAGGCATACTTTATGTATGTCGGGATTTCGAGACAAAATCAGGCAAAAAACACGCCGGCAAGACATGTGCGGCAATTTGTCCGGTGTTTCCCAATAAAAAGTGCGGACCGCAAAAGCGATCCGCAAGTCAGGGTTTGGGATAAAGATATGAGCCGCGGCCCTTCTTCGGAAAGGCCAATTGGATAAGCTGTGCCTGTATGGTAGCACGGAAACGATCTCTTGTAAAGAGCGAGAAAACGCGCAAAAGCACTACTTTTGTCGACGGCAGAAATTTCCTGTTTCTCATGGCATAGTCCGCCGTCAGCCGGGCATACTAAGCGGGAATCCAGGGGAATTGCCGGTTCGGCCGGCGCTTCCCGTAAAAGAGAGGAGCGTATCGCTTATGCTTATGGACCGCATCGCGCTGGCGCTGACCATTGTCGGCGGCATCAACTGGGGCAGCATCGGTCTGTTTCGTTTCGACCTCGTGGCCTGGCTCTTCGGCGGCCAGACGGCCACCGTCAGCCGCGTGATCTACACGCTGGTGGGCCTGTCGGCTCTGTGGTGCGTGAGCCTGCTGTTTCGCAGCGACGCCATCATTGACGACGAGATCTGAGGGAAAGTGAAAAGCGGAAAGTGAAGAGCGGGGTTTTCAGCTCCGCTCTCCACGCCCGGGAAGGTACATATTATTTCGGTTTGACAATTCCCTTCCATTGCGGTCAAGAAGGCTTTGACAGCAATCTCCCCATCCTGTATAATCTTATGCAGAAAAAGCGCAAAACACGGCAAAAAATATTCTGGGAGATGATTGCATGAATCTGGAAAAAACGATCCGCAATTTGGAGGGGCGCGGCTTCCGCGTGTCGCACTTCGAGAAGGCGGAGGATGCGGCGGCGCACATCTGCGGGCAGGTCAGCGGCAGGAC
The DNA here is from genome assembly GCA_902789745.1 of Oscillospiraceae bacterium. Taxonomy (GTDB): domain Bacteria; phylum Bacillota; class Clostridia; order Oscillospirales; family Oscillospiraceae; genus Limivicinus. The sequence continues at coordinate 1,318 of CADAPH010000030.1, read as the reverse complement.
CGTCGGCATCGGCGGCAGCAAGACCATTGAAGCGCTGGGGCTTTTTGAAAAGCTTTCGGAGAACAACACGGTATACTGGCACTGGAAAACCCCCGGGCGCGATACCCTGAACGCCGCGGCGCTGACGGACGTCTATCTCTCCAGCGCCAACGCCGTCAGTGAGGACGGCAAGATCGTCAACATCGACGGCACCGGAAACCGCATCGCAGCAACGGTCTTCGGACACGAAAAGGTCTTCATCGTCGCGGGCACGAATAAGATCGAGCCGGACTTCGATGCGGCACTCAAACGGGCACGCAACGTCGCGGCGGTGAAAAACTGCGCCCGCTTCGGCAAAAAGACGCCCTGCCAGACCGACGGACAATGTCACGACTGCCGCAGCGCAGAGCGCATCTGCAAGGCGCTGACAGTCCTCTGGGCGCCGATGAACGGCATGGAGACCGAGGTCGTGCTCATCGACGGAGAATTTGGATTTTGATGGTTAAAATATCCGCAAAGCGTTGACTTTATCGAGCTTTGCGGGTAGAATAGTAATGTTGTCAAAAGACGGCAAAATATTCCGCGAAACCATAAAAATTACTATAGAGGTGTTTCCATGTACAAGGTAGTAACCAAGCGTTTCCTCAACGACGCCAAGACCATCTGCCTGTTCGAGATCGAGGCGCCGCTGGCCGCGAAGCATGCGCAGGCCGGTCAGTTTGTCATCTTCCGCCTGGATGAGCAGGGCGAGCGCGTCCCCGTCTCCGTCGCGGACTGGGACCGTGAGAAGGGCACCGTCACCGTCATGGTGCAGGCCGCGGGCCGCACCACGAAGATGCTCCACACCGTGGAGCAGGGCGATTACATCTCCGACTTCGTCGGCCCCCTCGGAAGAGCCACCGAGATGGAAGGTCTGAAGAAGGTCTGCGTGGTCGGCGGCGGCGTCGGCTGCGCCATTGCCTACCCCATCGCCAAGGAGATGCACAAGCGCGGCATCGAGGTCACCTTCATCGGCGGCTTCCGCTCCGCCGACATCGTCATCCTCAAGGACGAGCTGAAGGAAGTCTCCGACAAGCTCATCATGTGCACCGACGACGGCACCTACGGCGAGAAGGGCTTCACCACCGTCTTCCTCAAGCAGGAGATCGAGGCCAACATCGCCGAGGGCAAGCCCCAGTTTGACCGCGTCATCGCCATCGGCCCCGACATCATGATGAAGTTCCTGGCCGACGTGACCCGTCCCTACGGCATCAGCACCATCATCTCCCTCGACCCCATCATGGTCGACGGCACCGGCATGTGCGGCGGCTGCCGCGTCATCGTCGGCGGCGAGACCAAG
>CADAPH010000029.1 GCA_902789745.1 Oscillospiraceae bacterium | reverse complement strand
GCGTTCCAGTTCTTCCTTTGTCATGCCAAATACCTTCGATGTTTTTTCGGATGTTGTGGCAATGGTTTCCAGATAGAAAATATAGAAAAACTCCAATGCCACCAGCGTTGCAAAGATTTTTGTAATGACTGGCATTTTTCCTCCTCCCGGATGATCGCTTTTCGCAGATACAATCATCCTATGGAAAGATTATACCATAAGCCCGATCCTGTATCAAGCTGTCAGAAAGGCGTTGTTTCAAAAACGCAAGAAATGAGTTTTACAAAACCGAACGAAAAGAAAAAACGAACCGAAGCCGCACACGAAGGATGTGCAGACTGTGGTTCGTTTTGTGGGGGGGCGATGCAAGAGAACAGGCAAGTACGGCGTTGTCCCACCCTATAACGCTTTGTTTAGAAACAATTATAAATCAAAAATGTGAAAAATCAACATTCCATATATTTCTCCGCTTTATGCTTTGGCTGCGGTATTGCATTTATGACAATTCCTCATTGCCAAACCGGAGATATTACGCTACAATATGCGCAAGCATTCAAATACAGAGGAGGCGGGCGCATGAAAACCGAATACATCCTAATGAATCAGACCAACCCCGTGCTTCGCTTCTCCTGTGAGCGCAACGCTTTTGATGAGCCGGAGTTTGAGGAAATCGAGTGGCTGACGGAGCTTCGGCCTATCGGGTACGGCAGCTTGAACGACTTCCTCGCCCGGCGGCAGGCCCCCAAGCACCGCAGGCACATCAAGGAACTGCTGGAGCGATACGGCTGTGACGATCTGGAGGGCTTTCTCCGGGTCACGCACGCGCTGTCCCTGAATGACACCTTCTGGGTCAGGGAGGCGGACATCGATCTCGCCTGGGAGCGCGTTTCCCTGTATGCAAACGAGTTCGACCAGCTTGTGAGCGAAGCGGCCTTTGACGGGATCATCAGCGAAACGGATCTCTCCTCGACCTCGCCGGAGTTTGGCACAGACGGTTCTTATGCCAAGTGCTGGATAAGGGATGCGGAGGGCATCTGGCTCTACAAGAGCGGCAGTGGTCTGCACACGATTGAGCCGGTTTCCGAGTACCTGATCTCGCAGCTCGCGGGGCGGCTCTGCAAGAATTATGTAAACTACGATTTGGCGGTCTATCACGACAAGCTCGTGAGCAAGTGCCCCCTGTTCACCACCGAGGCGACAGGGCTTGCCAAGGCCAGCGCGTTCTTTTCCGGCGAGCAGACCATGCCCCGCCTGCTGGAAGCCTGCCAAACGCTCGGCTGTGACGATGACTTCCGCCGCATGTGCGTCCTCGACGCGCTGACTTTGAACCCCGACCGCCACTACGGAAACTTCGGATTTCTTTATGACAATCAGACCATGCAGATTACCGGGATGGCCCCGGTCTTTGACAACAACCGGGCGCTGCTGCCAGAGCTGGACGAGGATCAGCTATCAGCGCCCGATTGGTATGTGGAGCATTGCCGTCCCAAGCTGGGGCGCGACTTCATCATCACCGCCCGCGGCCTGATGACCGAGGCAATCCGCGCCGATCTGGAGCAGCTGCGCGGTTTTCATTTTGCCAACCATCCGCAGCACCCCATTTCCGAAAACCGGTTGGAGCTTCTGAGTGCCCTTGTCCGGCGCCAGCTCGAACGGATACTTGCATAAAGCGCAGAAAAAGGCCAGGGTTGACGGGAATGCCGCCAGCCCTGGCCTCGCTGCTATATTAGATTTCCTTTATTGTGCCGTCAGTCAGCACGTCCATTGGTTGCGCCGGATTTTACTCCCGCGGGCTGAGCAATCGGGCAAGATTCTTCTTCAACAGTTCTATCTCGACCGGCTTGGACAGGTGGGCGTTCATCCCCGCCTGCATGCATTGCTGCACATCTTCTTCAAAAGCATTCGCCGTCAACGCGATAATCGGTATCGTCGCAGCATCCGCTCTGCTCAGCTTTCGGATCTCCTTTGTGGCTGTCACGCCGTCCATGACAGGCATACGCATATCCATCAGGATGGCATCATATTGCCCAGGCTCGCTCTGCGCAAACATTTCAACTGCTTTCTGGCCATTTTCTGCCCAGTCTGAACTCATTTCCTCCATCTCCAGCAGATCGATCAGGATTTCGGCATTCATCTCCATATCCTCCACAATTAGGACATGAAGCCCGGCGACGGAGATCTCCGGCTCTTCCGGCTCTGCATGATCCGGCACTTCCATGTGGTCCGCGCATCGCAGAGGCACCTCTACCGTAACAGTGGTTCCATGGTCTATTTCACTCTCCACCGTGATCGTGCCGCCCATCATGTCGACAATATTCTTCGTAATGGCCATTCCCAGTCCGCTCCCGCCATAGCGATTTGTCGTTGTGGCGTCTTCCTGGGAGAAGGGCTCAAACAGCTTCGGGATGAAGTCTTGATCCATGCCGACGCCTGTATCCTTTATTGTGAAGCGAAGCAGGCGGATTCCCTCTCGCTCCTCTGCCTGTTCCGCGGTGAAGGTGACCGTTCCCGGCCGGTCTGTAAACTTGACGGCGTTTCCGAGAATATTGATGATGACCTGCCTGAGCCTGAGGGAGTCGCCGATAAAGTATTCATCAAGCTTTCCGATCACCCGGCTCTCATAGGTCAGTCCCTTGTCCTCGCATTGCCCGTTGATGATCGTATTGATCTGTTCGATCATCTCCCGGGAAGAAAATTCCTCCTCCTTGATAACCATACGGCCCGACTCAATCCGGCTCATATCCAGAATATTATTGATGAGGGACAGCAGATGGCGCGCGCTGGAGCCGATCTTTTCCAGTTCCACACGTGTAGTCTCAGAGATGTTGGGGTCACGCAAGGCAACGTTGTCCAGCCCGATAATGGCGTTCATCGGTGTACGAATCTCATGGCTCATGGAGCTGAGGAAGGCAGTCTTGGCCGCGCTGGCTTCCTCTGCCTTTTCCAGCGCTTCCGCCAGGGCGCGATTTTGCTCCATGGCTTTCCGTGTTTCCAGATCAACATCAGAAAAGCCGATACCGACCGAGTGAACGATGTGGTCATCTCTTTCCTCGTGCGTGCGAACGCCGGCGATACGCAGCATCTCATACTGCTCCAAGCCGTCTTTTGTCGAAAGATAGCGGATTGAGAGCATGGCTTCCGTTTCGAGCTTTTCCCGGATACGGTCGGGATCGACAAACCGGAGGAATGCTTCTCTGTCAGCCTCTGCAACGCAATGCTCCGCGTATTCCGCCATCTTATTCCGGAAGGAGAATGTATCCCCAACCTGCATATTGCCGTACAGTTTCTCGGTCGCCCGAACACAAACAGCCTCATCCTTATCGAGATTGACATGGTAGATGCTCCGGTAATCCGCCGCCATCGCTGTGATCATGCCGTTGAGAATCTCACGGTTTTGGTCGTTCATGTAAATCAGCGTAATAGAAATGGCTGCGCATGTCCATGTTCCGGGCATACCGGTTTGGAACAGGCTGACGATTGCTCCGATGACCGTCACCACATAGAAAATGAGGAGCTTATAAATATCATAACGAGGTATTTTTTGCGTTCTGTGGCAAATCAGATACACAATAATATGCGCAAATGAGAATAAAAGCATTCCATATGCGCCAATCGACTGCAGCCAGAACAGCGGCCCGTGTTCGTAGATGTTTTCAGGCGAAACGGTGAATACCCACCCTGTCCAGATTGAGATGATATTGAGGGCAAGGAAAAAGAGGCCCGGCAGCATAATAATCGTTTGAATCCTTCGGGTGATTTTATAGCCGAGCGTCTCCAATACGTATAAATACCAGACACATGCAAGACAAACGCCGATTCCCAGATACAAAGCATTGATAACACGATTCGCAAAAATCGCGCCCGGGAAAAGCATCCCCTCTATTGCCCGCCAAAGGATGTCCAGTACCAATTGGAAAATAATACCGTAGGCCACCATTCTGAACAGCCTTCGGTTCATCTGCTGATTAAAGCTCTTGCGGCTTTGAAGTACGATTGCGCAAACCAGAAGCAGGCACAGGGCGTCCAGTTCTATGTGAATGGGTGCTGACATGTTCTGACTTCCTCTCTGTGGTGTTTTTGTTCTTCTTGCGCTTATTTGTCTATTGATTATTGTACCAGAATTGCGGCCTGTTTGTCACCCCCAAAAAGCGAAAAAGTTCCCCCTGGACGCAGGTGCAAAAAACGCGCTCCCCCGTTCAAACGGGGAAGCGCGTTTGATATTCTGTCGAAGGATATGCGGATTGCCGCTTATGCCTTCTGCTTCTTCTGGGGAACCTTGCTGCCCTCCCAGGCGTGGACGCAGACGGCGCAGGAGGCGTCGCCGACGACGTTGAGCGCGGTACGGCCCATGTCGAAGAGACGGTCTATACCGTAGATAATGCCGATATAGGTTGTCGGAACCCCGACAGCCTCGAGAACCATCGCCAGCATGATCATGCCCGCGCCGGAGGTGCCGGCGGTGCCGATGGAGGCGAGGGTCGCGGTGATGACAATGGTGATCATCTGGCCGAGGCTCAGATCAATGCCGACGCACTTGGCCAGGAAGATCGCGGCCACGCACTGGTAGATCGCGGTGCCGTCCATGTTGACCGTCGCGCCGAGCGGCAGGACGAAGGAGGAAATGTCATTCTCAACACCCATCTCGTCGCAGCATTCCTTGGTGATCGGGAGGGTGGCGACGGAGGAGGTGGAGGTGAAGGCAAAGGCGGCCGCCGGGAAAATCTTCCTGAAGAAGGTCACCGGGGACATCTTGGCAAAGATTTTGGCGGACATGGAGTAGACCAGGACGACATGGATGGTGTAGCCGATGTAGGCGGCCAGCAGCACCAGGCCGAGGGAGCCGAGGATTTTCGGGCCCTGGGCGGCGACAACCCACACCATCAGCGCGAACACGCCATAGGGGGACAGGGCGAGGATGAAGCTCATGACGCGCTGGGTGACGTCGTTGAAGGAGATAATGAAATCACCGAAGAGCTTGCCCTTCTCGCCGGCGACGAGCACGCCGCAACCGAAGATCAGCGCGATGAAGATGATCTGCAGCATCGCCGCGGTGGACAGGGGGTTAATAACGTTGTTCGGGAAGATGTTGACGATGGTGTCCATGAGGTTTGCGCTCTTGGCCTGGTATTCCGCGCCCTCGGCCAGCTCCAGCATCGGGAAGCTGCCCTTGAACAGACTCGCGACGACAAGGCCGATCACGCAGGCGATGGCGGTGGTCACCAGGAAGTAGGCGATGGTCTTCCAGCCGATCTTGCCGACCTTCTTGATATCGCCCATCTGGATCACGCCGTCCATAATGCTCAGCAGCACCAGGGGGACAACAATGAACTTCAGGAGGTTGACGAAGATGTCGCCGAAGGGTTTGATGTACTTGGCGGTAAAGCTGCCGGCGGCGTCTGCGCCCATCGCGAGCCAGAAGATCGCGCCGACCACGATGCCCAGTACCAGGCCGAGCAGGATCCTCACGCCCAGATTCAATTTCTTTTTCATGATTGACATACGCTCCTTTCTTCTCCAATACCGATGACTACCGGACTTTGTACAAAGCTTATTATACTGTAAAAGAATGCCGTTGTTAAGTGCTTCTGGTATTTAAAGTAAAATTTCGGCAGAGTTGCCAAACAGAAACCGACATTTTTTGTCAAAATAACGAAAAGGGGCTACAGCATAATACAGATTATCCGCTTCCAAGCAGCAGCCCATGTAGGGGCCGACGCCCTCGGCGGCCCGCACGCGGAAATGCGAATAGTGAACAATGACGGGCGAATATGCACAGAAAAATGTGCGTATTCGCCCATTGTCATCACAAATACCTGCATGATACCGCCGGGCCGCCAAGGGCGTCGACCCCTACGGTGAAACCGGTATTTTTACTTTGTCGCGGCCGTTTCTGCTATTTTGCTGCAGTTCCCTTCCCTATCCTTCCTTCAGCGGATAGCCGCAGAAGAGGATGGCCTCGCGCGCAAGCTCCTTCGTCGGGTCAAGGAAGGGGCCGGGATCGCCGAGCGCGTTCGCCAGGATGGGCAGCTCCGTGCAGGCCAGGATGAAGTAATCCGCCCCGCGCTGACGCAGACCGTCAAGCAGGAGGCTCCAGTTCTCCGATTCCGGTTCAAACGGCTTGGAAGCTTTGACCACGTCGTAAATAAAGCGCATCAGCTCCGCCCGCTGTTTGTCGTCCGGGAGCAGGAAGGGCACGCCCTCGCGCTTCAGCGCCCGGTCGTAGAGCCCGGTATCCAGCGTCCCCGTCGTCCCGAGCACGGCGGCGCGTCTGCCGGGGTAGAGCTCTCTGCAGCGCCTTGCCGTGATGGCGGGCATGTCCAGGATGGGCGTCTTCGTCATTTCCTGGAGGCGCGGGAGGAAATGGTGCGCCGTGTTGCAGGCCATCAGGATGCAGTCCGCGCCGCAGGCCTCGAGATGCCGCAGGGCCGTGGTCATCTCCGGCACAGGGTCTTCCCCGCCGTGCAGGATCGCCGCAGTGCGATCCGGGACGGCGGCGTCGGAGTCGATATAGACGCGGATATGCTCGCTGTCGCGCGAAGCCTTTGTGCCCTCAATGATCTTGCGGAAGAGGTCGGCCGTGGCCATGGGGCCCATGCCGCCGAGGATACCGATCGTTTTTTTCATGTTGACGCCCTCTCTGTCATACGAATAATTCGGAACCGACCTTGATCGCCAGCAGCACGAGGACCACAAGGATCACCGGGCGGACGATTTTGGATCCGTCCCTGATCGCAAGGCCCGAGCCGATGTAATGGCCCAGCACCGAGCTGACCGCGCCGATCAGCCCCAGCGCGATAAAGACCTTGCCGTTTATGAGGGAAGTGAAAAGCGCGCCGAGGTTGCTTGAGAGGTTCACCAGCTTGACATTGCCGGAGGCGGTACGCAAGTCCATTTTTGCCAGGTGGGTAAAGATTAAAATCAGAAAGGTTCCCGTGCCGGGGCCGTAAAAACCGTCGTAGCCGCCGACAAGGAAGGACGCCGCCATGACGATTGCAAACTGTTTGCCCGGCGCGATCTCGCCCTTCTCTTCGGGGAGCGTCCTGTGCCGCAGAACGACGATGGCCACGGCGGGCAGCACCGCGAGCAGCAGCATTTTCAGATATCGCTCATCCGCCGCTAACTGCAGCCGCGTCCCGAGATGGGCGCCGCACAGCGCCAGCGCGATGGAGGGCAGCCCCAGTTTCCAGTCGACATATCCGTTTCGGATAAAGCGGGCCATGGAGACCGTGGTTCCGATGCAGGAGGAGAGCTTGTTTGTGCCCAGCGCAAGGTGCGCCGGGAGACCCGCCAGGAAATAGGTGGGCACGGAGATGATCCCGCCGCCCCCGGCGATCGCGTCCAGAAACGAGGCCATAAACACGCCGACGACCACGATGATCACCATGCGCACATTCAGTTCCATCGGAAACAGCATTGCCTGCACAGACATCCCTCCTTGCCATGTTTCGTGCTAAACCAGCCGCCATTTATCTGTTTTCAGACGCGTAGAAAGCTTCCAGCCCCGGCCGTGCGGCGATGTAGGCCTTGTGCAGGCCGGGGTCAAACTGGGTGCCCATCCCCTCTGTAATGATCCGGTCCGCCTTCTCAAAGGAGAATTCCTCCTTGTATACGCGCTTGCTCACCAAGGCGTCATAGACGTCCGCGATGGCCATGATCCGGGCCTCCAGGGGGATTTCCTCGCCCTTCAGTCCATTGGGATAACCGGAACCGTCCCAGCGCTCATGGTGATAGTGCGCCACATTTTCGGCAATGCGGCGGAAATCCTCATCATCCGTATCCCGCAGGATCTCATGCACGATGCGCGCGCCCTCCGCGGCGTGCGCCTTCATCTTCTCGAACTCCTCCGGGGTGAAGCGGCCGGGCTTGCGCAGGATCGCATCGTCTACCGCGATCTTTCCGAGATCATGCATGGGCGCCGCCTTGATGAGGTTTTTGCAGAAGGGTTCCGAGAGCGCAAGCGAACCGTCCTCCCGCATGGCTTCGACCAGGCAGCGCACACCCTCGCTGCTTCTCCGGATGTGGCCGCCGGTCGAATTGTCCCGGCTTTCCACCATGGCCGCCATGCCGAGAATCAGCCGGTCGTGCATGACGACGATGCGCTCGGTCTTGGCCTCCACCTCCTCCTGCAGATCGGCATTATAGCGATCCAGAAGGCGGATGTATTTCTGATTCTGCGTGTCGTCCTGCAGGAAAATCTGATAGCCGCGTTTTCTCCGTCCGTCGTTGAGATCGTTGACATCGACGGAATAGTATCGTTCCTCCCCGCCGTCCCCCGCAGCCTTGCGGACAAACAGGGATTTGTCGTCCTCTGGGTTTGTCTGATATCGTCTGACCCAATCGATCACTGTGTTTTGCAGCGCCTCCTCCTTCCAGATCGGCTTGTCCACCGTCAGGGAGCAGAGCTCCGGCAGGAAGCGCTTGGCCGTCTCGTTGCTGCCGAGATAGTTTCCCGCGGAGTCCACGGTGATAAAGCCGGTCTCGCCCGCCCGAACCATGGATTCGATCACCATCTCACTGACGTTATACAGAATCATTCGCTGTGCGATCATCAAATAGATGAACTGTGCCAGCAGATAACTGATCGGCGTAAATTCATATCCGGCGGGCAGCAGGTATCTGCCCGCGATATACCCCAGCGTTGTGACCGGGATCGGGAGAAACAGCAACAGCAGCACCCGTCTGGAGACCTGATTTTCCTTTCGATAGCTATAGAAGATTGCGGCCATGTCCGCGATCAGATAGAGGACGATGATGATATAATGCACCGTATGAAAAGGGCCGTATACCTTGTGCTGGATCCAAACCTCGCCGAGGCGCTCGATTCTCAGGCTCCGGTAGAAAAGCGGCAGATATCCGATGCTCAGCACGGCCATATAGACGGCGGCGCTGAGCAGGAGCGTCAGCATGCGCAGGGAACGCCTGACCGGAATACGGCAAAGCTCCATCACGCACATCATGGTCAGCCATGGCAGAAAACAGCCGCTGAAATAGACGATCTTCAGCATCGCGGTCGCCGTTCCCGCGCTGTGACCGGCATACAGGAGATAATATCCCAGATTGGCAAGGGGGATCAGGATAAAGACCACAGTCAAATGAACGGCAAACTGCTTGTGCCATATAAAAATATACAGCAGCGTCAGCAGGAAAGATATGCCCGAAATAATCGCGTAATAGGCAAGCTGGTGCAAATGTCATCGCCTCCTCGTCATGACGGCGCAGCCGATCGTAACTATTATATTTTCCGCGGCATGGCCTGTCAAGAAAGGAATCTCCCGGAACTGTCTGGGTTTCCGGGAGATTCGGTACTGTCATTTACGGTGCATGGGAACCTGCTCGGCGTCCATAAGCTTCAGATTTTCATGGACTCCCCTGCCGTCGGCAAGACCGATCATGGCATCGCGATCCTTTTTCAGCTCCGTCAGCGTCTTCTGTCTCGACGGGCCGCCGACGCAGCCGCCTTCGCAGATCATGCCCTCAATAAAGCGTTCGGGAAGTCTGCCCAGCTTCATCATCGTCAGCGCAGTTTTGCACTCCTGCGCGCCGTTGCAGACCTTCACGGCGATCTTGTCGGCGTCTATGTTCTGTTCCTTCAGGCATTGTACCACAGCGGCCGTAACGCCGGCGCTGTTGCCGAAGCGCTTGCCGTAGGTCGAGCCCTGCTGTGTATAACCCTCCGCCGGCGCAAGCTCGATATCCTTGCCGCACAGAAGCTCAACCGCTTCGTCAAAGGTGAGCACAAAGTCGGCGTTGCCGGTGATCTCAGAATCCGCAATCTCGCTCTTCTTCGCCTGGCACGGCCCGATAAAGACGGTCACCGCCTCCGGATCGCGGGCTTTGATCAGGCGGGACACGGCGCACATCGGGCTGACCGTTGTGGAGATATTCCCCTCAAGCTCCGGAAAATGCTTGCGGATCAAATTGACAAAGGCCGGGCAGCAGGAGGTCGTTTTTTTCTCGCCCTTCTCGAAGGCCTCCGCCCATTCCTCAGCCTCCGCGGCCGCGGTCAGGTCGCCGCCGAGGGAGACCTCGATCATATCCTCGAAACCGGCCTTTTTCAGCGCCTCACGCCAGGAGTCGGGGGTGATATCCGGGCCGAACTGCCCCTCGACCGCGGGGGCCACCATGGCATAAACGCGCTTCCCTTCCCGGATCGCGCGGATCACGTCCACGATAAAGGCTTTCGCGCCGAGGCCGCCGAAGGGGCAGGCGTGGATGCAGTGACCGCACTGGATGCACTTGCTCTCGTCGATCACGCACAGGCCGGTCGTCTCATCCATCGTGATCGCGTTTACCGGGCAGGCCTGCTTGCAGGGGCGCACCTGATGCACAATGACCTGATAGGGACAGTTTTTCGCGCACATACCGCACTCCCGGCATTTTGTCGGGTCGATATAGGCCCGGATCCTGCCGTGCTCACGAATGATGGAAATGGCGTCAAAACGGCAGGACTCACGGCAGGCACGGCCCAGGCAGCCGTGGCAGTTGTCCGTGACGGAATAGGAGGAAATCGCGCAGTCGTCACAGGCGGCGGGGATGACCTGTACGATATTCTTCGTCTCCTTCTTATCGGGGCACCGGCCGCTCGCCAGGCGCACTCTCTGACGGATGATCTCCCGTTCCCGGTATATGCAGCAGCGAAACTGCGGCAGCGGCCCCGGAATGATCGTCTCCGGCAGGAAATCCTTCTTCTCCTCCAGTTCCCCGTTCCAGGCAAGCCTTGCGGCCTCCCGGAAGATTCGTTTGGTGATGTTGCTGGTTGTGCGGTCGTTTGTAATCATGTTTTCCTCCTTGCCAGCTCATAGCTTTCGTTTGGATTTGTCCGCAGCCGGGTTGCCGGCGCGCGGAACGCTTGTCTGCTTGACACGATATGTTTGTGCTTATTCTATTCATTTCGCCCTTTCCGGTCAAGGGTTTCTTTTTTGAAAAAGCCCATGGCGGGAATATTTCTCACCATGGGCTTCCTTATTCTGATCCGGATTACAACAGCGTCAGCGTGCCGCGGGCAATGTTTCTGCCGCTCTCCTTATCGAAGAGGATCGCCGCCTTGTTGAACGATATTTTCACTTTTCTGTTCACCGGGAAATCCACGTCCCCAAATACCACCGCCGTCAGGGGAATCCCGTTGAAATCAAGCTTCACCGCAGTTTCCATGCCGGAAGGCAGGGTGGCTTTCACCGTCGCGTCCAAAACGCCGTTTTCTTCGATGCGGATGTATTCGGGCCGAATGCCGAGGATCACATCCTGTTCCCCGAGTCTGACCGCGTTGAATGCTTCAAACCGGGCGCGGATGCCGCCAAATGTGATCGTGCCGTTTTCGGACAGATGCCCTTCGATAAAGTTCATTGATGGATTTCCCAGGAAATCCGCCACAAAAAGATTGTTCGGACTGTTGTACATCTGAAGCGGCGGCGCGTACTGCTGCAGGCGGCCCTTGTCAATGATGCAGATCATGGTCGAAAGCGTCATGGCCTCCTGCTGATCGTGGGTCACATACACGAAGGTGGAGTTTGTATCCCGGTGCAGGCGCTTGAGCTCGGCGCGCATTTCCATACGGAGCTTTGCGTCCAGATTGCTCAGCGGCTCGTCCAGAAAGAGCACCTTGGGTCCGGGGGCGAGGGTGCGCGCAATCGCGACGCGCTGCTGCTGGCCGCCGGAGAGCTCATTGGGGTAGCGGTTTTCGTACTGCTCGATGCGCAGCATGGTCAACAGCTCCTGTACCCGGTCGTTGATCTTTTTCCGTTCCCACTTCATGTTTTCCAAGCCGAAGGCGATGTTCTGGTATACTGTCATGTGGGGCCAGAGCGCATAGTTTTGAAACAGAAAACCGACGTTGCGCTTGTCGGGCGGCAGATTGATGCCCCGTTCGGAGTCAAATACCACCTTGCCGCCGATGGTGATCCTGCCCTCCGTCGGCGTCTCCAGTCCGGCGATCATGCGCAGGATCGTAGTCTTTCCGCAGCCGGACGGCCCGAGAAGCGTGATAAACGAATTATTCAGGATCTGCAGGTTGAGCTCATCCACCGCCGCAACTTTGCCAAAGTGTTTGGATACGTTTTTCAGGATAATCTCCGGCATATCAGCCACCCACTCCCTTGTCAATTGACGCGCCCGTCAGTTTATTTACGATGAAGTTCACCAGCAGCACCACAAGGATGATCAGCAGATTGATGGCGTTGCCGAACTGCGCCCAGCCTTTTTCGGAATACTGCATCAGCATGGTGGTAAGGATGGTATTGCTTGTGGGTACCAGCAGCACGAACAGTGACAGTTCTCGCATGCAGGAGACCAGGGGCACCAGGTATCCCGACAGGAAGCCGGGTTTCTGGATGGGAACGATGATTTTCAGCATACGCTTCCACCAGGGTACGCCGGTGATGATGGCCGCTTCCTCGATCTCATTGGACAGCTGCAGCATGGCGTTCACGCCGGAGCGCGAAGCGAAGGGCAGATATTTTACCGAGCCTGCCAGCGCCAGCAGCAGGAAGCCGCGCAGCCACGGAATCTTGGCGCTCATGGCCAGATAAATTGCGCCGAGCGCAAGGGACGGCATCAGATACGGGAAAAAGGCGAGAGAATTGACCAGGTTGGCAAGCTTGCTTCCGCGGCGCTTTACTACGCTGTACCCCGTCAGGATGCCGCAGGTGCCCGCCACGAAAGCGCAGGCGGCGGACAGGCTGAGGCTGTATCCCAGAGCCTTCCACACCTTGGGATTGAGCAGGATGCCGGTGGAGTCGCCCTGATCCAAGCGCTCGATCAGATCGGTGCCGATCCAGAAATCCAGCGTCATGTTGCTGAGGCTGTAGTCGCCCGCCTTGATAATGACGGATTCCAGAGCGAAGGTCAGAAGCGGCAGCACGGCCACCAGCAGCAGCACGATCACAAGCACAATCGCGATCGGCGTATTGGCCCTGCCCAGACTGATCTTGCTGATCCTGCTGCTCTTGCCCGTCACGGTGGTGAAATGCTTGCGGCTGTTGGTCACGCGCTGGTTCAGCAGAAGAATGATGATACCCATGAGGATCATGACCGCCGCAATGATATATGCCTGGCCGGGATAGCTGTCCATGAGCGATTTCATCTTGGTGGACAGCATGTAATACCTGACCGGCGAACCCAGGAATACCGGCACGGAATAAGCGCTCATGGAGCTTGCGAAGACCAGCAGGAAGGTGGACATCATGGCGGGCTTCACAATCGGCAGCGTGATGCACCAGATGATGCGGAAGCGGTTGGTGCGGAGGATCGTAGCCGCCTCCTCCAGATTGGCGTCCATATTCCGCAGCATGGCGCCGATGAGAATATAGGCATACGGAGCATAGTGCAGCCCCAGCACGAGCGCGATCGGAAACGCGCCGTATACGAACCATTCCGGCATATAGATCCCGAACAGGCCGGCCATGATGCCGTTTGAGGTTTTCAGCCCGATATTTACATTCTTAAAGAAATTTTCCCAGAACAGCGCCAGCGTCCAGGACGGCATGATATACGGGAAGGTGAAGACGGCGGAAATGAACTTGATGTACTTCAGATTCGTGCGTGTCACCATAAAGGCCACCGTACCGCCGAAAACGATCGCGATCAGAGACGCAGCCAGGGAAACCGCCAGCGTGTTCAGGAAGGGTTCATAAAACTGGATCCAGCTGTATTCGTTCTCCTTTGTGGTGAACAGACGCCGGAAATGATAGAAGGAGAGCGAACCGGCCGCTTCCTTCGCGGCGCGCGCCTCACGACCGGCGTGGATGGTCACCGTCTCCATCAGGAGCGAATAGAGCGGATACAGCGTCAATACAATCAGCGCGATCAGGAAGAAAAGCAGGATCAAATTGGCCGGCTTTGAAAGCCAAGCCAGCGCACGGCCTCTCAGCCGAACAAAAGCGCTGCTGCGTACTGTCGCTTCATCCATCTGTCTCCCCTCCTGTGCAAAAATGAAAAACAGCGGGACGGGCCGGCCGCCCCGCTTGTTCTGTGTTTCTTCCGCTTATTTCTGGCAGTGCTGCAGAATAAAGTCTTCCACTTCAAAACTGTCCAGAATATAATTTGCGTCCTCCATGACCAGCCTGGCCTTCCACACGTCAATGCTCAGGTCACCATCGTTGACCTTGAAAGACGGGTTGGGGGAATACGAGCCGATGTTCTTTCCCCAGGGTGCAAAGCCTTCCTCGCTCATCAGATACTCGATGAACAGCATGGCGGTATAAGGCCGCGTGGCTTTGGTGTTCACCATGGTATACATGGGGTACATGAAGCCCGAGAACGGCTCTACGGAATAGCCGTTCGCGGAAGCGTCATACTGGGCCACGGTCAGGTTTTCGGTCAGAACGGAAGAGGAGCGCAGCTTGCTGAGCACGAACAGGCCGATTTTCCCGGCCGCGGTTTTCTGGCTGATCTCTTCGGCGATGGACGTGTCGGATTTTCCGAAGGTCACATTGTCCAGAAATTCTGCCACCCATTTATAACCGGCGTTCTCGAAGCTTCCCAGATCAATGTCCGTGCCCTTCCAGTCCTTATATGCCTCGGCCAGTTTTTCTGCCCAGGAGGGTTCGGTGCACATGATCAGGAAGTTCATGTTCACCTTTTCGGTTTCGGGGTTTTTGAAGATCACATTGCCCTTCATCTCCGGCGCCGTCAGCTCCCACACGTTGCGGATGGCGGGGACGGCGTCGCCCTGATTGTTATAGATAAACAGTTTGTTGATGTACTGGTGCACCAGTGCGGGCTGCTGATCGGCTTCCTCCAGTACATCCCTGACAGAGGCGGGCACAAAATTGAGCACCAGCCCCTCGTCAATGGCGTCAGCGAGCTGCGCGCCGTCCTGAATCATGACCATATCGGCGGCGCCGCTTCCGTTTTCGCTGCGCAGCTTGGTATAAATCTCCTGATCCTTCAGGTTGTTGGATTCAACGGGGATTCCGTAAAGCGCGGCAAAATCTTCCGCCGCGGTAGCAATCCGGCTGGTATTTCCGTACACGACGAAGGCGCCGCTCTCCGCCATCGCTTTTTCCGCCAGCTCCTCGTGGGTCATCGTCTGGCCCGCTTCCACATCCGCGCTGATATCCGCAAAAGCGGGAACCGCGCACAAAAGCATGCCAAGCGTCAAAATCAACGCCAGAAACAGGATTTTTTTCATGATTCGACTGCCTCCCTGTATATGATTTTTTCCACAGCATAAGTCGTGAGAATGCTTTTCATCGGCTTCACAGCTCGTTCCGCCGTATTCGCTTCCATACTTATATGGTAATTTTATCATTATCTCCCGTTAATTGCAATACCGCAGTTGCCTTTCTTCGCAAGGGACAGCGCGGATATGGTTATGTTTCCCGCTTAAGCGCTTGTCAGTTTGGCGGTTCTCTGATAAACTGTATACGCTTTTGCAAATCCGTTCCAACGCTGAAACGGACGCGGGAACGAATAAGCTTTGGCTTAAAATAAAACAGAGAAAAAGCAGGTTTGACAGATGTCACGTTTTGTTGTTTTTGATGTGGAGACCCCGAACCGGTACAACAACCGCATGAGCGCGATCGGTATTTCCGTCGTAGAGGACAGATTCATCACGGATTCTTTTTTCTCCTATGTCAATCCGGAGCAGCCGTTTGACTGGTTCAACACGCAATTGACCGGGATCGACGAGAGCGTTGTAGCCGACGCCCCTGTTTTTCCGGAGCTCTGGGAGAAAATCGAACCGTTTTTCTCCTCCGGTACGCTTGTCGCGCATAATGCAGCGTTTGATTTGGGTGTTCTCAAGAAGTGTCTGAATGATTACGGCATCCCGTGGAAAGCGGCAGTCCCCTTCTGCTGTACGGTTCAGATGGGCAGGAGGCTCCTTCCGGGCGTCAGCCATAAGCTCAATGACCTGTGCAGCTACTACGGGATCTGCCTCGATCACCACAAGGCGGACAGCGACAGCCATGCGGCCGCGGAGATCCTTCTCCGGTATATGGAGGCCGGCGCGGATATGGAAAGCTTTGTGAAGAGATATTGTTTTTGATAAAACGGCTCCCCATCCTTCCTGGAAAAAATCAGGAAGGATGGGGAGCGTTTTCTGCCCTCTTACGCTTCTTCTGTTTTGTGGATGCTCAGTTCTCTCAGGATTTCCTCCGCGTCGCTGAGGGGCTTTACATACCCCTCCAGCGTCTTTGTCTTGACCGCGAGGCCGCGGGAGTGCGGACTGATGTAGATGCGGCACTTTTCCCGCGCGTTCCGGGCCTCCTGGATCAGGTTCAGCGCGGCGGAATTGCCGTCAAAGGCCAGCAGCGCCGAAGGTCTGCGCTTAAAAACCTCATAGGCAAAGCTTTTGTACAACCCCATCGGGGAGATCTCTATGCTCAGAATGACCCCGACGCCCGCCTTCTTCAGCCTCGTTCTCTCCGTGCGGCTTATGCGCCTGGGGATGACGGCAAAAACACGGAAGCGCCCTGCCGCCTTTCGGACAAGGTACCCTTCCTGACCGCTCAGGCTGTGGCCGACCGCGAAAAAGCATTTGTCGGGGTCGGCGTTTTCAAGCAGCACGTCGAGGAACGCTTTGTCCTCCGGTTTTACAGCGCTGCGGTGGCTGCTGTTGTTGAAGCTGCCGCCCGCGATGATGACGGGAAGGCCGTCCTCCGGCAGTTCGGCAAGCTGATTTCGCAGCGCCTCCTCCGCGTCGATTTTCCCGGAATCCTCCCAGAGAACCACGGTGCTCTGTTCGGTCTCCTCCAGAAGACGCCGATACCGGCGTTCCGGATCTCCGGAAGGGCAGTCGCGGACAAACTGTGCGTTTTTTTCCTCAAATACGCGCCTGCTGTTTTTCAGGATCTCGTCCTCGCTTCGGCGCATACGGCAGAGCTCTTCAAAACGCAGTCCGAGCAGCTTTTCAAGACTGAGCTCTTCGTCGATGGAATTGGTGCCGTACAGCGCTCCGCCGTCGGTACCCTGTACGCAGCGTACCCCGGCGGCAAGATACTGCCGCAGCGGGTGGTGTTCCAGGCTGCTGAGATTGTTCAGGCGGACGTTGGAGCTGAGCTGAAACTCCAGCGTGACGGCGTTTTCCCTCAGCTCCTCCAGGAGCCGCGCCCCCCTGGCCGATCGAAGGTCGCAGGTATACAGCCCGTGGCCGATCCGAAGGGCCGGGAATTCCTGCCCCTCGCGCAGCGCCTCTTTCACGCAGCGGATGGAGTTTGCCACATTGTCGCGCAGGCTGTCGTTCTCTCCGGCGTGAATCCGGATCACGAAGCCGGGATTTTGCTCCGCGAGACGGACAAGCTCTCCGATCACGCCGCGCAGCTCCAGAATGTCGTTGATCTCCTCGCCGATGATGTCGGCGCCCGCGACATAGGGATCGCCCGCGATGACGCCGAGACAGCGCAGGTTCTCGGCCAGATAGTCCCCCGGCGTCAGCCTGTCGCGCACGATGGTCAGCGGTGTGCGGCGGATGCCCGCCAGAAAGCGCAGCAGCACGCCCGTCTCCCGCGTGACGCTGGGCATGATCTCATGAATCTGCCGCAGCTTTGCCGGAAACTCCGCTTTGTTGAGAAGCGAGGTGTCCGTGATCTCGGCATATTCGATGCCGTAACGCCGGTACTCCCGCGCGATCCAGAGCAGCAGATCCTGATAGAGCGTGTTGCCGCGGTAGCGCAGATCCTCCCGATCCTGTCGGATGCGCGCGGCATAGGCGCGAACCTCGCCGTCGGGGATCTGTCCGATGTTGAGCGCGGCGATCCGATCCTCCGCGGCGACGCCCTTTGTGAAGACATAGCGATAGAGATACACCTTTTCCAGATTTGCAAAAACCGCCTGTCCGTCCTTCGGAATGGTCAGGGAGCCGCGCACGCGCTCAATATTCTCTTCGGCGCCGCCGGGATTGCCGAGAATCAGCTCGGCAAAGTTGATAAAGGTAAAGTCGTCGATACGGCGCTCCCGACGCTTCCCGGTCAGCGGGATATCGCCCAGCTCCAGCGCCGCCTTTTCTCTGGCTCTCTCAAGCCTCTCAAGCTGTTCCGCGGTGCAGCGCAGGCCCAGCTTCTTGACGTAGTAGTAGGGATAGCGGATCTGGTGCATGACGCCCAGGGCGATCAGCAGCTCCGGCGGCAGGTTGCCGTTCATGTGGGTGTGCAGATCCGTATGGAATTTGCACTCGCTGCGGATATAGGTCTTGACAAGCGTCTTCTCAACGCCCAGACGGTAATCCTTGGTCTGGCTCATCAGGGTTTTGGAGATGGCGGGAACAGACGCCTTGAGCTCTACATTCCCGTCCGGGAAAATGTTGGCGACCTTCGTGCCGCCCAGGCGCAGAATGTACATGCGGCGGTTGCCCCCATCATAGTAGCAGGGTATCTCGCCCCGGATGACAAGCAGGCCGTTCTCGTCCGGCGTCGTCTCAAGCCCGAATAGCTTCGAGAGATTTCGGATCAGGTTCCCCGTGTGGTGGTTCGGTGTGCGCATGACATACTGCATCCGCTCCCCCTCCATGTAGAGGTCGACGACAATGTCCTTCTCCCGATCCAGGAAAAAGCGCTGAAAGAATACGATGGCCGCTCACATCCTCTCTTATCATGATTATTCCGGTTGTTCCAGCTGCCCGCTGAGCACGCGCTCCATGTGCCGGAAGGCGGAGCGCAGGAAGAATGCGGACGCGATCAGGGACATGATTTCCGCAATCGGGAAGCACCACCAGACCATGTTCACGTCCCCGGTTTTGGACAGCAGCCAGGCCGCGGGGACGAGCGCCACAAGCTGGCGCAGGACGGACACCGCGAGGGACGCGGCGCTGTGATCCAGCGCCTGGCAGACGGAGCCCGCGACGATGCAGAAGCCCGCGAAGAGAAAATGGATGCTGATGCGCCGCAGCGCGGGAACGCCGATCGCCAGCATGTTCTCGGACGGGTTGAAAATACCCAGCAGCTTCTCAGGCATGAGCTGGAACAGGAGAAATCCCAGGAGCATAAAGAAGCTGGCATACAGCACGCCGTAGCGGAAGGTTCGGTAAATGCGATCTTTTTTGCACGCGCCGTAGTTGTATCCGATGATGGGGATCATACCGCTGTTGAGGCCGAAGACCGGCATGAAGAAAAAGCTCTGAATCTTGAAATAGCAGCCGTATACCGCGACGGCTGTCGGCGTAAAGCCGATCAGGATGCGGTTCATCATGTAGTTTGTCGCCGATCCGACGACCATCATCACGACCGAGGGGAAGCCGATCCGATACACGCCCTTGATGATCCGAAGATCGGGACGCAGATCCTCCCGCGCGATGCGGATTTCCCGGTTACAGCGGCGGTGCAGATAGAAGCCAAGGCTCATGCCCGCCGCCTGGCCCAGCACAGTCGCGATCGCGGCGCCCGCAGTGCCCAGCGCGGGCAGGCCGCACCAGCCGAAGATAAAGAAGGGATCCAGGATGATATTGGTCACCGCGCCGAACATCTGCGTCCACATGGAAAGCCGCGTCAGGCCGGTGGATTGGAGCAGCTTTTCCATGCACATCTGCAGATACATGAAGAGCGAACCGATCGTCACGATGCGCAGGTAGGAATCGGCGTGCATGCGGATGTCCTCGATATCCGTCTGCGAATGGATAAACGCGT
>CADAPH010000028.1 GCA_902789745.1 Oscillospiraceae bacterium | reverse complement strand
CACTTCACTTTCCACTTTTCACTTGATCAAAAGTCCGCGTTGCCCGTGGTTCTGGGGTGCAGCTCCACGTCGCGGATGTTCGACACGCCGGTGAGGTACATGACCATGCGCTCGAAGCCGAGGCCGTAGCCGGCATGGCGGCAGGAGCCGTAGCGCCGCAGGTCGAGATACCACCAGTAATCCTCCTTGTTGAGGCCGAGCTCGTCCATTCTCTTTTCCAGGACGTCCAGGCGCTCCTCGCGCTGGGAACCGCCGATGATCTCGCCCACGCCGGGCACCAGGCAGTCCGCCGCCGCGACGGTCTTTCCGTCGTCGTTGAGGCGCATGTAGAAGGCCTTGATGTCCTTGGGGTAGTCCGTGACGAAGATCGGCTTGTTGAAGACTTTCTCGGTCAGGTAGCGCTCATGCTCGGTCTGCAGGTCGATGCCCCACTCCACGGGGTAGTCGAACTTCTGGCCGCTCTTCTGGAGAATGTCGACGGCCTCGGTATAGGTGATGCGGCCGAAGTCGTTGGACACGACGTTGTGCAGCCTGTCCAGCAGGCCCTTGTCGACAAAGCTGTTGAAAAATTCCATCTCCTGGGGGCAGCGCTCGAGGGTACGGTTGATGATGTACTTCACCATCGCCTCGGCGGTGTCCATGTAGTCGTTGAGGTCGGCGAAGGCCATCTCCGGCTCGATCATCCAGAACTCGGCCGCGTGGCGCTGGGTGTAGCTGACCTCGGCGCGGAAGGTGGGGCCGAAGGTGTACACGTCGCCGAAGGCCATGGCGAAGTTCTCGGCGTTGAGCTGGCCGGAGACCGTGAGGCTGGTGGGCTTGCCGAAGAAGTCCTGGCTGAAGTCCACGCTGCCGTCCTCCTTGAGCGGGGGGTTCTTGGGATCGAGCGTGGTGACGCGGAACATCTGGCCCGCGCCCTCGCAGTCGGAGCCGGTGATCAGCGGGGTGTGGACGTAGACGAAGCCGCGCTGCTGGAAGAACTCATGCACGGCCTGGGCGGCGACGGAGCGCACGCGGAAGGTGGCCGAGAAGAGGTTGGTGCGCGGTCTGAGGTGCTGGATGGTGCGCAGGAACTCAACGCTGTGGCGCTTCTTCTGCAGGGGATAGTCCGGGGTGGACGCGCCCTCTACCGTGATCTCGTCGGCCTTGAGCTCGAAGGGCTGCTTGGCCTCGGGCGTGAGCGTCAGGATGCCGCGGACGATGAGGGCCGCACCCACGTTCTGATGGGCGATCTCGTCGTAATTGTCGAGCTTGCCGCGCTCGAACACGACCTGCAGGGATTTGAAGCAGGAGCCGTCGTTGAGCTCGATAAAGCCGAAGTTCTTCATATCGCGGACGGTTCTGACCCAGCCGCAGACGGTCAGGCGCTGCCCGTCAAAGGAGGCGGCGTCGGCATAGATGCCGGAAATTTTCTGACGCTTCATGGAAATCATCCTTTCATCGCGCGAAGGCGCGAATAGAAATGTTGTTAAAAGCATTAAAACGCCGATCAAATCGACGTTTTAATATTATATATACTTTTGACGGAGAATGCAAGAATAAAGTTTACTTTCCGTTCTCCCGTTCCCAGATGAGTTCTCCCAGGGTCTGGTAGAGGTGGTCGGGCTCCACGGGCTTGGTCAGATGGGCGTTCATGCCCGCCTGGAGGGAGCGCTGCACGTCCTCGTCAAAGGCGTTGGCGGTCAGGGCGATGATGGGGACCGCCTTCGCGTCGGGGCGATTCAGCGCGCGGATCACGGCCGCGGCCTCGAGACCGTCCATCTCGGGCATGCGGATATCCATGAGGATCGCGTCGTAAGCGCCGACCTCGGACTTTTCAAACATCTCCACAGCGATCCTGCCGTTTTCGGCGTGATCCGCCGTGACCTCCTCCATGTCGAGGATGTCGATCATGATCTCGGCGTTGATCTGCATATCCTCCGCCAGCAGCACCCGCCTTCCCGCGAGCTCCGCCTTCTGCTTCTCCTGGAACAGGGCCATGTTGTTGTGGCGCGCCACGCGCTCAAACTCGGCGATCACGTTCGAGGCGAAGAGCGGCTTTGCCAAAAAGCTGTCCACCCCGGACTTCGACGCCTCGTCCACGATATCGTCCCAGTTGTAGGCCGTGAGGATGATGACGGTGGTCTCGTTGTTGTAGCGGGCGCGGATCTCCCTTGCCGCCTCGAGACCGTCCATGCCGGGCATCTTCCAGTCCAGCAGGACGAGATTGTACGGTTCCTGCTTGAGATGCTGCACCTCCAGCATGCGCAGGGCCTCCTCGCCGCTGCGGCAGACGTCGGCAAGGATACCGGACTCGCCCAGCACCGTGCGCGCATGCTCGGCGGGGATCTCCTCGTCGTCCACGACCAGCACGCGCATGCGGGTGAGGTCGACCCCCTCCGCCGTGTCCGATCCCTGGTGGTGGGCGTTGCGCAGCGTGATTACGACGGTGAACTCCGTGCCGACGCCCTTCTCGGACTCCACGCTGATCGTGCCGTTCATCATCTCCACGATGTTCTTGGTGATCGCCATGCCGAGACCCGTGCTGCCGTACTTGTTCTTGGTGCTGCTGTCCTCCTGGGAGAAGGGCTCGAAGATCTTCGGGATGAACTCCTTGTCCATGCCGACGCCGGTGTCCCTGATGCGGAAGCGCAGGGTAGACTGATCGTCAAAGACGGCGATGCGCTCGACGGTGAGCATGACGCTGCCGCCGGGCTCGGTAAACTTGATGGCGTTGGAGAGGATATTGATGAGCACCTCCTTGAGCTTCATGTCGTCGCCGATGTAGTAGTCGTCGACGCGGCTGAGGATGCGGCACTCATAGTTGAGTCCCTTGTCGGAGCACTGGGACATGACCATGGTGTTGATCTGCTCGAGGATGGCGCTGAAGGAGAACTCCTCCTTGCGCAGGACGAGGCGGCCGGACTCGATGCGGCTCATGTCCAGGATATCGTTGATGAGGGCCAGCAGATGCCTTGCGCTGCCGCCGATCCTCTCCAGGTAATCCCGCGTCTGGGGCGAGATGGTGTCGTCGTGCAGGGCGAGGGTGTCCAGGCCGATGATGGCATTCATGGGGGTGCGGATCTCATGGCTCATGCTGGAGAGGAAGGCGGTCTTGGCCTTGCTGGCCTCCTCTGCGACGGTGAGGGCCTCGGCCAGGGCCTCGTTCTTGGCCATGGCCTCGCGCATCTCCGCGTCGATCTCCGTAAAGCCGAGACCGATGGCATGCACCATATGGTCGTCCCGTTCCTCCGCCCTTCTGACGCCCGCGGCGCGTACCATTTCATAATACTCGCGCCCGTTGCGGCGCGCCAGATAGCGGTAGGCGATGATGGGCTCCGTTGCGAGGCGCGCGCGGATGTTGTCGGGGTCCATGAATTTCAGAAAGCCTTCCCGATAATTCTCCGTGATGCTGTGCTCGGCATACCAGGTGAAGCGCTCGAGATAGGGGAAATGGATGCCCGCCCTGGTCTGCTCGTGATCCTCGGGGTCGTTGCGGTAGCAGACGCCGTCGTTCTCGTCGAGATTGATGTAGTAGACGCAGCGGTAGTCCGAGGCCATGGCGGTGATCATGCTGTTGGCCTGGGTCTGCTCATGGTTGATGTATTCGCGCAGGCCGTCCCGCAGCTCCGTGATGTGATTGCTGAGGGTCTCCATGCTCTCGCTGTCCGTGTCGGAGGGGTGAAGCGCCCCGGATTCCACGGAAAACATGCCCGTCATGGATTCCAGATCTCCCGTCAGATCGCGGAGATTTCCCCTGATCAGCTCCATCCGGCGGCTGTACTGACCGGTCAGAAAAACGGTGATCACGATGCCGATGGCCAGGAAGAGGACGCAGCTGGTCACGATGATCCGCTGGGCCTGGTTGAGCTGATTATCGTACCAGTCGGCGCTGAAGTCGGCGGCGACCACCGCGGCCACCTCGCCGTCGGAGGTAAAAACCGGGCTGTAGGCGCTGTAAAAGCGGCCCCACTCGTCCACATAAGGCCTGTCGTCCACGGCAGGGGTGCCCTGGCTTGCGGTATTGAGCGCGTCTGTATAGGCAAAGGGATCGCCGAACGCAGCCGGCCGGTCGGGGTCCGTGTCGATGCCGAAGGAAAAGCGCCCGTCCCCCTCGGGGCGGATATAGTAGATATATTCCAGCTTGATACTGTCCCGGAAGCGGGCCAGCATATCATAGACCGCCCGGTATTCCGGCGTATCCTGATCCTCCGCGCGCAGGCGCGCCAGCACGTCGCCGTCGAGCATGACCGCGGCCGTGTTGACAATGTCGAGCATGCGCTCGTTGATCTGTGTCTTCATGGCGCGGCGCGACTGATTCGCCAGCGTGAACCCCAGCGCGATGTTCGTCAACAGCAGGAAAACGGATACCAGAAGGATCGCCCGCGTACGCAGATTCATTTTTCTCCGGGTCATAAGCGGTCCTCCCATTGTGTGAGACTTGGCTCCCCCAAAGGGGGAGGTAAGGGCGCGCGCCCTCAGAAGATCAGCTTCACGGGACAGTGGATGTTGCGGATCTCAATGTCGGCAAAGGCGCCGCCCTCCTCGCCGTCTCTTGTCCAGGCGACGGGGAAATCGAAACGGAAGCGGGCCTTCTTCGTGTGCAGGATCACAAGCTTCTCGCTGTCAAAGCGCTCGGACAGGACGGCGGTCGCCAGCTCCGCAAAGGCGGCGACATTGCCGGGGTCACGCACCAGCACCAGCTCGCTCATCCCGTCGCCGAGGCTGACCATGGTATCGGGCAGGTGGACGATGCCGGCCACGGAGGTGGAGTTCGAGACGCTGCCGTAGAGGAAGCTGCCCTCGAGCGTCCCGCCGTCGTAGTCAACTTTGGCATGGATCGGCTCGATCTTCGGCAGCTGCTGCATGCCCTGCAGGACGTAGGCCAGGTGTCCCAGCATCTTCTTCTGATCCTGGGGCGTGGCGTAGCTGACCTCGGTAAAGGCGCCGAAGGCCGCGATATAGGCGAAGTAATCCCTCTCCCCGAAGGCGCCCACGTCGAAGGGATGGGGCGTGCCGTTGACAATGCGCCGGGCCGCCGCGACGGTGTCGTTTTTCGGCAGACCCAGAGTGGTGGCCACGTCGTTGGCGGTGCCCATGGGAAAGTAGCCCACGGGCGGGGGATTGTCGAGCTGCATGAGGCCGGCCAGCACCTCGCTGAGCGTCCCGTCGCCCCCGATGCAGGAGACGGCGTCGTAATCCCCGGCGTACGAGGCGGCAAAGCGGGTGGCGTCCCCGCGCTGCGCGGTGAAAAAAAGCGTCACGGCATAGCCCCCCTGTGAGAGGGCCTGCATCGCCTCGCCGAAATTGGTTTTGTACGCGCCGCGTCCTGCCATGGGATTGACGATCAGCATGAGCCGTTTAAGCATATCGAGACCTCATTTTACCTGTGGTAATCCAAAAAATACAGTTTGTAAACTCCATTATATAATAAAACGCCGGGGCCGTCAATCAAAGGATCACGGCCCCGGGGAACATTTGAATAAAATTTTCCTTTTAAAAGGGGATGCAGCCAAATACGCGGATCCCCGGATTACCCGCAGGGGAGGGGCTTGCCCCTCCCCTTATGCTGCAGTCCCTTACTTCACGGTGATGACTGCGGCGGTGGAATCGAGCTCCGCGCCGTCCACGTCCAGCACGCGGCAGAAGTAGGTGCCCGAAGCCGCGAGCGTAATGCCGTCGGCGTACAGGGTGGAGGTATAAATACCGTTCACCTCGTCGAAGCTGCTGTCCACATACAGGCCGAGCTGTTCGGGCTGCGGCAGGAAGAAGCTGTCGATGGGGTAGGAGATGCCGTCCTTGCCCAGCTTGTACCAGAGGAAGGAGGCGTCCGAGTCCAGCTTGCCCTTGGCCGCGACCGTGAGCAGCGCGGTGTTGGCGCCCTCGCGCACCTCGACGGCGAGGGGCAGGTCGGTAACGGCCAGCGCGGGCTCGGCGCCGACAGCTGCTGCGGCCTCCGGCGCTTCAGGCTCCTCGGGCACGGCCTCGTCCAGCACGGCAATCACCGTGTATCTGCCGCCGTCCCGCAAAAGCTCGATCTCAACCGCGTCTCCGGGGGCGCAGCTCTGGATGGCCGAAACGAGATCGTCCACAAAGACGATCGCATCGCCGCCAAAGCCGACGATCACATCGTCTGAAAAAATCCCGGCATTCTCCGCGGCGCCGCCCGGGAGCACGTCCAGCACGGTTACGCCGACGGGGGCGCTGCCCTGCTGAATGATCAAACCCAGCTCCGGCGCGTCGCCCGGAAGCACGGTCACGCCGCAGAGGCTGCCCTTGCGCAGAAGGCTGAAGGAAACCGGCGCGCCCTGTTCGAGAAGTGCCGCCGCCGCGACGAGGGCGTCGGAATCGGCGGTGATCGCGTCGTTCATGGTGACGATGATGTCGCCCGCGCGGAATCCGGCCTTCGCGGCGGGACTGTCCGGCTTTACGTCGACAACCAGCACGCCGGCGCTCTCGTCCTCATAGACGGAGACGCCGAGCAGCGCTTTTCCGGCTGCGGGCTCCTCCGCTTCGGCCGGCTCGGCAGCGGGAGCGTCAGCGGGCTCCGCAGCTTCAGCCGCAGGGGCGTCGGCGGGCGCCTCAGCCAGGGCAGGCATGGCGCAGAGGGTAAACACCATGCACAGAAGCAGAAAAACGGAAAGTGTCTTTTTCATGATCTGTCTCTCCTTATTAAAGATTTGATGGGATCATTGTACCATGCCGCCGCCTCGGACGCAAGCTGAAGAAGTCTTAACAATATATGAATAAATCGAAGACACCTTCCCGGAAAAGCGCAGGATGGGAAAGGCGTTTAAAAAGCCAAAACCGGGAAGCTTGCTTCCCGGTTCATTAAACCAATTCAGGCTCAGCCCAGCTCGTTGAGCTTGGTTGCCATTGCGGACTTCTTGTGGGCTGCATTGTTCTTGTGCAGCAGACCCTTAGCGGCCGCGCGGTCGACTGTCTTAACAGCAACTTTATAGGCATTGACGGCATTATCCTTATTGCCCTCGGCAACAGCTGCGTCAAACTTCTTCACCATGGTCTTGAGCTCGGTCTTGTCAGCACGGTTCTTGGCTCTGAGTTCCTTGGACTTAAGGTCTCTCTTTGCAGAAGATTTAATGTTGGCCATGTTTCAATCGCCACCTCCTCCTATAAAGTATATGAGTTACATAACTTAACTCGCGTTTAGTAAGTATAGCAAAGAAGAGGACGAAAAGCAAGCATTTTTTCAAAAAAATTTCCACTTTTTTTGAATGCTTATCTCTTGTGGTAAAATTGGGTACACTATACCATATCTTGCGATTGATTGCCTTCTCTGTAAGGGGAGGCAGCAAGGAAGGAGATTTTGCATATGTACAACAACCGAACCGTCCGCACGGACATGGCCGCGGAGCTGCGGCGGCGCATCGGGGGCGAGCTGCCCGGCGTCGGCTGTCAGGAGGAAGAGCTGGACGGCCTCAAGGTCTTCGCGGTCGATATCTTCGGCCGGGAGGGGGAACTGCGCCTCGGCAAACCCCAGGGGCAGTACTATACCCTCAGCCTGCCGCGCTTCTTCGACCGGGGGAGCGAGCGCTTCTCCGACGCCGTCCGCGCGCTGGCGGAGCTCATCACCCGCTGTCTGCCCGGAAAGCACGACGAGGTGCTGACCGCGGCCCTCGGCAATCCGGATATCACGCCGGATGCGCTCGGTTCCCTTGCCGCGGGATCGCTGCTGGTGACCAGACATTTGAAAGAGAAGGATCCGAAGCAGTTTGACCGCTTCTGTTCGCTCGCGCTCTGCCGCCCCGGCGTGCTCGGCACCTCGGGCGTGGAATCTGCCGAGCAGATCAAAAGCCTGTGCGGGCTGCTTCGCCCTGACCTCGTCGTGGTGA
This sequence comes from Oscillospiraceae bacterium, assembly GCA_902789745.1. GTDB lineage: Bacteria > Bacillota > Clostridia > Oscillospirales > Oscillospiraceae > Limivicinus. The sequence continues at coordinate 27,484 of CADAPH010000028.1, read as the reverse complement.
TCGACGCGCTGGCCGGTGCGGAGGCGGAATCCCTCTGCCGCAGCGTGCAGGTCTCGAACGCGGGGATCTCCCCCGGCTCCGGCGTGGGCAACGACCGGCGGGAGCTGAGCCGCGAGACCCTCGGCGTGCCGGTCGTCTCCATCGGCATCCCCACGGTGATCGACGCGGGCTTTCTCGGGGAAGGGGCGTTCGGCGGCATGTTCGTCACGCCGCGGGAGATCGACAGTCTGGTGCGCGCCGGCGGCAGGCTCATCGGCTACGCCCTGAATCTCGCCCTGCACCGGGGACTCGACATTACGGACGTGGACGCACTGGTGGGATAAAGAAAAGAGTGGAGAGTGGAGAGTGAAGAGTGGAGTTGTGGTGTCCGCTTCGCGGACGATTATAATTGTTTCACGTGAAACATGCTCAACTTTTCGGAAGGAGAGAAAATCACAATAGCGCCGATGGCGCTCCTTAACTCCACTCTCCAAACTCCACTCTCTCCTCGCCCCTCTCCACTCTGAATAAAATTGTTTCACATGAAACATTGCAAAACGGAGACGGACGCGTTATAATGGCCTCGCATTACACGGAAAGGTTCTGAATCCATGGCAAAAATCATTGCGATCGCAAATCAGAAGGGCGGCGTCGGAAAGACCACGACCAGCGTGAACCTCGCGGCGGCGCTGAACCTGATGGACAAAAAGGTGCTGCTGGCGGACTGCGATCCCCAGGGGAACGCAAGCTCCGGCATGGGCGTGCCGAAAACCACCCGCCCAAATACATATGACATGCTCATCACGGACAAGAGCGCGGCGGAGTGCGTCGTGCCGACCGAGTTCGGCGATGTGATCCCGGCCTCCAAGGAGCTGGCGGCGGCCTCGGTGGAGCTCATCCACGCCGACCGCCGCGAGTACGTGCTCAAGGACAAAATCTCGGCCCTGTACAGCGAATACGATTATATCTTCCTCGACTGCCCGCCCTCGCTGGAGCTGCTGACCGTCAACGCCCTCGTCGCGGCGGACAGCGTGCTCATCCCCATGCAGTGCGAGTACTACGCACTGGAGGGCATCGCCGATCTGCTGACCAGCATCAAGATGTGCTCCAAGCGCCTCAACCGCCGCCTCGGGATCGAGGGCATCGTGCTCACCATGTACGACTCCCGCGCCAATCTCACCACCCAGGTGGAAAACGAGCTGCGGAGATATCTGGGGGACAAGGTCTATACGACGGTCATCCCGCGCAGCGTCCGGCTCTCCGAGGCGCCGAGCCACGGCACCCCCGGCGTGGTCTACGACCGCGTCAACCGCGGCAGCAAGGGCTATATGGCGCTGGCGGCGGAATTTTTGAAACGCAACGAAAAATAAAAAGTGAAAAGTGGAGTTATCGTGTAGCTGCGCAACTATTCTGATCAGCGCCAAAGGCGCTCCTCATCTTCACTTTCCGCTTTCAACTTTTCACTTTATGAAACAAGGAGAATGTATGACCAAGGAAAAAAAGGGTCTCGGCATCGGGCTGGACGCGCTGTTCGGCACGGACGAGCCGGAGGAAAACGAGCTGCAGATCCTGCCCGTTGCCAAGGTGGAGCCCCGACTGGAGCAGCCGCGCGAAATTTTCAACGAGCAGGCCCTGCAGGAACTGGCGGATTCCATCGCCCAGTACGGCCTGATCCAGCCCATCACCGCACGGCGGCTGGACAGCGGTTATTATCAGATCATCGCGGGCGAAAGACGTTGGAGAGCCGCGAGACTCGCGGGGCTGACCGAAGTCCCCGTGCGCGTCATCGACGCCGACGACCGCCGCGTCGCGGAGCTTGCGCTGGTGGAGAATCTGCAGCGCGAGGACTTGAATCCCATCGAGGAGGCCCGCGGCTACCGGGCGCTGATCGAGGAATTCGGCCTCACCCAGGAGGAGGCCGCGAAGAGCGTGGGCCGCTCCCGTCCCGCCGTCACCAACGCCATGCGGCTTCTGAGCCTCTGCCCCGCGGTGCTGGAGCTGGTGGAGCAGGGCAAGCTCTCCGCCGGACACGCCCGCGCCCTGGTGCCGGTTCTGGACGACAAAATGCAGACCGCCGCGGCGAAGGAGGTCGTGGACAAGGGCCTGTCGGTACGCCAGACCGAACAGCTCGCCGCCAGATTGTTGAAGCCGCCGAAGAAGCAGCCGGAGCCGGACGGCGTCAGCGTGGACTACGCCGCGGAGGTGGCAAACCGCCTCTCCGCCAGCCTCGGAAGAAAGGTGAAGCTGGTCGACGGCAAAAAGATCGGCCGCATCGAGATCGAGTTCTACGGCGCGGACGACCGCGAGGCGCTGATTCAGGCGCTGGAAAGGCTGAAATAGAGAGTGGAGAGTGAAGAGTGAAGAGTGGAGTTAATGTGTCGCTTCGCGACTTTTTTAAATAGTCCCCGCAGGGGACACCATAATTCCACTCTCCACACTCCACACTCCACACTTATGAAGCTTCGCTCTCCAAACCATTATGAAAACGATTATTTTAACAGAAAGGTAAGTATAGAATGCTCGACATCAAATTTGTCCGGGAAAACCCGGAGATCGTCAAGGAGAACATCAAAAAGAAATTCCAGGATCAGAAGCTGCCCATGGTGGACGAGGTCATCGAGCTCGACCGCCTCAACCGCGCCGCGATCACCGAGGCCAGCGACCTGCGCGCGAAGAAAAACCAGCTCTCGAAGGCAAACGGCCCCCTGTTCGGCAAGCTGAAGAAGGCCGCCGACGAGGAAAAGGCCGCCATCCAGGCGCAGATCGACGCGAACATGGCGGAAGTCAAGGCCAATGACGAGCGCCTCGCGGAGCTGGAGCGCCTGGAAGGGGAGTACGCCGAGAAGATCCGGCATCTCATGCTCAACATCCCGAACATCATCGACCCCTCTGTGCCCATCGGCCCGGACGACTCCGCCAACGTCGAGGTTCAGCGCTTCGGCGAGCCGGCGGTGCCCGATTTCGAGATCCCCTACCACACCGAGATCATGGAGCGCTTCAACGGCGTGGACATGGACGCGGCGGGCCGGGTCTCCGGCAACGGCTTTTATTATCTCATGGGGGACATCGCGCGCCTGCACTCAGCGGTGCTGGCCTACGCGCGGGACTTCATGATCGGCAAGGGCTTCATCTACTGCATACCGCCCTTCATGATCCACGGCAACGTGGTCGAGGGCGTCATGAGCCAGACCGACATGGACGCCATGATGTACAAAATCGAGGGCGAGGACCTCTACCTCATCGGCACCAGCGAGCACTCCATGATCGGCAAGTTCATCGACCAGATGATCCCCGAGGCCAGCCTGCCCCAGACGCTGACCAGCTACAGCCCCTGCTTCCGCAAGGAAAAGGGCGCCCACGGCATCGAGGAGCGCGGCGTATACCGCATCCACCAGTTTGAAAAGCAGGAGATGATCGTGGTCTGCAAGCCCGAGGACTCGATGGACTGGTATGAAAAGATGTGGCGCTTCTCCGTCGAGCTCTTCCGCTCCATGGAGATCCCGGTGCGCCAGCTCGAGTGCTGCTCCGGCGACCTGGCCGACCTCAAGGTCAAGTCCTGCGACATCGAGGCATGGAGCCCCCGCCAGCGGAAGTACTTCGAGGTCTGCTCCTGCTCCAACCTCGGCGACGCCCAGGCGAGAAGACTGCGGATGCGCGTCAAGGGCGAGGACGGCAAGGTCTACCTGCCCCACACCCTCAACAACACCGTCGTCGCGCCCCCGCGCATGCTCATCGCCTTTTTGGAGAACCACCTCCAGGCCGACGGCAGCGTCACCATCCCTGAAGTCCTCTGGCCCTACATGGGCGGCACGAAGGTGCTCACGCCGAAGAAATGAAAAAGTGAAAATTGAAAAGTGGAAAGTGAAAATCTTTTTTCGAATGAACTTATTTTCACTTTTCACTCTCCACTTTTCACTTTAATATTTAAGGAAAGGGTTGGTATCATGAAAAAGTTTTTCGATGAGTTCAAGGAATTCATCTCCCGCGGCAATGTGATGGACATGGCGGTCGGCGTCATCGTCGGCGGCGCCTTCGGCGCGATCACCAGCTCCCTGGTGGCAAACGTCGTGACCCCGCTGCTGGCCGTGCTGTTTCAGTCCCCGAACACGGACGCCCTGAACATCACCCTGCGCGCGGGCGACCCCGCTGCCGGCGTCGAGCCCATCGTCCTCGGCCTCGGCACCTTCATCGGCGCGGTCATCAACTTCCTGGTCATCGCCCTGGTGCTCTTCTCCGTCATCAAGGCCATGAACAAGGCCAAGGCGATGGCTGAGAAGGTGCTCAAGAAAAAACAGGAAGAGGAAGCCGCGGCCGCCGCGGAGGAGCCCCCCAAGCCCACCACCGAGGAGCTGCTGGGTGAGATCCTGGACGAGCTGAAGAAGCAAAACAAGAGCGCCTGAACATAAGACTCCCGCAAAAACGCCCCTGTCCAACCAACAGGGGCGCAACTTTAAAAGGCCCCCCTTGCCTAAAGGGGGGTAGGTCTAAAACATGTCATTTCGAGCGGAGCGAAGCGCAGTCGAGAAATCTGAAAAGCAAGAAGCTGCAGGAAAACAGATCTCTCCGCTCACTTCGTTCGGTCGAGATGACACGCATTGACGAAAAGAAAGGAGCCTTGTCTATGCCCGAGGTTCAGCTTGCGCAGATGCTTCTCGCCCGCGAACAGCGCGCGCAAAGGCAGAGGGAGCTGTTGGAGCAGTACCGCCTGCCGCTGATATCCTTCACCATGAATATCGCGGGGCCGGTCAAGAACAGCCCCCTGATCCGCCGCGGATTTCAAATGGGCCGGGATGCGCTGCTGGGAGAACTGCAGAGAGCGGGCACCCCGCCGGTCCGCTGCGAGGAACTGGACGCCGACACCGGCTGTGAGGGGCTGTATGTCGTGAACGCGGAGGCCGGAGTCCTCAAGCGCCTGTGCTGTGAGATCGAGGAGCACAGCGAATTGGGGCGCCTCTTCGATCTCGATGTGCTCACCCCGGACGGGGAAAAGCTGGAGCGCCCGACGCCGCGGCTGTGCCTGATCTGCGGAAAGCCCGCCAGAGACTGCGCCCGGAGCCGCACCCATTCGGTGCCGGAGCTGCAGGCGAAGACGCGGGAGATCCTGCGCGCCGCCGTCGACCGAAAGGACGCGGAGGACGCCGCCGCATACGCCGTGCGGGCGCTTTTGTATGAGGTGGCGGTGACGCCCAAGCCTGGGCTGGTCGACCGTCTCAACTGCGGGAGCCACCGGGACATGGACATATACAGCTTCCTTGCAAGCGCCGCGTCGCTGTACCCCTATTTTGAAGCCTGCGTGAAGACCGGCAGGGAGACCGCGGACAGGCCCGCGCCGGAGACCTTCGCCGCCCTGCGCTTTCCGGGAAAGCTGGCCGAGGCCGGGATGCGGAAGGCAACCGGCGGCGTCAACACCCACAAGGGCGCGATCTTCACGCTGGGCCTGCTCTGCGGCGCGCTTGGACGCCTTGACCGGGGGCGCTGGACAGAGCCGGAGACCCTGCTTGCGGAGGTCGCCGCCATGACCAGGGGCGTGGAAAAGGAGCTGGAAGCCGCCGAAACCGCGCAGACGGCCGGGGAGCGCTTCTACCGCCGATACGGCGTGACCGGCGTCAGGGGTCAGGCCGCCGCGGGCTTCCCGAGCGTGCCGGCATACGGTCTGCCGATCCTCGAAAACGGCCTTGCCATGGGGAAGACAAAGGACGAGGCCGGGGCCGCCGCCCTGCTGCACCTGCTGGCCCACACCCCGGACACCAATATGATCGCCCGCGGGGGCTTTGAGAAGGCGGCGGAAAAGCAGAAGGAGCTGCAAGCGCTTCTGGCCGCTGCGCCTTACCCCGACCGCGCGGCGATCGAGGCGCTGGATCGGGACTACATCGCGGAAAACCTCTCCCCCGGCGGCAGCGCCGACCTGCTGGGCCTGTGCTGGCTGCTGTGGTTTTTGAAAACAGGGGACAAAACGCCGGATTCTTTCTGAAACGGAGGACACATCCATGGCATACACCATCTCGCGCGTCTCGCCGAGCGATCAGCGCTCCCTCAGGCAGGTGGACGCCCTGCTGGAGCAGGAGGGCATTCAGCGCGACGGAAATCTCGATTACGTCGCCGCGATGTATGACGAGGACTATCGCGTCATCGCCACCGGCTCCTGCTTCGGCAACACCCTGCGCTGCTTCGCCGTGAGCCGGGAGCACCAGGGCGAGGGGCTTTTGAACCAGGTCATCACCCATCTCATCGAGGTGCAGCATGAGCGCGGCAACTATCAGCTCTTCCTGTACACCAAGGTCAACTCAGCCAAATTCTTCGGCGACCTCGGCTTCTATGAGATCGCCCGGGTGGATGGCACCCTGGTCTTCATGGAAAACCGGAAGGACGGCTTTGCGTCGTATCTGAAGAGGCTGGCGAAGACGAAGACGGAGGGGAAGTCCGCCGCCCTCGTCATGAACGCAAACCCCTTCACCCTCGGCCACCAGTATCTCGCGGAGACGGCGGCTGCGGCCTGCGACACGCTCCACCTCTTTGTGGTCAGCGAGGACGCAAGCCTCGTCCCCTTCGCCGTGCGGAAGAAGCTGATTCAGGAGGGGACGGCGCATCTGCCTAACGTCGTCCTGCACGACAGCGGGCCGTATATCATCAGCTCCGCCACCTTCCCCAGCTACTTCCTCAAGGACGAGGCCGCGGTCATCGAGGGCCACGCGCGCCTCGACCTGGAGATCTTCAAGAAGATCGCCGCCGCCCTGAACGTGACGGCACGCTTCGTCGGGGAGGAGCCGACCAGCCAGGTCACGGGGCTGTATAACCAAATTATGGAAATTGAGCTGCCGAAGGCCGGGATCGAATGCCGCGTGATTCCGCGAAAAGCCGTGGACGGGCAGGTCATCAGCGCCTCCACGGTGCGCAAAGCCCTGCAGGAGGGGGACATGGAGACCTTCCGCCGCCTCGTCCCGCCCACCACCGCCGCGTGGTTCGAGAGCCCCGAGGCCGCGCCGGTGCTCGAGCGTATCCGCGGCGCGGGAAACGTCGTGCACTATTGAGCGGCCGCTTTGCCCCCCCTTTAGGCAAGGGGGCCAATAAGGAAGGGTCGCAAATACCCCGCAGGGGACCGATTTTCACCGGCCTCTGCGGGGTATCGTTCTCTCTATGCTTCTTTTTTACTCGAAATCGAGCACTCTCTTCATCCTGACCAGCGTGTTGCGGTTGCGGATGGCGGCGGAGATATCCAGCATCTCATCGGCGAGGGACGGGTCGATGCCGATATGCTCGGGCAGGTACTTGCAGCCGCATTCGGAGTAGAGCTTGTCCATCTCCTCCACCGAGGGCAGGGCGTCCAGCATGGCCTTGATCTCATCCCAGTGGTCGACGATGTTCTGGGAGGGGAAGGTGCCGAGGACGTCGTGCTCGTTCTCCTTCATGATGCCGGGGGCGAGGCGCTCGCCGAACTTCTCGAGGACCCACTCCTCGGTCAGCGGGACGAAGGGTTTGGCCTTGGGCTTCATCGAGGCCAGCTTGTGGTACTCGCGGATGCACTGGAAGGTGCCGACGCCCACGCACTCGCCGTGGATGCCCTCGGCGTTTTCAAAGCGCGGCGGCTTCATCTCCACCAGATGGGCCATCAGGTGCTCGGCGCCGGAGGCGGCGCGGGAATTGTCCATGAGCTGCATGGTCAGGCCGCTCTCCATCTGGGCCATGGTCATGGCCTCGTGGTCGGCGACGCCGGTGGCGGCGTACTTGTCGGCGGCGTCGCGCATGAGCTTCAGCGCATGCTCGGCAAGGTCGGCGACCATCGGGCAGTAGTACTCGCCGTCGACCAGGTGGGAGATGCGCCAGTCGGCCAGGGAGGTGTACTTGGCCAGGATGTCGTTGATGCCGCTGGCGATGAGTCTCGCGGGGGCGCCGCTGATGATGTCGAGGTCGGCCACGACCAGGACGGGGGCGCACATCGGGGTGGATTTCTTCTGCCCGTCGATGATCGCGGAGCAGATGTTGGCCGTAAAGCCGTCGGAGGAGGCCAGGGTCGGGATCGCGACGAAGGGGATGCCCAGCTTGTAGGCGGGATAGCGGCCGAAGTCCATGATGGTGCCCGCGCCGACGGCGACGATCACCTCGGGACGGTCGAGATCCTTCATCATGTTCTCGATGAGCACGTCCTCGGCGCGCAGTCCCTTGGGATCGAGAATGATGTTCTGGTCGGCCTTGACGTGCTTGCCCTCGGTCAGCTTCCAGGTGATCTCATCGTAGACCACGGTGCGCCGCCCGGTCAGGCCCAGCTCCTGCATGTACTCCTCAAAGTTCTCCAGCGCCTTCTCGGCGACCACGACCTTGCGGGTCTCCAGGGTATGCTCGCGTCCGCAGACGCATTTGCCGGTGTACTGCTCGCAGTTCATAATCATAGGGCATTACCTCCGTTGTGTATATGATAAAATGGTACAGGCTGCTTACTTCTTTTAGTCTACCATATCCTTCCCCCTCTTACAAGTGACGAAACGTGAAAACAAAAGCGGCGTTTCCTGTCAAATTTCACAAGCGAAATCCCCGCGCCGCCGAAAAGTTGACAGATTGATAAAAAATAGTGTCCGCCGCTTGACAGCCTCGATTTGCCGTGCTAAAGTGTAGGCACTTTCAAAGGAAGGAGACGCGGCGATGTTCGGTTGTTTTGGCAGACGCTTCAACACCGAAGACTCAGGCGAGCAGGCGTTTGAGTCCGCTTCCGCATGCGCTGCTTTCTTTGCCGCCCTGCTTCTTCTCATTGACACTGTGATCGCAGTGTCAATTTTTGTTTCCGCCGATATCGTGGCGCTGGTGTTCGCGCTTCCCGTATTCGTCTTGTTCCTGCGCGTACTGATCAAAGCGCCCGCAGCGAAACGATCAAAACCCCTCGCGGCCTGATTTGATACTCAGATCGGCTCCGATCGTTTTGGTCGGGGCCGATCTTTGTATATATGATATGTCCAAAAATTTTTAGGTAAAGGAGAAACCAAAATGAAGAAAGCACTTGTACTGATCCTGGCTCTGGCAATGGTCTTCGCTCTGGCCGCCCCCGCGGCCTTCGCCGACGAGACCTTCAAGCTCGGCTCCAGCGGCCCTCTGACCGGCGGCGCCGCCATCTACGGCATCTCCGTCATGAACGGCATCCAGATCGCGGTCGATGAGATCAACGCCATGGACGACGGCTTCAAGTTCGAGTTCATGTCCCAGGACGACGAGGCCGACTCCGGCGACAAGGCCATCAACGCCTACAATGCCCTGATGGACTGGGGCATGCAGGTCATGGCCGGCACCGTCACCTCCGGCTCCGGCATCACCGTCTCCGCCCAGGCCTTTGATGAGCGTACCTTCATGCTCACCCCGTCCGGCTCCTCCGTCGACCTGATCGCCGACAAGGACAACGCCTTCCAGGTCTGCTTCACCGACCCCAACCAGGGCATTGCCTCCGCTGACTACTTCGCCGAGCACTTCGCCGACGCGAAGGTCGCCGTCATCTACCGCAATGACGACGCTTACTCCCAGGGCATCCGCGACACCTTCGTGAAGGAAGCCGCCGACAAGGGCGTCTCCGTCGTCTATGAAGGCACCTTCACCGACGCCACCTCCACCGACTTCAACGTCCAGCTGACCGCCGCCCAGGGCGCCGGCGCCGACCTGATCTTCCTGCCCATCTACTACACCCCCGCTTCCGTCATCCTCCAGCAGGCCAACCAGATGGGCTACGCCCCCAAGTTCTTCGGCGTTGACGGCATGGACGGCATCCTGACCGTCGAGGGCTTCGACACCAAGCTCGCCGAGGGCGTGTTCCTCCTGACCCCGTTCTCCGCCGACGCGGACGACGCCCGTACCCAGGCCTTCGTCGCCGAGTACCAGAAGCGCTTCAACGAGACCCCGAACCAGTTCGCCGCTGACGGCTACGACGCCGCCTACATCCTCAAGGCCGCCCTGCAGGCCGCCGGCTGCACCAGCGATATGAGCGCCGCCGATATCTGCGAGGCCCTGATCGCCGTGTTCCCGACCATCTCCGTCGACGGCGTCACCGGCCAGGGCATGACCTGGGCCGCCTCCGGCGAGGTCTCCAAGGCCCCCATGGCCGTCGTCATCAAGGACGGCGTCTACGTCACCCCCGAGTTCTAAGATCTTTTTCACAAGTTTATTTCGGCTGCCGGGGGCATTTTGTCCCCGGCAGCCAAAGCCGTATTTTTTGCCTCGTAAAGGAGCGCAAAAAATGACGTTTCGCGCTGCTTTTTGAAGCAAAAACAGTAAAGAGGTGCAAGCTATGAAATTTCTTGCCTACCTGGTCAGCGGTATCTCCCTGGGCAGCATCTACGCGATCATCGCCCTGGGCTATACCATGGTCTACGGTATCGCCAAGATGCTGAACTTTGCCCACGGCGACGTCATCATGGTCGGCGGCTATGTCTCCTACCTCGCCGCGTCGAACCTGGGGCTGTCCGCGCTCGCGTCCGTGCTGGTCGCGATGGCGGTATGTACGGTTCTCGGCATCACGATCGAGGCCCTGGCCTACCGCCCGCTGCGCAACGCCCCCAGCCTCGCCGTGCTCATCACCGCCATCGGCGTGAGCTACCTGCTGCAGAATCTGGCGCTGCTGATCTGGGGCGCAAACCCCAAGGCCTATACCCCCGTGGTCAGCGGCACGCTCCAGCTCTTCGACGGGCAGCTGTCCATCTCCTACGTCTCCATCCTGACGGTGGCCTGCTGCATCGTCATCATGGTGGCGCTGACGCTCTTCACCAGCCGCACAAAGATGGGCAAGGCCATGCGCGCCTGCTCCGAGGATAAGGGCGCGGCCCAGCTCATGGGCATCAACGTCAACCGCACCATCTCCCTCACCTTCGCCATCGGCTCGGCCCTGGCGGCCATCGCGGGGGCGCTGCTGTGCTCCTTCTCCCCGGCCCTCATGCCGACGACCGGCTCCATGCCCGGCATCAAGGCCTTCACGGCGGCGGTGTTCGGCGGGATCGGCTCCATCCCCGGCGCCTTCCTCGGCGGCATCCTGCTGGGCGTGATCGAGGCCCTGGCGCGGGCCTACATCTCCACCCAGCTCTCCAACTCCATCGTCTTCGCGGTGCTGATCATCATCCTGCTGGTGCGCCCGGCGGGCCTGCTGGGCAAGCACACGCAGGAGAAGGTCTGAGGAGGTGCCGAAATGAACGCGAAAAAGTATTTTAAAGACGCGAAGAGCGATCTTCTGACCTATCTGGGCGTGATCATCGCCTTTATCGTCATCTCCATCCTCAAGGCAAACGGCGGGCTCAACCGCTCGCAGACCGGCCTGCTGGTGCCGATCTGCTGCTACATCGTCATGGCGGTGTCCTTAAACCTCACGGTGGGCATCCTGGGCGACCTGAGTCTCGGTCACGCGGGCTTCATGAGCGTCGGCGCCTTCTCCGGCGTCATCACCGCCATGAGCCTCATGAGCGTGATCCCCTCCGCACCGGTGCGCCTGGCGCTGGCGATGATCGTGGGCGCCTTCTTCGCCGCCGTCATCGGCTTTCTGATCGGCATTCCGGTGCTGCGGCTCACGGGCGACTACCTCGCCATCGTGACGCTGGCCTTCGGCGAGATCATCAAGGAGCTCATCACCTGCCTGCTGGTGGGCGTGGACGCGGACGGCCTGCACATCATCTTCAACGCCTCCGGCAGCAAGACCGCCGCCGACCTGAACCTTCTGGAGGGCGGGCGCGTCATCATCAAGGGCGCCCAGGGCGCCACCGGCACCCCTCATCATGATCACCCTCGTCATCGTCCAGAACCTGATCCGCAGCCGCCACGGCCGCGCGATCATGGCCGTGCGCGACAACCGCATCGCGGCCGAGGCCGTGGGTATCCCCGTGACCAAGTACAAGATGATGGCCTTCGTGACCAGCGCGGCCCTCGCGGGCGCGGCGGGCGCGCTCTTCGGCCTGAACTACTCCAACCTCGCCGCGACGAAGTTCGACTTCAACACCTCGATCCTCGTGCTGGTGTTCGTGGTGCTGGGCGGCCTCGGCAATATCTGGGGCTCCATCATCGCCACCGTCATCCTCTACATCCTGCCCGAGGCCCTGCGCGGCTTTGCCAGCTACCGCATGCTCATCTACGCGATCGTCCTGATCGTCGTGATGCTGACCACCAACAATCCCACGCTGAAGATCTGGCGCGAGGAGCTGCGCGAGAAACTCAGCAAAAAGAACGGGAAGGAGGCGAAGGACGCATGACGCCCGGAAGCCTGAGAGTTTTGAATTCCGAAGACGTCTGGGACGCGAAGACCGAGCTTCAGGGCAAGTTCAAGCGCGATCCCCTCGTCCCCATCACGCGCACCAGCTATATTCCCGAGCGCGACGCCGACAAGACCCCGATCCTCGAGTGCATCGACCTCGGCATCACCTTCGGCGGCCTCAAGGCGGTGGACAACTTCAACATGACCATCGGCCGCACCGAGATCGCGGGCCTCATCGGCCCCAACGGCGCGGGCAAGACCACGATCTTCAACCTCCTGACCAAGGTCTACCAGCCCACCCACGGCACCATCCTGCTCGACGGCAAGGATATCGCCTCCATGAGCACCGCCCAGGTCAACCGGGCCGGCATCGCCCGCACCTTCCAGAATATCCGCCTGTTCCATAACCAGTCGGTGCTGGACAACGTCCTCATCGGCCTGCACAACGAGATGGATTACGGCATGGGCGGCGCGATCCTGCGCCTGCCGGGCTACTGGCGGGCCGAGAAGATCGCCCGCGCCCGCGCCATGGAATACCTCTCCCTCTTCCACCTGGAGGATCACGCGGAGGAGCCGGCGGGCTCCCTACCCTACGGCGCGCAGAGAAGGCTGGAGATCGCCCGCGCGCTGGCCACGAACCCCTCGCTCCTCCTGCTGGACGAGCCCGCGGCGGGCATGAACCCTTCCGAGACGGCGGAGCTGATGGAGAACATCGCCCGCATCCGCGACACCTTCCACATCGCGGTTCTCCTGATTGAGCATGACATGAGCCTCGTCATGAACATCTGCGAGGGCATCGTGGTGCTGAACTTCGGCCGCATCATCGCCAAGGGCAGCCCTGACGATATCCGCACCGACCCCAAGGTCATCGAAGCCTACCTCGGCAGAAAGGGGGCCAAAAGCTTATGATGCTCAAGGCGGAAAACCTGAATGTCTATTACGGCCCCATCCACGCCGTCAAGGGCGTGAGCTTTGAGGTCAGCGAGGGCGAGATCGTCACCCTCATCGGCGCAAACGGCGCGGGCAAGTCCACCACGCTGAAGACCGTCTCCGGCCTCATGAGAAGCCGCGGCGGCGCCATTGAGTTCATGGGCAAATCCATCGCCTCCACCGCGCCCCACAAGATCGTCGAGCAGGGCATCGCCCACGTCCCCGAGGGGCGGCGCATCTTCACCGCCATGACCGTGGAGGAAAACCTGGACATGGGCGCCTTCACCGCGAAGGGCACGAACATCGACGCCGACAAGGAGCGCGTGTTCGAGCAGTTTCCCCGCCTCAAGGAGCGCCGCAAGCAGATCGCGGGCACCCTCTCCGGCGGCGAGCAGCAGATGCTGGCCATGGGCAGGGCCCTCATGTCCAAGCCCAAGCTTTTGATGCTGGACGAGCCGTCCATGGGCCTCGCGCCGATCCTGGTGGAGCAGGTCTTCGACATCATCTCCGCCCTGCACAAGGCGGGCACCACCATTTTGCTGGTGGAGCAGAACGCCGAAATGGCCCTCTCCATCGCCGACCGCGCCTACGTCATGGAGACCGGGCGCATCACCCTCAGCGGCACGGGCAAGGAGCTCGCCGCGAGCGAGGAGGTTCAGAAGGCCTACCTCGGCGGGTGAGAGAGTATAAAAACGATAAGACAGCCCGGATCGCGGAAGCAAAGATTTTTCTGTGATCCGGACTGTTTCTTTTCGGAGGTTCTGCCCTGCATGAAATTTCCCGCCGCGGGAAATAATAACTCCACTCTCAGAAAAGGAGTGGAGTTTTCTTATGCAGGGAAAGGTCGAGATCTGCGGGGTAAACACCGCGAAGCTGCCGGTTCTGAAAGCCGCTGAGACACGGACGCTCCTGGAGAAGGCCAGGATGGGAGATCGGGAGGCGCGGCAGGCGCTGATCGCGGGCAATCTCCGCCTGGTGCTGTCGGTGATCCAGAAGTTCACCGGCCGGGGCGAGAGCATGGACGACCTCTTCCAGGTCGGCTGCATCGGCCTCATCAAAGCCGTGGACGCCTTCGACCTCAGCCAGAACGTGCAGTTTTCCACCTACGGGGTTCCAGCGATTAACGGATGGCGAAAAGCGTGAAGGAGGCTTTTCACCATGACGCGAAAGCAGGCGTTGGAACTGGCCGTCCAAGCCCTCGCCGAGAACAAAGAGGCCGTTCAAGTCCTACATACCATGATCGACGAGCTGCCGCTCAACCGATGGACCGAGGCGGCGATCCGGGATTCTGTGGAGCAGTTCATTCTGGACAACGGCCGCCCGCCGATGAACACCGACTTCAAAATCCGAGAGCTGCCCCCGCACACCGTTGTGAAACGGCGCTTCGGGATCACGCTCCAGCAATGGCTGGATCAGAACTACCCCTCGCCCAAACCGAGCGAAGAGGAAATCCGCGCCGCCGTGACCGAACGCTTCGTAGAGGATTACAAGCGGCTCCGTCCCGTCAGCGCGGAGGATTACAACGCCCGGCGCACAACGGGCAATCGCGGCTGGGCTTTTGTCGCCCGCTGCAACCACACCGGCCGCTGGCGGACGCTGCTGAAAAAGCTGGACCTCCCGGTCTACGACAGCCGCGGCGCGGGGGATACCCCGCCGCTCAAGGTGAAGGTCATTTCGGATACCGATTTTCGAGACTGAAGAGAGGCCGACGCGATGAAACTGCTCATTTCCTGTGAGTACAACATGGACACAGCCTGTGTGGAACTGCGTTACTCCGACGACAGCATCCTCGCCATCGACTGCATCGAAGTCGAAAACCTGTATGGCAACAGCCCCGCCTACCGCACCGAGCTGGACTACCTGATTTACAACGATCCCCAGGCGTATGCTGACCTGATCTTGACCGGGGATGTGGAGGAGTACCTGCGAACAGGCGCGCAGAAGCGGTATTTGGATTAACAAAACCATCCCCATAAGCGCGAAACATATGACAAATACAAATCTTTCATCGAAAATGACTGTTTCACCAAACCGGTGAAACGGTCATTTTTGATGAAATAGGCAAGAATGCGCCGCGGCCACCAATGGAGAACCAAACAACTACCGTGATGCACGTCTTAAGTGCAACTCCTTTGGCACAGCATGCGTTATTTGAGACTTTTTCAAAATGAGTTACACTTTTGGCGGCGTAAAAGTGTAACTCATTTTTACTTTTATTGTTTTGTGAAACAGCTCTCTTCTAAATCAGAAAATGGCAAAGGTGATTTGCTGATTATTACATTAAAATCGAGTGCATCAATAAGCGGCTGCGCACGCTCTCCTTCATGATAAGCAACACCGGGTCCTTTCATGCGAAAAAGGTTCTTCATCTTCCGTTTTCCTTTTGCTCCATGGAGAGGGGTGCAAGCAGGCAAGTTTAAAAACGCAAAGATACTATCGCGATCCAATAACATGGTATCTTCAATGTCAGCGGCTGCAGCCATATCAATAATGGTCTTTGCTTTGCTTTTTTGGAGATTCCTTCGAAGCTCCTTCCAATCTCCTTCATAAAACTTGGAAAAAGAAGACTGGTATTCGTCCGTGTCATAGCATAGAATGACTGTCCAGTTGAGGTCTTTATGCACAGCGCGACACCTGGAAGAAAACCATGCGCCGGAATTTGTCAATTGAGAAACTGTTCCAACCACATTCGTCTTAATCAATACCTTTGCATCATTGCTTTCTAAGGTGTAGAAAACCTCACCGGAAGATGGGTCAGATTCCTTGGTGAGACGAAATTCAGGGTGTTTGGTGCAATAAAATCGCAAGAGAGACAAGTAAAATACTTTTTCTGTATCCCCCTCAAAAATAAAAGCGATCCCTTTCGTGTACCCGCTGTCCATATCAGTCCTCCAAATAGAAGGATAAGGTTTCGGCTGAATCCTGATCACCTGACATTAGTTCAAACAAGTACTCGCCAATTGTCATCTCAAAATCGCGCGCTGCACTTAACAGAGCTTTCGTGCGAGAGGGTTTCACTTTCTTGAACCGGGCAATTCCATTATTTGTCGGAACACCAACAAATAGCTTTTCTGGCTTAAAATATTGAACGAGATAAGGGGAATGACTTGAAATAATGATAGCCGTGTCGTCAAGTGCTTCATCGAGTATTTCAAGCATGCGTTTTAAAAGCCGCGGATGAATACTGGTCTCAAGTTCTTCAATTCCAATAAGTGTAATACATTTAGAACCGGCAATAAACACATTGGCAAGCAGCCAAAAAACCCGCTTCGTGCCGGTCGACATCATGGTCATGTCAATTGGCTGGTTCAAATCTTTATGGGTGATAATGACTTTATATAGTTCATCTTTGATACGGAAGGGAATCTGGTCACTTTCTTCGTCGCTGCCGGTCTCAGAGAGATTACCGTCGGCATCAGCGGAAACAAGCTTTAGCTCCTGTATTTCTTTCCTGACTTCGTACGGGAGAACAGAGACATCGGTAAACTCCGGAAACAGTGTGTACACCGCTTCAAGGAACAGATTATATTTGTCAGGATAACTCTGCATTAATTGGTAGAGGGCGCGGGGTACGTCTTTGTCATCAAAAAGAACGCTTTCATCGCTTTTTTGATCGATATACTCGATTGGAATTGAAACAAACCTGTCGCGCAAGTCGAGAGACGAGCAGACATGATAGTCAAAGGTCTTAATTGCTGTAATAACAGGGTATATAGCGATATCATCAATCGCAGAAAGAACATCAATCGCCAACTGCGTATTGCTCAGATTAATTTTCCTGTATGAAAGAGTGTCTTTCTCTTTCCGATATTTTCCTTCGTTTCTCTTTAGATAAGAAGTATATCTCACGCTCTCGGTCGAGCGTGCTTCAATCCACTCGTCAGTAATGCGCTGACCGGTTCCGTCATCTCGATACCACTCAAAAGAATAGCCGTAGCGAATAAAGCGATATTCATCCAAATCCGGATCTTCAAGCTCTATTTCAAAAGTAAAAACGCTGTTGGCCAATTTCCTGTTGATGGGAATTGCGCGAGGCCAGCGCATCATGGCTTTTCTCTCCCTGGAATTAAGTGACAAAAACTCACATCCGAAGTCAATGGCTTCAAGAAGATTTGATTTGCCGTAGTTATTTGGAGAGATAATTGCGGTAATATTATCAAGAAGCAGCTTCGTTTTATCCAAATTCTTAAAACCGCCAACCGTCACGCTTTTTATTTTCATCGGCCATCCCCCTTTCATCTTTCTTCTATTTTAAGATACATTAAAAAGTAAAGCTTGTCAACAGATGTCGATCGAAAACGCTTTTCTTTCTACGCAAATCAGGAATATTTCTTAAACTCATTTCATACTTGTTTATTTGCTGAAAGAGTTGAAACACGCATTACCCGTATTTCGTCCCCTCGCCCGCGTGGGGCGAGACCGCACAGTACGCGCCGCCGCGCAGCAGCTCGAACTTATTTCAATTCACTCGCCCGGCATGGGGCGAGACTGGGAGCCGACGCACGACAAGGGCAAAAGCACAATATTTCAATCCACTCGCCCCACGTGGGGCGAGGCAATATTAGCACCCAGCCTGTGAACGTCAGAAACGCATTTCAATCCTCTTACCCCGCGGGGGGCGAGACGTTGGTGCCGTAGGCGTAACTGCCTCCGAGCGTCAGATTTCAATCCACGCGCCCCGCGTGGGGCGAGACGAGTACAGCACTCGCCTTGACGAGCGCTTTAAACAATTTCAATCCACTCGCCCCGTGTGGGGCGAGACGAGACCATGGCAATCTGCGCATAGGCCCAGCGGATATTTCAATCCACTCGCCCCGCGTGGGGCGAGACTTGCCTTGGCTTATGAGGCATGGCAAATGAATACGCAATTTCAATCCACTCGCCCCGTGTGGGGCGAGACCTTGTCGGTGTCAATGAGGCGCTGGGCGTTCTGCATATTTCAATCCACTCGCCCCGCGTGGGGCGAAACTATGTACAGTCTCCTATCTCTATAAACCAGCCAAGATTTCAATCCGCTTGCCCCGTGTGGGGCAAGGCTGTAGGTGTGGCGGAGTTGGTACGGCGTCGGGTAATTTCAATCCACTCGCCCCGCGTGGGGCGAGACAAAAAAGAGCGACAGATAGTCGACGAGGTAAACGCATTTCAATCCACTCGCCCCGTGTGGGGCGAGACTTAAATACTCCAGTTCCCGGTCGTGTCCTTGACATTTCAATCCACTCGCCCCGCGTAGGGCGAGACATTTTTCACTCCCGGCACTCCACGGTCACGCCTGCGGGGATGGCGGCTTCGTCAACCGTAACCGCATAATCCGCAAAGCAGCGGGCCGGGCCGCTTTCGCCCGTGCGGGTCACATGTACGGCGTCAAAGAGCTTGTGCGCCGGGGCGTTGCCCAGCTCGGAATCGTGCTTGAAAATGATGAGCTTGCGCACGGCCATCTTGCCGCGGCCAGCGGCGTGGTCGTTTTCAAACATGTTCAGGATCGCCTGCCAGAGAAGCTCCAGATCCTCTTCGGAAAAGCCGGTGACCTTGCGGGCCAGATTCGCGGAGATATAGCCCTCGGCGCGGTAAAGACCATAGGGGATGATGTACTTGCGGCCCATCTCGGTCTTTTTGTTCTCCGCGTCTGCCTCGGTCGTGATGGCGGTGCGGGTGATGGTCAGCTCCTGGGGAACGATCGGATCAATACTGCGGGCAAAAGAGAGCTGCACCGGGCCGCGCACCTGTCCGCAGTTGAGGGCATTTTTGGTAAAGGTGGTCATGACAGCGCCGAAGGAGCGAACATCGAAGAAGTTCCGGCACATGAAATCCCGCACCTTGCGGTCGAGATCCTTATCGGCTTTTTTCGCCTCTTTGATCTTCCCCTCCTCAAGGCCGAGGTATTCAAAGGCTCGTTTGTCGCTGCGGTTGAGGGGCACGCCCTCTTTGATGTAGATGCCATAGCCCACCTCGTCCTCCTTGACCGTCTCCACATAATTGCGGATCTTGCGCTTGAGGCAGACGTCGGTCACAATGCCGTAACCTGTCTCCGGATCGACACGCGGCATATTGCCCGCATCGGGGTCGCCGTTGGGATTGCCGTTCTCCACGTCAAAGAGCACCACAAATTCGTATCTGTTTTTGATTGCTTCGGACATTGTTATTCTGCCTCCTTATCGGTATTTGTTTTCTTTTCAAAGCGCTTCTGCGTCTGATGATAATAGCCGAGGACAAAGGAACCCTGCTCCTGAAGAGAATGATGTGCGGGAAAGCTGTCGCCGAGTCTGTCGGTCAGCTCCCCGATCTGGCGGGACCACCAGACAGCCTTGCCCGTGTCCAGCTTCTTCAGATGACTGTTGGAGAGCTTCAGCAAAATCGGGAACACCGCCGCCGGGGTCGCACAGGCGGAGTTGAAGAAGCGATCCTTGATCGTCGCGTTGATGCCGGGGTTTGCTGCCTGCTGAACACCTTCCAGCACGGCAAACAGCCGCCCGAGGACATAAGGGGTATAGGAGCTTTCTGCATTTAATGACACTTGGGACACCTCCATGATGGATTCCCTCTCGGGAAGATTTTCCGTATTGCGGATCAGGTATGCTTTGATGATGCCCGCTTTCCCACGGGTGATGTCATGTTCCGCCCGGATACGGAGCATGGTCTGATTCATCAGCGTCTCCGGGTAGCGTCCGCCTGAGAGCATGCTTTTCATGACATCGCCCGCAAGCTGCGGCAGCGGGCTTTTGTCGCTGGCCTTCTGATTGACAGTTTCCCGCAGCAAGGCCCAGAGCGGTATGGCGTTCCACTTGCTGCGGTGATCGGAGACGATCTGGATATCCTCATAATGGCGCTTCAGATTCCGCACGATCTCCCCAAAGCGGCTCCGGTAAAAGAAGCGCACGGAAAGACGCGCCGCATTAGGAGAGAGGCCGAGTATGTAAAAATCGTTGTCCGGCATGAGCAAGAAACCGTCGAAATTGTAGGGTTTCCCCTCTGCGACGGAAGTCATCAGCGCATCAAGGTCGGTGTCGCTGACATGTTCGTTGTCCGTGCCGTCGAACAATGCGGCGAAAGCATCCTGATATTGTTCCTCCGCGTTTTTTGCCCAGTAGACCACCGTTGTATTTCCAATCACTTTTACATGCTGACGATCTGCGAGGAGGTAATTCAATGCGCTGGTGTAGGCGAAGGCCGCATATTTGCTGACCGGGGCATTCGCGTTTTGCTCTTTACCGTAGGAGCAGAACGCCGGCGCGTTGAAGGATACCAGCGCGGCGCCCGAGGACTGCGCATCCCGCACGTTCTTGATCGCGGGGTGGACAAGCTCCGGCACAGTCTCTTGTCCCGTAATGAGACAGTATGTTGTCTCGCCATCCGCCGCGCTCTCATAGGCATTTTGCCAAGCGCTGCGAACGGCCGCGTCCTCTGCCACAAATGAACCGCCGTAGAAAAAGCACAGGTTGTCCCCGGCAAGCAGGTCTTTCTTATGGGCCGCAAACGCGGGGATTGCGTCGGCGTTCCGGGGATTCCAGTTTTCAAAGAAAGCCACGACCGCTTTCGCAGCGGGGCTGTTTGCCGATGACAGCAGCTTTTGATGGAGAGCCTTTGCCGCTTCAAAGCAGTCTGCCGCCCGTTTTTCTTTCCCCTTGTTGTCCAGACCCAGAAAGTAAGTTGAAGTATCCCACAGAAAATTGGGAAAGATACCAACTGTGCGTTTTACCGGGGCAGGCAGCTCCATTTCCCGCGGCAGCATCTTTTTCCCGTCCTCGCCGGGACGGCGCAGGGGCAGCACGTCGAGAAGCGTTCCGTTCTCGTCGATTTCCAGCGCCCAGGAGACCTTCACCTTTGCCCAGCCGGGGCGGGCAATTTTCCCCTGCGCGGCAAGTTCCTCATAGTAATCGACCAGGGCTTGCAGAATCATCGGAACACCTCGCAATCCCGTACATCCAGAACGCCGTGCCGGAGCGCCGCCCGGAAAAACTGAGGTCGGATATTCTCCGGATCGGAATAGTCCATATCGTAGAGCATAAAGCCGAGCTCCCGGTCCTCATTGGGATAGGCTGTCTGCGGTTCGTTTCCCTGCCAGGCGCGGAAATGGGCCGGAAACTCCCGCGTGCCGAAGCAGGGCTGATGATAGCACTGCCCTTTTTCCAGTCTGCGGCGCATGATGTCGCAGAATTTACCGGGATTGTCGCCCGCGCCCGCCTGGTCCGTCATGATAAAATGCGCCTCGATCACATAATGCACATCCTGTAATACCATGGCGGCGCGCTGCTGAATACAGTCCTGTGTGCAGATATAGAGGTCCGGTTCATTGCCGGACATGGCTGCCCGCGCTTTTGAGGCCGAAAGCGTTGCGGAAACCTCATTTCGGCGTATGTTCGTGAAGCGGATCGGATTGAGGACATAGATCCTGTCGATCACCCAACGCATGCCGGGATGCCAGTAGATCGCCTCCAGCAAACCGCGCGCGGCGGATGGGGTCATCACGTCATAGCTTACGCGCTCCACCTTCATCTCGGGGCGTGTAAACAGGGCGTAGTCGCCCCAGACTTCCACCTTTAAAGACAAAACAGTTCACTTCCCTTCTTTATATGAAAATGCTTTCACTTTGTTCGGGTACGTAATAAGGCAGTCCTGTTTCCGGGGAATAAATGCTTGTGTCCAAAAGGATTCCTGCATTTTCCAAAATAATCTCCAGCTTGCCCGCGTCCCGGAGCCCCATGAAATACTGCCGGTAAACACTGACCCCGTACTGACCGAGCTTTCTCATAAGGCTTCGGCTCGGCCCGTATTGCCGGAATGCCTGTATCAGAACTGCGCTATTGCCTTCCGGAATATAAACAGTATAATCTGCTCCGTCGATCAGCCTGAATGAATCCGCAACGGTCTTGAAACGAAGCGCCTGCGCGTGCTCGAGAATCTGTTTTTCATCCAACTGCCGCTCATCTTTCAGCGTATAGAGAAGAAAACGGAAATACGCATGGATCGCTTCGGGGGAGTCCACCTGCGCAAATTGCCGCAGCACCCGCTCCGCGGCGCTGATATTCTGCTCCAGCATCCGGGGCGGTTTGGCCTCCGTGCGGAAAATATGTACAAGGCTCTCCGAAAGCGGGCGCTTTCCCTCCCGGTTGCAGCGGCCGCCGGATTGGATGATGGAGTCAAGCCCGGCAAGTGCGCGGTATACCTCGGGAAAATCCACATCTACACCGGCTTCGATCAAACTTGTGGAGATTACCCGGCAGTCCTGCCCGTTTATCAGGCGCTCCCGAATTTCTTTCAGACTTCGCTTTCTGTCATAGGGCGTCATCAACGTGGAGAGATGGTAAGTTCCCCGGTCGTCCCCAAGCGCCGCATACAATGCCTGACCCTGTCGGCGGCTGTTTACCACACACAGCACCTGGCTTTTCTCCCGAAGCTGCGCGATCAGTTCTTCATCGGACAGTGCTCCCTCGTCGATATAACGCACCCGACGGAATGCCTGTGCCATTTTTTCCGGCTCCGGGCAGAGCTCGCGCACCGCATGACCGGGAAGAAATTCCTGCAAAATCGTCTCCACGGCCGGCTGTGTTGCCGTGCAGAGAACAGCGGAGCAGCCGTAACGATGCACCAGCTCGCAGATTGCCGCAAGGCATGGTCGCAGATAGGGGATCGGCAGCATCTGCGCCTCGTCAGACACGATCACGCTCTGCGCGATGTTGTGCAGCTTGCGGTTTTTCCCCGGCTTGTTGGCATACAGCGATTCAAAAAACTGGACGGCCGTCGTAAGAATGATCGGCGCTTCCCAGTTCTCTGTGGAGAACACCCGTGTATCCTCACGATCTTCCCCGGATGAAAACTCTGCGCCCGAGTAGTGTGCCGTGACGTTTTCACTTCCGAAGATCCGTTCAAAAATCTGCTGCGTTTGTTCCAGAATGGAGCAATAGGGAATGACATAGATCACGCGGCGCATCCCATACCGCAGCGCGTGATGGAGAGCGAAGGCCATGGACGAGACGGTTTTTCCGCCGCCGGTCGGGACCGTCATGGAAAAGAGGCCAGGGTCGTCCTTGCTGTGCTTGAGCGCGGCCTGCAAAATCTGACAGCGGCGGCGGTTCACATCAGTTTTCGGCTCATCCCATTGACAAACAAAATCGTCAAGCTTTTCAGCCAACTCTCCCAAATCGCCTGACGGTATCGTGAGCGGGTGGTTTTCAAAATAGGCTTCGGTATCCAGCCAGTCCGCATCCGTCAAGGCGGAGAAAATCATCTTTGTATAGAAGTAGATTCCAAGGCCGGGAAGACTGACAGAACCGGACGGAATCTCTGTCGGCAGTTCCGCATGCCACATGCTGCAATCCTCAAGACCGTCTTTGCGTGCGCGGTTGATCCTCCCCATGAAAGTATCGGAGAGATCGTTCCTTGTCCCGCAGTCGGCAAGACCGGCATGGTGTCCCGCAATACACATGGCGGCTGGGGCGTTTCGCTTTTCAAACAGCAGGAGCGCGCCCGCCGAGGAATGATCGACCTGCTCCCCGCTGCCGGCGATACGCCGCTGAAACGCGAGGCTGTATTTCCCGATATCATGATAAAGCCCGCAGAGCCGCCCGTCCTTCTCCGCGCCGAACGTGCTGCAAAAATCAGCACACAGCTCGGACACATTTTCAAGATGCGCCCTCAAAAGTTGTCCCTCCGGATGTGCATCCGTTGGACTATGGGCTAAATATTCCTCGATAGAGCCTCCCCCTCCTGCCAGTACATCGTTTTCCATATTTTTTATAAAAGTATAGCATAAACAATTGTGCGGTTCAATTCTTCTCGCTCGTTTATACTCTCGTTGTAAAGCTCCCGTCACATCCCCGTTTTCATGCAAGTGTATGTCCTTGACATGCTCTCCCACGACCCCACACTTGCATGAAAATGGATACCGCCGCGAGCATGTTCCCCCGTGACGAACAGGATTGCGGCGGCATCCGGGCGGGTTACAAGGGAGGGCGGAGCCCGCCTTTGGCGCACGACCTTGCTCGCAAGGTCTAGTGTGTTATACCTTCCGGCGCACGGCAGGTGTGAAAGGTGGATGCCATCCTCGTTGGCAGCCAGCTTTCACGTCGGCCAGGGCGGGGGGATTCCGCGAGCCGCAGCGAGTGGAATGCCTCGCCCGATGAAGTCCGGGGGACGATCTGACCGCAGTCAGATTGTTCCCCGGACGGTGCGCCGGGAGGTATATAAAGCCCCCGGCCCGCCGCAGCGATCCCGCAGCCCCGGTTATGTAGGCCGCTTCCGTTGTTTGCTGTCAATGCCGCCCTTTGCTGACACCAATTCGCCTATGGTTGATGCCAGAAGCGTATAGCTTTGGTATCACGCTTCCTGACGGCAGAAGCCCTGATACCAAACCGCGCTCCAGCGATACCAGGCTGATATCATTCTTCTTCATGCTCAATATCAATCCAGTAATCGAGATCATCCCAATGTAGCCCGTGCCTGAAATGACGCAGGGCCTTTTGTTCGAGCTTTTCCGCACGAACCTGGTGCAGGGAAAAATGCTCCGCCGTCCTCTTTTGGCTCTTTTCATCGTCAAACGGGTATCCGAAGCGATAGCACAGATATTTTCTTTCGCGCGGCTCAAGGGAATTGACTGAGCGGCAGATTTCTTCCGAGGTCTCCCGCGCGAGCGCCATGGGCTCCGGGCGCTTCTTGTATTCGTCAGGACGCAGTTCCAGGTTGAATCCGTTGGAATCTTCACCATCCTGATCCCCGTCCTCCATGCGATACCCTTTGCGTTCGGTTTTCGTCGCTCTTTTATATTTACCCTTGAAGTCTTTCAACTCGTTCTCAATGCACTTTCCACCATAGGTGATCAGTTTGGTTCCGCGGGATGGCTTGAAGGTGTTAATCGCTTTCCAGAATCCGATCCGCGCAGCCTGCATGAGATCATCGAAATCAACGGAATACTCCCGCACTTTGCTGAAAGATTTCTCGTGGACCGCGCGGGCCCTCTCAGCAAGAAAGCTCTCGTTGCGCCAAATCAAAGCATTCATCGCCAATTCGTTCCCGCCCTGTGCCAGCGCGCACAGCTCCTCGTTGCTGAGCTGCTTCCACTCTGCTGGGAACACGGGCCTGATCTCCAGCTCTTTTGGCGTCAGCTTGAAATTGCCGCGTTCCTTGGGTACGTCCTCTTCCGGGACGTCCATATTCAACCAGCTCATTCCTTTTTCAGCGCCACCACGCGCGCGATAGCGAAGAACGCCGACAGCAAATCATCCGAGAGCTGATCCGGGATCTCCGGCAGTTCGGCCAGACTGAGCTTGAACTGCTCGGCAAACTCTTCCTCGGAAACGGCGGTGAGCTGGGCCGCCTCGCCGCCCTTGGTGAAATGCTGGATCGTCTGATCGAAAGCCTCTTTTGTCAGCTTCTGTATATCTTCGACCTGCGACGGGTATTCGCTTTTAAGCTTTTTGATGATGATCATAAACTCCGCCTGAATCTGCACCAGCTCGTTTTCATACAGCGGCGTGCGAAGCGAGCGGACGATGCTGGCAGTTTTCTTTGCCGCGCCCTTCATCTCCGGTTTTTCCTTCCCGATGCGCCCCACGACTTCGCTGATAGATGTGTACATCTGATTCCGCGCGGCGTAACCGGCGGCCATGGTCTCGTCAAAGAAATCCGCGATGCGGTTGGTCAGGACTGCAAAGCGGGGATCAGCCAGCAGGAGATTGACCACCTCCACATTGACCGCGCCGGTGTACAGATTCCGCGCCGCCTGAACGGAGAGCCCCAGCTCTTCGATATCATAATTCTTCCGGTCGGGGATGTCGGTCAGACCGAGCAGAAAATCCGTAGACACGGAAAAGAACCGCGCCAGCTTTTGCAGTGCTTCGTCCTGAATCTTTTTGATTTTGTTGTTCTCAATCCGGCCGAGCAAGCTCTCGTCAACGCCGCTGCGCTGGGCAAGCGCCTTGCGCGTCAGGCCCCATTCCTCGCGCAGATCCCGTACCCGGTCGCTGATGTTCCCCGGCAAATATGTAGTTTCTCTCATTTTCTTCGCCTCCTCGATGGATTCTACAAAAATCTATGCGCGATTGCAGTCGAAAATGGGTCACGTCTGCCCTCGCGGCACCGGTTCTCAAGTTCTTCCATCTTTATTCTACGCGAAGACATGTCCAAAAAAACTCCCTCGATAGGCTGCGAGTCAAAAATAGAGGGAATTTTTCTGGACATGTTTTATGGCAGGCCACCGGCAGATAGCCATTGAAAAGATGAAAAACGTGAAAGGGGAACGAGATGCTGGAATCCAGGCATAGGCCGAGAGCATCGGCTTTCGTATCGTGGGAACGCTGGTGCGGCGCAGAGACTTTGAGCCGTCGCATCTGTATCAGTGCTTCTTTGACGAGGCGGACAATCAGTACATCTTGCACCGCGGTATTTTGACCATCATCGCTGCGGACGGTACGGTGTATTGAAACAAGCTGGCCCGAATCCCTTCGAAGTACCAGGGATTCAGGCCAGTTTTTTCACATGTTGGTCATGTCTGCTTTTCAAACGTCGTGGTTCCGGTGCCGTGTTTCACCGTGAAAACCACGGACTTCTGACGACTCAGCCAGTCATCGTCGTTTTCCAGCATAAAAGCGCATCTTTCTTTCCCGTCCGGCTGCTTCTCAAACACAATCTCGCCGCCGTATGAATGCTTCGTCCGTTGGCCGAGCAAATAACCGAGCAGGAAAGCGGCGATTGTAAGTATTAGCAACTTAATAATCAAGGCAATGTCCATGGTTTTTTATCTCCCCCATAAAAACCTTCCTATCTTTGGAGTTTTCTACAAATCTCATGAGCTACAATTTCAGGTGCTGTTGCTCCGAACGGATTATGTGTTGAGTATGAGCTTCCGTCTTCCTCAAAGTCAATATACATTTTATATGTTTTGTCGCGTCTTCTATACCAAACATTCAATGTTACGCTAAAATCGCCAACACTATACCCGTCAAAAAAATAGGAGTGCGCGGAAACGACATCATCAACTATTTCTTCGAATTCTTCTTGTGTTTTACTCATATCTTTTCTCCTCCCTTAAGAGTAATTATAACGTGATCCTGAAAATGGTACAACAACAGAACGATAACATTTAACTATATGGACCTCATATTCGTTTTTGTAATGCTTATCCGCAGATTGAGGGCTGCGAGAAGAACGCCTTCTTCACAGCCCAATTCATCAAATACTTTCTTCTACCTCATAAGTTCCGGCGGGTCTTCCCCAAACGATTTGCTGCGGTTTTCGATCGGCGTATTTCACAACCTCAAGCCCGGCCATAATCAGTATGCCTAGCCGGGAGTTTGACAGTTGCGAGCGTGGAAAAAGCTTGAAGGCCGCATGAGGCCTACTTTTTTTGGCGAAATTTAATTTTTTCTATTGTAGTACGCTGGG
>CADAPH010000027.1 GCA_902789745.1 Oscillospiraceae bacterium | reverse complement strand
CACCATGCTGCAGGCCAGCCACGCGCGGTCAAACATTTCCCTCGGCGTGATGCCGTCCTGCCAGGGCATGACGCCCATGCGCAGGCAGATATCCGTGTTGGGGTAGAGGGCCTTCAGCTTGTTCTGAAAACGGTCGAGCACCGCCTGATAGTTGTCAAGATGTGCGCAGTAAACATCAAAATGATCGCTCTCAATGTGACCGCCGATGCCCTCGGTCTCCGAAAGGAAAGCCGCAATCTCACTGCCCAGCGCGCGCAGCACCTCGTCTCCGAAGTCGCGCCCGTTGAGGGTGTTGATGGTGTGGAAGCGGTCGATGTTTAAGATGATCGCGTCCATGGGTTTGCTGGGGTGCTCCTGATAAAAGCGGTCGGCATAAACATGGAAAAAGCTGCGGCTGTATAGCTGTGGGATTTTCGGGTCGTACTCTGCCTCGGAGATGATCTGGCGTCCCTCCTTTACCTTTACCGAGGACCACACGTTGCGCAGAAGCAGCAGCAGGATCGCGGAGACAATGACGGCGGTGAACGGCGGTGACGGCAATGACGTAGACCAGGTTGTCCTCCAGATACTCCATGAAGGTGACCCGCTCGTCCTGGAAGCCGTGATTGGTAAGGGAAGTATTGATGAGCGTATCGGGCATGAGACGGTTGATCTTGTTGAGGATCGAGTACAGGCAGTCATTCTCACGCGGCATGGCAAAGCCCAGCTCCACGCTCTGACCGGTGGCGAGGGCGGCGAGCTTGTGTTCGGCGCAGAGCCTGCTCACGCGGTTGAGGCGGTAATTGCTCACCAGCGTGCAGTCCGCATCGCCGGAGGCAACGGCGCTGAAGCATTCCGGGGTGGTGTCGTAATACTTGAACTCCCAGTTGGAGAAGTAGTCCTTCAGGAAGGTTTCGTGGTTGGGATGTCCCTTGAGCACCGCGACGGTCATCACCTGATCCGGCGACACGCCCCGGTGATCCGCCTCACGCATGATGGCGAACATTTCGGAGGTGACGAGCGGGTCGGTGATGATCGCGCCGTTGGCTTCCGCGTCATAGGCGCTGAGGTTTACCGGGAACACACAGTCGATCTCGCCGCGGGAGAGCGCCTCCATGGCGTCCTCCGTGGTCTCATAGGCGCGGGTTTCAAAGCTGAGCTTCGCATTCTTTTCGCAGGTTTCCGCAAAGCTGAGATAGTCGGCGAGGGTGCCGGTGAGCTCGCCGCTGCGTTCGTCCAGGCCGCAGTAGGGGAGAAAGCTCTCGCGGTAGCCCACGCGGATGACGCCGTGGTCGGAGAGCCAGTCCTTCTCCTCGGCGGTGAGGAAGCTGTTGACGGCGCTGGCTTTGTTGAATTTCGCGGTGAGCTGCTGGTTGAAGTCGCGGTTATCCTCGAAGATGCGGTTCATGGCGACGTCGAGCTCGCGCTTGATGTCGGGGCGGTTCTTGTTGATGCCGAAGTAGGACATGGCCGAGCCGACCTTGCACACCGGAATGATGTCGGCGGAGTTGCCGTAGGTATCCAGCGTCACGAGCATGTCGATCTTGCCGTTTGCCAGCATCTCCAGCATCTCGGGCGTTTTGACGGACAGCTCGATGATCTCGGCGCGCACGTCGTGCTTTTCGGCCCATTCGATGAAGAGCTTCTCCTGAATGCTGTTCTTGTTGACGCCCACGCGCTTGTCGTTGAAGGTGGAGAAGTCGTCCGGCCTGATCTCGGTATTGGTGGGCGCAATGAACGCATGGTAGTCTTCAGAGCCCATCGCCTCGGTGGAGTAGAGGATCTTTTCGGCGCGCTCGGGGGTGTAGGACACGTCGCTCAGCAGGTCGATCTCGCCCGCGATCAGCTTTTCCAGAAGCTGCGACCAGCTGCCCTCCACATACTCGTATTTCCATCCGGTATAGATGGCGATGCGCTGCTGGTATTCGTAACCGTAGCCGGAGCGCCGCCCGAACTGATCCGTGCGGTGGAAGGCCGATTCGTACCAGCCGACGCGGACGATCTTTTCCTCCGGCTTGGACGCCTGCGCGGAGGGGAATAGAGCGAACATCAGTGCCAGCAAGAGGCACAGCGAAAGCATAGTCCGTTTTTTCATGTCTTTCTGCTCCTGTTGTTCATCAGACTTGATAATCCGGAAGAGAAAAAAGCACTGGTAATCTCTGTAAGAATTAACATATTTTTACAGACTCGCATCTTTTTTGTAGTATACTACAAGATATAACAGATTTCCACCCCGATTTAAAAGAAATTTTAAGTATTTTGCCGGACGCGCCCGGTCGGGCAGGTTCACTTGAAAAAAAGCATGTCGGGGAATATAATAGAAGCAAAGCTATACTGCGGGCACTGCCCGCGCCGGAGGACAGACCGATGGATCAAAAACCCGTGCGCCCCTACGAGGGGGGCGAACCCTATATCTTTATCAGCTACGCCCACGCGAACGGCCCCGCGGTGATGCAGGTGGTGCGGGAGCTTGCCGATCGCGGCTTCCGCGTCTGGTATGACGAGGGCATCGAGGTCGGCAGCGAGTGGCCGGAGTACATCGCACAGCACCTCGCGGGCGCGTCGCTGATGATCGCCTTTCTCTCCAACGCCTATATGCGCTCGGACAACTGCCGCAGGGAGATGCACTTCGCCCTGTCCAAACGGATCAGCACCGTCAATATCTTCCTCGAAGAGACGCAGATGACCCCCGGCATGGAGATGCAGGTGGGCAATCTCTTCGCGCTTATGAAATACAGCATGAGCGAGGATGTATTCTGCGAAAAGCTCTTTTCAGCGCCCCAGCTTGACGCAAGCCTCCGAACGGGGGAACCGGTCCCGGAGAAACCGAAGAAGAAACCGGCGAAGAAGGTTCCGGTGGATTTGACGGAAGAAGAGAAGAAGCGCAAACGAAAGAAGGCCCGGCGCATCGCGGCCCTTTCCGTGCTGGGCGCGCTCCTGATCGCGTGCATTGTGCTCGGCATTGTCGGGTACGCCACCGGCATTGCGCAGCGGCTGAAGATCCGGACAGAGCAGACGGAAATCGCCGTCCTGCCCGGCGACGCAGAGATCAGCTTCCGCAGCGCGGAGCTTGAGCGCGCCGTGCGCACGTTCTGCGGCGCTGCGGAGGGAACCCTGCACGTGTCCGACCTCGCCAATATCACGCGGTTCACGGTCGACGGTGCGGGCGTCTCCTTCAACGATGAAAACCCCGTCTCCGCCGCATGGGAGAGCGGGGACTGGACGGAGCTGTCCGACCTGCGCTTTTTCCCGAGCCTTGTGCGTCTCACACTCTGCGACCTCCCGATCACGGATCTGGAGACCCTGCCCGCAAGCGGCGTGAAGTATCTCACGATCCGCGCCTGCCCGCTGACAAGCCTCCGGGGGATCGGGAAGCTCACCGATCTGCGGGAGATAGAAACCGAGGGTGCGCCCATCCGGGAGCTCGGAGACCTTGACAAGTGTCTCGAGCTTCGGCGGCTGGTGCTGATCGGCGCAAATCCTGCGGATCTGTCCGCTGTCAAGCCGCTGATCCATCTGACGGAGGCGGGGCTGTCCAACTGCGGGATCAACGATCTGCATCCGGTCCTGGGGCTGAGCGAGCTGACGGAGCTTGCGTTCTACGACTGCGATCTGCGGGGTGATTTCTTCCGCGCTCTCGACCGGGAATGGCGCGTACAAAGGCTGTCGTTTACGGACTGCAAGCTCAACTCCACTGCCAATCTCCATGACTTTACCGGGCTCAGCACCCTGCGCCTCATCCGCACGGGCGCCGAGCTTGACTGGTCGGCGCTGGCAGATCTGCCCGCGCTCAAAACCGTCACAGTCGATGAGAGCGTCGAGAAAACGATCCGCAGCGCCCTGGGGGATTCTTCCGTGGAGATCCGTGTCGAAGAAGCTGCCGCATAAAAAAAGCCGCCGCCGGGAAACCCCGGCGGCGGTGCTTGACTTCATCAGTATTCTTTTGCGTTTTTGACAGTTGCGGCGTTTGCGATGTCAGTCGCCTGCGGTCGGCAGTCCAGGAAAGCCTGCACAACGTCGGGATCAAAATGCGTGCCGGATTCCTCCTCAATGATGCTGAAGGCCTTGTCTACGGGGAAGCCTTCCTTGTAGCTGCGGCGGGAGACCAGCGCGTCGAACACGTCGGCCACGGCCATAACGCGTGCCGAGAGCGGGATATCCTCGCCCTTGATGCCGTACGGATAGCCTTTGCCGTCCCAGCGCTCGTGATGGTACAGCGTCAGCTTCTTAGCCTCGTTGAGATACTGGGAGTTCGCATCGGCTACCAGATCAATGGCGTTGTCGATGATCTCGCCGCCCGCGACGGTGTGCTGCTTCATGGTGGCAAACTCATCCTCTGTAAGCTTGCCGGGCTTGTTGAGCAGCGCGTCAGGCACGGTGATCTTGCCGACGTCATGCAGAGGCGCGCTGCTGACCACATCGCGGATATAATCGTCTGTCAGAAGCTCGGGGTATTCTCCCTTCTCCTGCATACGCTGAAGTATAAGGCTGACATAACTTGCGGTATTGCGGACGTGATTGCCGGTGCATTTGTCGCGGCTTTCAACCATATCCGCCAGCACCATGATCAGGCCGCTCTGCAGCCGGGTGATCTGGTCGTTTTTATGCTGAATGTCGACGACGTTCTGCACAACCTCCGCCGTCGTGGAGGCGATCGCGTGATACAGGTTTTCGATCTCGTCGCCGGTTCGGATATCCAGAGCGTTGATAACGGCCAGATCGTCCTCCTGAATGCCGACGCTGCGCGTGGCAAAGGCGGTGGTTGCGGCGGCCATGTCGTTGATGGGACGGATCACGCTGCTGTCCGCAAGCCAGATGGCAAGCACCGTGATCAGCATGGAAAAGCCCAGGAAGAGGGAGACCATTTCGGTCTGAAACACGCGCTCGGTCGCATGCAGTCTCGGCATGGAGACGTCGACACCCACATAGCACTGGCACACGCCCCTGGAATCCGTTACCGGCAGATACACGCTCAAAAGCCAGCCGAATTTTTCGTTTGAGATGATGGGGTCGATCTCGCCGCCCTTGAGCAGCGTGTCCAGGACGCCGAGAAAAGCCTCGTCGAATTCGACGACGACGCCGGGATCATCGCCCGGCCCGGCCGCCGTATCGGGGTCAAGCACGACATGGCAGCCGTCCTCCCGGATCTGATAGACGTAGACGTAGTCGATATTGTCGGCGCTCTCCACAATGCGTGAAAGCGCGGCTTCGCTTTCAAGATATCCTTCGGCTGCTTCGCCCTTTTCCAGATATTCCGGCACCCGATCCGCGTCGAAAGCGTTCACGGCGAGCCTGGCCGCGCTGTATGCAAAGTCGGCGTTCTCTTCAATAATGGAATTGTGAAACAGCGACAGCGTGATTCCCGTGACCGCGATACCGACAAAGAGCATCAGACCGGCGATCAGAAGCATGACCTTCATACGCAGCGAGAGCTTTCGGACCTTGACCTCTCCCAAAATCAGCGACAGACTGTCCACAGAGAAGCTGTCCACAAAATCCTGCGGCAGCACGCGCAGCAGCAGGAGGACAGCCAGCAGGGAAATCGCCTTATCCGCAAGGTCGTAAAGAAAATCGCTGGTGATCCCGGCAAGGAAGGGAGAGAACCCGGATTCCAGCAGACGGGCGGCAAACGCCCCGCCGCTGAACACGGAACCGTTGAGATACCATGTCAGAACACCGCCGATGCCGCCGCCCGCCAGCGCGAAGCACAGAACGGCAAGCAGCGTTCCCGGAAAGCGCATGAGCCTCTTTTGGCGGGCAAAAAAGGCCGTCAGCAGCGCCAGCAGAATGTTGATCGGGATATAATAGACAGAACTGAGATCCCAACAGCCCTTGATCAGATTGGTGAGAAAAGCGGTGACAGTGCCGGGGACGATCCCGCCGACAGCGGCGGCAAAAATGGTGCCGATGCTGTCAAGATACAGGGGCAGACCGAGTTTTGAGACAAGCAGGGAGGGAAGCACATTGATCAAAATACTGACCGCACACAGCTGCATACTGCGCAGATTTCTGCTTTTTTGCGTGTTCATATCTGTCAGGCTCATGAAGAATCTCCCTTCAAAAGAGACGCATAATCAAATTTATGCCTTAATGTAACACATATATCCTCCGCTGTCAACGAAACTGACCGCATCAAAAACGCGGAGATGTTAAAATTGCGATGCGGACAAAGAAGGCGGATTCTGCTGGACAGTGTGCGCGGCT
Organism: Oscillospiraceae bacterium; assembly: GCA_902789745.1. Taxonomy (GTDB): domain Bacteria; phylum Bacillota; class Clostridia; order Oscillospirales; family Oscillospiraceae; genus Limivicinus. The sequence continues at coordinate 14,395 of CADAPH010000027.1, read as the reverse complement.
TGTGATACAATACAACTCTACAAATTGTAATTATAGACGTTTATACTTCTCGGCATCCATCAGATTTCTTGGGATTGCCAGTGTTCACAGAAACGTCATATGCACTGTGGTATGATCGTTGCATACAAAAGGCAGACTGCCGTGTAATAAAAGGAGAATGTATGATGAAAAACAGGAGAATTGTTTATTTTCTGAGTGCTCTTCTGCTTGTCGTTCTGATGTGCGGGCTGATTCCTTCTGCCAGCGCGGAGGGCTGTATGACGTGCATGTGCCCGTACTGCGGCGCGGGGATGTGCAGGGAAAATACAGCGACAGGGAACCCGGCTGAATTCACACCGGGCGTCGATGCGGCGGACGCGCTTGAGGCCGAACGGGTGGAGACGCTTGCCAAATTCCTGGCATGCGCGCTCGCGGCGGAGGAAGAGACGGACTACGCCGTCCGCGCCGAAATGGCGAGGGAGGCCAACTGCCTCTGGGACGACTATATGAACATGCTGGTCGATCTCTGCGTGCCCGCCGAGACGATGCAGACAGCGTGCGACATCTATCTCGACGATTGGCGGGATCCGTACTGCGGTGCAGAGGATCCGTACTGCAGAGCAGAGGACCCCTATGCCGATCAGTATCTGCAGTATGAGATCGGAAGCACGGCGCAGCAGCCGCTGATGATCGGCCTCCCCAACCCCTGGACCGAGACGGAGTCCCTTGAGGAAGCGATCCGTATTTCCGGCATTGCGTTTGATCCCCCGGCTGCAGAGGCTCTCCCGGAGGGGATGGAGCTGTTCTTTTACCGTGCCATGCCCGGTACGATAGAGGCGGATTATTCTAACGGCAAGGACGAGCTGACGATCCGAGCTTCCATGGACGAGAACGGATATTGCCTTGCAGGTGATTACAATACGTACAGCCACGAATGGCAGGAAAACATCAAGGGGCTGAACATTGACTGCCTCGGCGATGGGAAATACGCCAACGTTGCCGTGTTCAGCGCGGGGGATCTGGCCTTTGCGCTGGGGTCTGCGTGCGGCAGAGAGGGCGCCGGCATTTCGGCGGACGCTCTCAAATCTCTCGTGATGGGCATGCAGGCTGTCCCGGCGGCTTGTGAAGAAAACGGAGAGGACATTTTCGCTTTTGCGGAGCCTGATATCTACGCGGATCCCCAGCCGCAGAGAAACCCCTCCGCAGTGCAGGAGAAGCCCGAGCCTTCAAAAAACGGCGAGACGATGGTTCTCTTTACGGGCGGCGTGCATGCTGCAATCGACAGCGGCTATGGCTACGCAGGCCTTAAGGCACTTCGCGATTCACTGGAGGAGCAAGGATATACCATTGTTCTTGTGGATAACGGCGACGCTGTCCGGGGGGACGACGTGGGCGAGGTCAGCAAAGGCCGCGCTGTTATCGATCTGATGAACGCTGTGGGGTACGATCTGGCGACTCCCGGCTGCGATGAATTCAGCTTCGGCACGGATCGGTTCATGGAGCTTGCGGATGCGGCGGATTTCCCCTATATCTGCTGCAACTTCACGATGGGCGGGGAGCCCGCGCTCCCGCTCTGCGCCATGGTTGAGCTTGACAACGGCACAAACATAGCCTTTATCGGCGTTACCGCGCCTTCGGCGATTGCCGACAATGCGCAGCAGAGCCCGGAGGATCTGTGGAATGCCGTACAGGACGCGGTTGACATTGCAAGAGCCGCAGGTGCGGATCTTGTCTATGGAATGGGACATCTGGGTGAAGACGAAAACGGCCGCCCCTGGACTGCTTCCGAGCTGATCAAAAACACCGCCGGAATCGATGTCTTTCTCGACGGCCACGGCGATGACGACGAGCAGCTCTTTGTGATGAACAGGGATGGCGAACCTGTCATCCTTTCGGGCTGCGGTTCCTGGTTCAACCGCATCGGCTTCAGCCGCATCTCCGCGGACGGCGCGATCGTGGAAACCGGCCTGTGGGCATGGCCCAACGAACTGTCGGCACGGGCCTTTTTCGGCTTTGACAACGACGTATCGGAAATGGCAGAGGCGATCAGACAAAAAACCATTGACGAGCTCAATACGCCTGCGGAGCCTGATGGGCAGGAGAGCGCCGTCGCCACGGAGGAAGTTCCCGGGGAGACCGAAATCGACGCGCCGGCATATCTGGTCATTTGATGCGTTTGAGCGAATACGATAGAAAAACTGCGGCAGAGCGGGCGTTCTGCCGCAGTTTTTAAAGTCAAAGCGAAAACACGGCAAATCAGCACGACAACAGCATTTACGATCCCCCTCCCGTCATTGCGAGCCAGTGTCGCAACACTGGCGTGGCAATCCGCCCGCCGGAGGCACTAAACAGCTCAGAAATTGACCTTGGCCGCCGGGAGTTACGGATCGCCACACCAGTGACATCGGTCACTGGTTCGCAATGACAGGTGGAAAGCAATCAGAATAAAGTTAATGCTGTCGCCGTGGGCAAATCAGAAAAAAACATTCACAAAAGGCAAAACATGATATATAATATCTGAATACAGCGATACTTCCATTATGATACCAGGGGGACGAAAGATGAAAGGCGAGAGGCTGAATACGATTTCGCGGTGGGCGGAGAAAACCGCCGCCGCGATGATCCTGATCCTTGTCTTCGCGTTCATTCTGTACCTTACGATCTGTGCCTATTGTGAGACAAGCCTGCTGAATACGGATGACGTTTCGGGGGAGAATATCGAATTCTACGCCGACAACATTTTTGTCAACATCATTGTACTCGCGATCCTGCTCTCTGCCGGGTATCTGTTCTACCGCCACTGCGATCCCCTCTCCGTGCGGCGGATGGAAAATGCGCTGATGTTCTGGACGTTTGCTTTCGGAACTGCTTTTATCGCCACGACGAAGCTCCGCTCCCCGATTTACAGCGACTCCTTCCTTGTCACCTACGGGGCGCAGCGGGCGGCGCTGGGGGACTATGCGATCCTGGGGGAGAGCTATTTTTACCGTTTCCCCTTCCAACTGGGCTATGTGCTGTATTCCGAGCTGTTTTTCCGCGCCGCAAATATCGTCCTGCGGGGAGAACCGGAGGGCTACGCGGTCGTGGCCCTGCAGGAGCTGAACCTGTTTTGGCTGCTGGTGGAATACCATGCGCTGATTGAAATCACCGGTCTGCTGTTCAAAAACGTGAGGATCCGGAAGCTGCTGATCCTGCTGATGTTCGGCTGTCTGCCGCCGGTACTCACGACCACGTTTCTCTACGGCAATACGCCCGCCTTTGCCTGCGGGGCGCTGGCAGTCTGGATGTTCCTGTCGTTTATGAAGACGGACAGGCTGAGAGACGGGCTTCTGTGCGCACTTTTCCTCGTGCTGGCGGTGACGCTCAAGCTGAACCTGCTGATTGTCTGTGTGGCGGTCGGTCTGGTATGGCTGGTGATGCTTCTGAAGCAGCCGGGCAAAAAATCGCTGCTGTGCTTCCTGCTCGCGGCGGTTTGTGTGCTCACGCTGCCATCTTTGCCGCAGAAAATCTATGAGCGCCGTGTCGGCGTCCGTTACGGCGACGGGATCCCCATGATCGCCTGGATGGCCATGGGCTTCAGCGAGGGGCACGCGGCGCCCGGCTGGTATCGGGAGGACTATACGGTCTCCGCCTTTGAACGCAGCGGCTATGACAGCGCCGCCACTGCCGCGAATGCGAAACAGGCGCTGGCGGAGCGCGTGGGCTTTTTCAGAGAGAATCCCGCGGAGGCCCGGCGCTTCTTCAGCGCGAAGCTGCGCAGCCAGTGGAACGAGCCCAGTTACGGCTCCCTCTGGGTCAATCAGGTGTTTCCAAGCTACAGCCAAAAGGGAAACATGTACGAGTTTCTCTGCGAAAAGGGCGCAAAAGTGACCCTCGCCCTGATGAACCAATACCAGCAGTTCATCTTTCTCGGCCTGCTGTTCGGAATCATCCGACTGTGGCGAAAGAAGGATATCCGGCGCTGCCTGCTGACGCTTGTGCTGCTGGGCGGCCTGCTGTATCATCTGCTGTTTGAGGCCAAAAGCCAGTACGCCATGCCCTACTTTGTCCTGATCCTGCCCATTGCGGCCTATGGGCTGTTTACTCTCTTCCGAAAGGTCGATCTTCGATAATGATACGAGACGATACCGCTCCGTTCTACAGGGGAAAGTGCCGTGCCGCCGCGCTGCGGCGGGATATGCGCGCGCCCTTTCTCGCCGCGCTGTCGGTCGGGCTGCTGACCCACGGCTACGCCTTTGCCAACAAGCTTCTCAACCATGATGAGATCGAATCCCTCTTCGGCAAGGGGGCGACGGTGACCTCCGGCCGCTGGGGGCTGGAGCCGGTCAAGCTCCTGTTCCCCGACTGGTCGATGCCGTGGATCTACGGTCTCGTAAGTCTTGTGCTGATTGCGGCCGCGGCCTGCCTGATGCTTGACGCGCTGCAAATCCGGGACAAAGCCCTGCGCCTTGTGCTCCCTGCCCTGATTGTGAGCTTTCCTTCGCTTACCGGCAATTTCTGCTTCATGTTCACCGCCGCGCCCTATGCCTGGTCGTTCTTCCTCACGGCGCTTGCCGTCCGGCTCTTTCAAAAGGGGGGATGGCGCGGCGCGGGCCTGAGCCTGCTTGCCCTTGTGCTGGCGCTGGGGATCTATCAGGCGTATATCTCCGTCGCCGCAAGTCTGTTCCTGCTGATCATGATCCGCGACACGCTGGACGGGGAGAAATCCGTCGCGGAGGTCATCCGCTTCGGGGTGAAGGCGCTGGCCATGATGCTGGCGGCGGTGGCAATCTATTACGGCATCACGCTCCTGGTGCTGCGCATGGCGGGTACGGCCTTCAACGATTATGTGACCGAAAACGTCAACGGGGCGGTGAGTCTTCCGCGCCGCGTGCGCATGGCCTACGACGCGTTCTATTATATTTTCAGCTTCCGCAATTTCTATCTCATCACCTCCGAGGCGTCGCGCTATCTCCATATCGCGCTCGGTATCCTGACGCTCGGGGCGCTGGGGCTTCTGGCGCTGCGAAGCCGCAGTCTTCTGCGCGCGGCGCTGCTGGGCGGCCTGCTGATCCTGCTGCCGCTGAGCATCTGCTGCATGTTCCTGATCATGTCGCGGGAGTCCATTCATACGCTGGTTATGTACGGCTTTGTGAGCGTGTATCTGCTCATGGGCCTCACGGCGGAGCGGCTGAAGGGCCGCGGAGGGATTTCCGCCGGCGCGCTCCTGTCGCTGCCGCTGGCGGTGATTGTGCTGGGCAACGCATACTTTGCCAACATGTGCTACCTGAAAATGGAGCTTCAGTACGAGAACGCCCGCGCCTTCTATACCGTGCTTGCGGCGCGGGTGCAGAATACCGAGGGCTTCGACGAGAACAGCGCCCTCGCGATCCTGGGGCGGCAGGACAATCTGCTGCATGGTTTCCCGGAAATGGACACGGAGCTTTTTATGGGCGTCAACCGGGATCTGGTCAACATCTATTCCCGGGAAAATTTCATCCGCTGTTACCTCGGCCTCGATATCCCCTTTGCGGACGAGGCGGCGCTCGAAGCGTTGGAACGTGATCCGCAGGTGCTCACCATGGCGGAATACCCCTATGACGGCTCGATACGGAAGATCGGCGACATGATCGTGGTCAGGCTGGGTTGAGCTGACCGCGGCGGGGAGATGATAGAAATCATCAGGATCATAAAACGCGGTGCCTGCGCGCTGCTGCTCATGCTCACGCTCTGTGCCTGCGGACAGGCAAAACCGGAAAAGACGGTTGTGATCATACAGGAGACGGCGGCGCCGACAGCGCCGCCGGAGACCACCGCGCCCTCGTCCAAGGCAGCGCGAAAGGCGGCCGCGTCCACCCTTCCCGCCGCGTGGTACGGCTGGTGGAAGATGGATCACACAAGCGGCGACTGGGCAAAGATGTACGGGTATTACTGGGACTGCTGTGCCGAAATGGATATGCGCGGCGGCGGACTCAGTCTTTTGCTCTGGGATGAAGATATGCCGCGGGAGGACTGGCTTGCCTCCGCACAGTTGGAGGAAAAGGACAGCGCGCTGCGCTGCGTCTCCGGCAGCTTTCTCGACCGTGAACTCACGGAGGACGACTGGACGGTCACGCGCAGCGAGGACGCCTCCGGCCTTTTATGGGTAATCGAGGGCGAATACAAAGCTGTCGGGAAGGGCGGCTTTCATTATGTGATCTATCTGCGCCCCTGGGGCAGCCGCTGGCCCGGCGGCGAGGATGAAAAGCCATATTATTATGAAAGCTGGTATCTCCCGCTGATCGAGGCGGGGGAGGCCATGCCGGACAAAATCGGAAAGCAGGAGGAAAAAACTTCGTGAAGCCGACCTTTATGGATCTGCACTGTGATACGCTGATGATCATGCAGCAGGAAAACTGCGGGCTGGACAACGCCCCGGGGCATATCGACCTTGACAAGCTTGTAAGCGGCGGGTCGATGCTCCAGTGCTTTGCCAACTTTATCCCCTTGCACGACTGCGCGGAGGAGTACGGTATCCGGGAAGACCCCTGGGATTTCTTCCTGCAGCAGACAGAGCGCTTTGAGCGGGAGACGGCGCGTTTTCCGGATCGCCTGCGGCCTGTGCGCAGTATGGAAGAGCTGCGGAAGAACTCTGAGCGCGGCCTTGCCTCCGCCATGCTGACGGTGGAGGACGCCGCCTGTATTGACGGGAAGCTCGAACGCCTTCGGATCATGTATGATCGCGGCGTGCGCATGATCGCGCTGACCTGGAACTATGAAAACTGCATCGGCTTTCCCAATTCTACCGATCCCGCCCAGCACGCGAAGGGACTCAAGGACTTCGGCTTTGAGGTGCTGGAAGAGATGGGGCGGCTCGGCATGGTTGTCGACGTCTCCCACCTGTCGGAGGGCGGCTTCTGGGATGTGGCGCGCGAGAACAAAAAGCCTTTTGCAGCGTCTCATTCCTGTGCCCGCGCCCTCTGCGATCACAGCCGCAATCTCACGGATGAGCAGCTTCACGCCCTCGGCGACAGGGGCGGCGTGTGCGGCGTGAACTTCTATTCCCGATTTCTGCGCCTGAATGCCGAATATACCCCAAACGAAGATATTCTGCGCCATATGGAGTACATCGCAAACCACGCCGGAATGGAGGCGGTAGCCCTCGGCTCCGACTTCGACGGGATCAACTGCACGCTGGAGATGCAGGATTACGGCGGCCTCAGGCATCTGGGCGAGCTGATCGCCGACCGTTTCGGCAGCGACAATGCGGAGAAGATCTTTTACCGAAACGCCCTGCGCGTCTTGACCGACGTGATCGGATAAACCAACAACAGGGAGGAAGACAGACATGTATATCGACCCCACAGTTTATTCCGGCAGACCCGCGGACAAGCGCATCCCCAAAGAAGAGCGCTGCTATGATCTGCTGGACAGTCTTAAAATCTCCTTCACCCGCGTCGACCATGAGCACGCCGACACCATCGAGGCCTGTCAGGAGATCGAGAAGCTGCTGGGCTGCGAGATCTGCAAAAACCTGTTCCTCACCAACCGGCAGATGACCGAGGTCTGGCTCCTGCTTATGCCGGGGGAGAAGCCCTTCAAGACAAAGCTGCTTTCCAAACAGATCGGCTCTGCGCGTCTGTCCTTTGCAAGCCCGGAACAGATGCTGCAATATCTGGATATCACGCCCGGCTCGGTCAGCGTGCTGGGCCTTATGAACGACAGGGAGAAGAAGGTGCGCCTGCTCATCGACCGCGATCTGCTGGGGCAGGAGGCCATCGGCATGCACCCCTGCATCAACACCTCATCCCTGCGGATTCGGACGGCGGATGTGCTGGAGAAGCTCCTGCCCGCGATGGCGCATGAGCCCACCTTTGTAGAGCTGCCGTGGAACCCGGATGAGACATAATATAGTTTACATAAATTTATTTACACAAAACGAAATACATAATTTAATTAACGGAAATTAGTTGACATAATTTACAATGCATCACGATTTATCCGTAGGGGGACCGTAACATCATAAACTTCACATTCTTTGCGCAGATAGATGAAAGCGGAAATGTCCCGGCTTGTCATTGCGAACCAGTGACCGACGTCACTGGTGTGGCAATCCGTTTTCCCTTCGTAATGCAAACCCGTTGAAAAAAGCCATTTCTTGGGCTGGCCGCTGGGAGAGACGGATTCCCACGCCAGTGTTGCGACACTGGCTCGGAATGACGGCGGGGAACATGACCGGAATTATCCGGGTGGTATTGTGAAGTTTTCGTTGATAACATCCCGTAGGGGAGGGGCTTGTCCTTCCCGGAGGCGGAACCTTTGCCCTGCGGATTCACCAGGATAATACGTAAATCCTGTCATCTTCGCCAGGGGGACAGTCTCAGGGGAAAATGGCAAGATGATTTACATAATATAGATTACATATAATAATACACATAATATAAATAACATAAGGGGATTAACATAAAAGGAGAATCTGCGTGAAGAATGAAAGGAGCGGCGCGGGCCGCGGACATAAGCTGGTCGTGCTGCTTTTGCTGCTGGTGGTGTTTCTGCTGGCGGCGATTTCCTGCGCCCTCGCCCTGCGCGTCTACAAAGGGCCGAATACCTCTCCGGTCGGACGGTGGCGGATGTATGTCGATCTGACAGAGACCGCCCGCGCGAGGGCTAACGGCTGGCTCCAAAGGGCGGAGCTGGGCGAGCGGGTGGACACCGCCGACAGGCTGCCTCCCATTCGGGTCAGTGTACTGCTGGAGCTGACCCCGGACAGCGGATGGCGCAGGGAAGTGGAGGAAAGCAGTCTTGAAGCGGCGGAGAAGGAGGCGGAAAACGCCCTGGCCGCCACGCTGCGGGAGCTGCTGCTTCTGCGCTTTGCCGACGCGGGCCGCGCATCCGGTACGCCGGAGGACGCCGAGACGCGCTTCCGGAAGGCCATCGGCATGTCAAGCGCGCAATACCTTGAAAGCTACGGCCCCCGCCTTCTGCCGACTCCGGATGAGCTGCGCGAGAGCTATGAAGGCAGCGGCAGCTATGAGATCGACGGACAGCGCATGCGCATCGACGGACAGCCTGTCCGCTGCATCGTGGACGACGGCGTGATGGCTCTTGTCCGGGAGGAGAAGACGGAGGTGTACGAGCGTGCAAACTGAGAGAACAAAACGCCTGCTGTGCACGCTGCTGACGCTGTGCCTTCTGCTGACGCTGTCGCTTCCGGCCTATGCGGACGTGAGCTTTACGCTGCCCTATCTGGAAAATCTGCCGCTGTATGTGGACGGGGGAGAAGCGAAGACCGTCAAGACCCTGCATTACGGCTACGGCAACAACCGCTATGTCTCCCTGCGGGATATGGCGGCGGCCCTGAACGGGACGGCCAAAAGCTTCGGACTGACGATCTCGGGCGATCAGGTCACGATCACCACAAACACGGCCTACACGCCCCAGGGCGGGGAGAACGAGCCTTTCCCCGAAGTCTTTTCCCGCACGGGTGCGCCCTATGTCTACACGGCGGGGGATCTCTTTTACAATACCGTCGAGCTTGACGGCCGCGCCGTCTGGTATCAGAGCTTTATGGGACAGAATACGGCCGAGCGCCGGGACTGCTTCATGAGCCTGACGGATCTGGCCATGCAGCTCGATCTGGACGTGGAGGTCTCGTCAAGGGGAATCCTACTGAACACCGCCGGGGTTTACCGGATCGACCTTGAGACGCTGAGGGAGGACGGCTTCTACTATGAAGTGCACTCCGCCCTCGTGGGGGACGCGACCACCGGTGAGATCTTCAGCGCGTGGGAGCCGGAGCTTTCCGTTCCCATCGCCAGCACCACAAAGCTCATGAGCTTTGCCGTCATCATGGACGCCGTCGCGGACGGGGAGATCAGCCTTGCCGACAAGGTGAAGATCACAGAGGAGGCGGAGCAGCTCTCCCGCACGGCGGACGGCATGATCAATCTGCTGACCGGGACAGAGGTCACCCTCACGGAGCTGCTGTGCGGGATGCTCCTGCGCTCGAGCAACGAGTGCGCGCTCGCCCTGGCCATCCATACCGCGGGCAGCGAAGCGGCCTTCGTCGAACGCATGAACCGCAAGGCGCGGGTTCTCGACCTCTCAGACGGGGCGGTTTTCTACAACTGCCACGGCCTGCCCGTCTATACGGACAACCTGGCGGCGACCAAGATCCAGAACCGCATGAGCGCCGCGGATATGTTCCGGCTCGTCGCCTACATGCTGCGCGCTTACCCCGATCTGACGCGCATCACCTCCATGAAGAGCGTGTATCTCGAATCGCTGGATATCACCGTTTCCAACAGCAATACGCTGCTGTACAACCTCCCGAATACCGTGGGGCTCAAGACCGGGACGACGAACATGTCCGGCTCCTGCCTTGTCGCCGCCGTTGAGGCGGAGGACGCGGAGGGAAACCCGCATGTTTTGGTATCTGTGGAGTTCGGCGCGGAGGACAGCGGCACCCGCAACACCTTCTCGGAGGAGCTTCTGCGCTATGGGATGCAGTGCCTCCGCGAGGGGAGCACAGCCGCGAGGCCGGCCGTCCCGCCCGCCGATGCGGAGTCTCTTATCCGCGCGGTGCTGGAGAGCTTTTGAGACGGCAGCGGACATCTCTCTATCTTTTCTTTGTTTCAGGACGGTACTCACATGCTGAACGCAAACCGTTTGTCCACCAATATCATCGTTACCTGCCTGGTGCTGGTGCTGGTCTTTGTGCTTCCGCTGATTGACAGGCGGGTGTGCGCGAGACTGGGCGTCAACCTCCACCACGGGGTGAGCAGCAATCCCAACGCGGATGCGCTGCTGCAGATCCGGCAGATGATCCTCTTCGGCGTCTTCGCCGTCTATATTGCGGCGTATGCCTACCTGGTGTTCTTCTCCCGCTCGGCTTCCGAGGCGTACCTTGTCCACATTGCCCCCTTTGCCGATCTGCAAAACGCCATCGACACGGATTACGGCCTGTTCGACTTTATTGTCGCCATTTTCAAGGAGGGTGTGCAGCAGGCCTTTACGCATATCCGCGTGGTGAAGTTTGAGGATATCACGCAGGTCTATATGAACATCATGCTCTTCATCCCCATGGGATATCTGCTGCCCTATGTGTTTGAGTTTTTCCGCGCCCGCTCCGGGATCAGACCGGTGCTGGCCTGCTTTATCATTTCCTTTGTTACGGAAAACCTTCAGCTCATTTTCCGGCGCGGCTTTTATGATATGGACGATCTGCTGGCCAACACCCTCGGCGGGTTTATCGGCCAGATGCTGTATATCTGGGTGGGGTATGTGGTGACGCATCCCGACTGGCGGCGGGAGCTGTTTACCAATCGCCGCTGGCAGAAGACGGCCCGGCGCAGCGCGCTCTATCCCTTCGCCCGCCGTATCGACCTCTCCCGCACCACCCTGCTCGGCACCGACGAGGAAGCGGTCTATCATTTCTATGTGACACAGCTCGGCTTCAAACCGCGCAGACAGCTCACGGCGGAATATTCCTTCGGGACGGACTTCCTCTTTGAGATGGGCAAGACGCAGGTGGAGGTGCGCTGCTCCAACCGTCCGGCAAAGCTGCCCACCCAGTATCTGAGCATTTCGGCCCGCAATCTCCCGCTGATCAAGGAGCGCCTTCTGAAGCATGACATCGTCACCGGCCCCTTTGAGCAGGATCCCTATACCGGCCAGCGGCAGCTGAGCTTCGCCGGCCCCGACGGCGTGATCGTCACGATCCTCGAGGAAGAGGTATAGGCGCGGTTCTTTGCGGTTTTACTGTCATCTCAAGCGGAGCGAAGCGAGCTGAATATAAAAAGAAAAATCTGAATACGGAAAGAAGGAATCGCATATGAAAAAATGGATCAGTCTGCTGCTTGCCGTCCTGGTGCTTACCTCCTTCGGCGCCCCGGCCATGGCGGAGGATGCGGCAGGGGGCGAGGCCTTTGCCGGCTGCGGCGTGGCCTTCCTGTTGCCGGAGGGGATGCGGAATCTGGAGGGGACGCTGCTTCCGCTGAATACCAGCGTTCTGGACGATATCCGGTGCGTGGATTTCCTCTACTTTGCCATGCCGGCGGAACGCCTTGCGGAGCTTGCACAGAAGGTGGTCGGCGAGCAGACGGCGACGCCCGAGGAGATTCGGGAATACTTCGACGCCGGATGCTCGGTCTGCTCTGTCTACTGCGTGGGCGGCGGGCAGGATTTCGACGCCGTGATCGACGCTTACAAAGAGGCGCTGGACAGCGATCTCGGTCTGAACGCCGAAAATGCCGTGAAGCTGGCCCAGCTCGGGGATTACAGCTTTTATCTCCACCGGGCGCATCAGACCGCGGAGGGAACGACGCCGGGCGGCGACTATGCCGAAGAGTATGCGCGCGTTCTCGCCTGTGTCGATGAGCTGGCAGACGGTATGACCTTCACAAAGCCGGTCGCGGCGCTTGCGGAGAAATATGCCCCTGCCATGAAGATGCTCGAGGACATGAAGGGGCCGGAGCCTGCGGAAGAGACGACAGCCGATACGACCGCTGCCGAGGCGGAGCCCACGGAGGAACCCGCCGCCGAGCCTGCAGTAGAACCTGCCGCGGAACCCGAGGCAGAGCCGATTGAAGAACCGGCGGAAGAGCCCGCGGCAGAACCTGTGGAAGAGCCCGCCGGGGAACCCGCGGAATCTGATGCTGAGCTGATTGAGACGATCGTGGAAGAGCCTTCCGAAGAACCGGCAGCGGAAGCGCTTGCACCCGTGGAAGTACCCCCTGTAAGTCCCAACGGCCTGCGCACCTACCGCATACACGTCACGGATGGCACAAATCCCGTGGAGAAAGCCACGGTGCAGTTCTGCTCCGACGCAGCCTGCCTGATCGGGAAGACAAACGCGGACGGCTATGCAAGCTTTGACCAGCCCGCGGGCGCGGTCTATACGGTTCATATCCTCAAAACGCCGGCAGGCTATGAAAAGCACGAGGCGGAATACGAGACGCTGAGAGAATACTGCGACGTTGAGATCGTGATTACCAAAGCTGCAGAGTAAGGTTACCGGGAAAATAGCTTTTTCAGAACAGGAGCGTGATGAATGTGACAAAAAATAAAATGCTGCTGCTCCTGCAGTCGGCGCTGTGTGTGATCCTGGTCGTGATGCTTGCCGCCGCGGCCGTCGGCATCTACAGAGACGGCGTCGCAGAGAAGCAGGAAAATCCCCTCGCCTGGGTCTACACCCGTGAAAAGGCGGCGGCTGCGCTGAACACCGTCATGCCGGTCGCCGTGCTGGCCGTGGCGGTGACGGTCACCTGCGCGGTTCTCGGCGTCCGGGACGAGGAACAGGACAAACCGGTCAAGGATATTGAGCTTATGCGCAATCTCATGGCGGATCGCGTGGCGGAGCCGAGCGCGGAAATGAAAAAGGAGCGGGCTTTGCAGCAAAAGCTCCGGTACGGCGGCTGGGGCGCGTTTGGCCTTTGCATGCTGCCGATCCTGCTGTACATGCTCAACGGCAGTCATTTCCAGAACGGCGATCTGGAAGAGATGATCAAGGCGCTGGCCGCGCATGTGCTGCCATGGACTGCGGCGGGCATCGCGTGCCTGATTGTGTCCACGGTTCTTGAGGGTAAAAGCATCCGGCGGGAGTATGACGCGATCATGGCCCGCATCAAAGAAGAGAAGGAAGCCGGAATCAAGGCGGAGCCGAAAGAGAAGACGCCCGCGCGCGATTACGTGATCCTGCGCCTCGTCCTGCTGACGCTGGCCGTGGTGTTCATCATCGCGGGCATCCTCAACGGCAGCATGACCGCCGTCATCAACAAGGCGATCAGAATTTGTACGGAGTGTGTTGGCCTTGGATAATGTGAAAACTTCCTGGTGGGAATCCCACCGACCGTCCAAGAGACGGCTTGTACAGCTCTACTGCGCCCTGCTCTATAACGCCCATCTCAAGGGCTTTGTCGAGGGCGAGATCTACAAGAGCAAAAGCCCCACGACCAAGGGGCTCTGCGTCCCCGGCTTCAACTGCTATTCCTGCCCCGGCGCAGTCGGGGCCTGCCCGCTGGGGGCGCTCCAGAACGCCATCGGCACGACGAACAAGCAGGTCGGCTTCTATGTCTTCGGTATTCTCATGCTCTATGGCCTGATCCTCGGCCGCACGATCTGCGGCTGGCTCTGCCCCCTGGGGCTGATCCAGGAGCTGCTGCACAAGATCCCCACGCCGAAGCTCAAAAAGAGCCGCGTCACCCGCGCGCTGACCTGGCTTAAGTACATCCTCCTGGCGGTCTTCGTTGTGGGGATCACGGCCTGGTACGGCGTTGCCCACGGCGTGGCGCTGCCGGGCTTCTGCAAGTACATCTGCCCCGCCGGCACCTTCGAGGGCGCGGTCTTCCTGCTCGCAAACCCCAATAACGCGGGCGATTTCTCCATGCTGGGCATTCTTTTCACGCGCAAGTTCGTCATCCTGCTGGTCATCGGCCTTGCCTGCGTGTTCTGTTACCGG